>NZ_CP019511.1:3566666-3877500 GCF_002002925.1 Sphingomonas sp. LM7 | reverse complement strand
GCGCGCGGTACGCTCGACGAAGTGATAGCGCTGGTCCGCAACCGGCGCGGCTAAACCGCCTGAATATAGGCGCGCATTGCCTCGGCTTCGGATTCGATGCGCTCGATGCGGTACTTCACCAGATCGCCGATCGAGATGAAGCCGACGCATTGGCCGCGATCGATTACCGGCAAGTGACGGACGCGGCGCCTGGTCATCAGCGCCAGTGCGCCGAGCACCGATTCGTCGGGCGTGACGGTGATCGCCGGCGCCGTCATCACGTCGCGCACCTTGCGGTCAAGCGCCGCGGCGCCTTCCCGCTCGAGGCTGTAGATCACGTCGCGTTCGGAAAAGATTCCGGCCACGCCGTCGCCATCGATAACGGGTACGGCGCCGATGCGCCGGCTGGCAAGCAGCGCGACGGCTTCCGCCACGATGCTGTCCCCCGCGATCGACACCACGGCATGTCCTTTTCCCCCCAGGATTGCGGCGATGGTCATCGCAAGTCTCCGCTTTCGGGTTCAGGCGATTGTTTCTCCCATGATTCGCGTCCAATTGCAAAATCATGAGCACGCCGCGGGAAGATCTCGATGACCCGAAATATGCCGACTTCGCCTGGGGACGCTATCGGCGCATCCTCAAATGGATGGCGCTGGTGTCGCTGCTAACCGCGGGCATCGCCGAGCTGGCGCTCTACTGGTCGCTGGGATCGCTCAACTTCGTCACCATCAGCGCGACGTTCCTCGGCGTATTCCTGACGATGATGCTCGCCGCCGCGCTGATGGGGCTGATGTTCCTGAGCTCGGGCAGCGGGCACGACGCGCGAGTCCAAGACCGGCTGAAGGGCGAAATCGACATCGATTAGTTTGCGATCCGGGCGAGGCGATAGCGTAGCGTTGCCACACCATTGGCAGGCACCTTGACGGCCCAGAGCGGCCGGCCATTCTTGCGGCCGAGCCGGACCGATGGCTTTTCGAGCCGGTAGTGGGTGTCGTCGAAGGCGAGCTGGCCTTCGAAGCGAATCGGCCAGGGATGCGCGTTCGAAATCGTCAGCGAATGACTGCCGTCTCCGGACACGATGGCGCTTTGCGAAAGCCCCTCGGCCTCGCCCAGGATGACATCGACATCCTCGCCCACCGCCTTGTCGCCGGTGCTGCCTTCCCCCGACAATCCCAATGTCTCGCCCAGGGGTTCGAACACCGCGACCTTGCCGGCAGGAAGCGGCACGCCAAGGCCGTCCTCCTTCTTGTTGCGGAAGCGCAGGCCCCGTTCGATGGCGAACGAACTGGGGTCGCTGGCATCAATCCAGCTCGAATAGACGATCGCCGTCTTCACGTCCGGCTTGAGGTACATCGCGACTTGCTTCTGCGCATTCGATGCGACGGTCGTCGGGATCGGCATGCGATAGAGCTTGAGGTCGCCGAGATCCTCGCCGACCACAGTGACCGGTGCCGCCGCCGCCCGCTTGAGCGATGCGCGCATACCAGTGACGACGATGTCCGCTGATTCGTACATCGCCGCAGGCGCCGGCGGCGGCGCCAGATTAGAGAAATCCTGGGGTAATGGGCGGAAGAAGCATTTCAGCACCAGCGACTGGTTCGGAGTGAACTGATAGCGGCGCTGGTCTTCGCGGTTCACCTTGCCCGCCACGACTGCCATGTCGGCATCGGCGAAGCTGGTAGGATCGCTGTTGGCAAGCGTCACCCAGGCGGTCAGGTCGGCGCGGTTGCCGCCTTGGTGCAGATTGACGACATAGTTGGACTGCCAGTCGAAACCCCAGGCGAGGTAGGACAGGTTGATCGTCACCGTCGCCGCGGCGGGCGAATCGGTCTCGATCGACAGCGTCGGACGCGGCGCCAGGCCGGCAGGCACGCCTTCATAGACAGGCTGTTCAAGCAGGGGGCCGCAATTGATCGCTTCGAAACCGCCCTGCGTCTGGAGGATCGCGGCGCCGTCTTCGCCCGAACGGATCACCGCGCGTTCTTCGCGGACGACACCGGTGTTGCGATCGGTACGGCGCAGAACCACCGGCCGGCCCCAAGAGCGCGCGAACAGGCTGCGTGGCGAAAGCAGGTCGGCGTCGAGATTCTTCTCGCGCACGCCGGCGGGAAGGCCGGTAACGATTGCACTTTCGGGAAGCAGCCCGCCCGCAACTCCCTCGAAGCGGATCACAGCGCGGCCTGCAGGAATCGTCACCGTTCGCCGCTCGGTGACCAGCGCATAGCCTTGGAGCCAGCCGAGATTCATCGCTGAATCCGGGCCGCGATCCTCGGCTCGATAGATGGTGACTGCAACGCCTTCGGGCGCGACCGAAGTCACCATCGGTTGCGCGGCGACGGGTGCGGCCGCGAGCAGGATCAACCAGGCGAGGCTCCGCCAGCGCATCCTACGGGTCAGTAGCGCGTGTCGAAATCGACGGTGAGATTGGTCTCGCCATTGGCGGGGACGCTCACCAGCCACACGCGCTCGTCCTGCGAGCGCTGGGTGCCCTTGATACTCTCGTTGGGAACGCGGCTGTCGTGCCACCACCAATGATCGAGCCCGCCCTGCACCACTTCGACCATCACCGGCGTGGGCCGCGCATTGGTGACGCGGTAGCGCATGGTCGTCCGCCAATACGTGACGGCGCGATCGACCGTGACTTCGCTGGTCTGGCCGTTGCGATCGGTGATCCGATACCGCTCGCTGCGTGCCCATTCGTTGCTGTCGATCTGCGCCCGCTTCTCGACCGTGGGCTGGATTTTCACGTCGAAGGCCTCGCCGGTCTTGAGCGCGAGATCGGAACCCATCGGCGTGTGCGGGATGTTGTTTTCGCCGATGAACTGCGGCTGCCCGCGCGCATCGCGCATATAGACGCGCACCGTGCCGGCGGGCAGCGCATCGCCTAGGCCGCCGGCGCGCGACGAGGAGAAGCGCAGCACCGTATCGACACTCGCCGCCTCGTTGAGGCTGCTCAGCCAATCGTTGCGGAAATAATAGGCCTTGGCCGCGGGGGCGCCACTGACGTCGAGGAAGCTGACCTGCTTCTGCTGGGCGTTGGCGAGCGTGGTCCGTCCGGCAATCGGATAGACATAATAGTCGCCGAGCCGCTCGCGATTGGCGCTTTCGGTGCCGGGCCGATTGCCCGAGGGATTGCGCGGCTGGAATCGCGGGCTGCTGTTCACCTGCCCGCCCGGGGCGCCGGCGACGAGCAGGGTGCGGGCATTGGGGAAGCTCGTTCCGCTGGTGTTGTTGAGCGTGATCCAGCCCTGGACGTCGATCTTGCCCGCCGCTTCGTCGAACAAGGTGACGTAATCCGCCTTCCAGCCGAACCCGTTCGAAAGATAGCTGAGCGTCGCCGGCCGCGCGCCGCCGCGCGTCGCGTCAAGCGTCACCGACAGAGTCGGCCGTGCGCGCAGATTGGGGGGAAGTTTGGCGAAGACGACGCGGGCGTTCATTCCGCTGAGCACTTCGATACGGTCGCCAACGCGGACGATCGTACCGCCGTTGTTGGCGAGGACCTGCGCGGTCTCGCGCGTTTCCGCACCGGTGGCCGGATTGGTGCGGACGAGCGACACGCTCTGCCCGACTGCCTTGTCCATCAGCTTTTGCGGCGAGAGCAGATCATAGTCGAAATTCTGCTCGACGATCCCTGCATCCTCGGCAGAGAGCGTGACGGTCTCGGGCCGGATCCGCGCCGAGACGTCGGCGAATTCCTGGCGGTTGCGCCCGGTGGACAGAGTCAGCGTCCGCTTGTCCTGCACCAGCGCCAGGTCGTTATTGTAGATCGTCACCGAGACGTCGCCCTGGGCATTGGGCTCGTCGGGTGCGGTCTGGGCGTGCGCGGCGAGCGGCAATGCCGCCACGATAAGAGCCGTCAAACGCAAAGCATCCTCCCCCGGACCGTTCCGAAGGAGGATGCTAGCAGTTCGGTTGCGAAGGGCTAGCCCTCCGTGATCAATCGGCGATTACGCAGCCGGTGGAACCTCGGCGTCGTCGCTCTTCACGCGGCGGCGGCGGGGCTTCTTTGGTGCTTCCTCGGCATCGTTGGCGGCAGTCGCCTCGGTGCCGAACGCCGGCGGCAGGATTGCGGCGTCGATGCCCTGCGGCGCATCGGCTTCGGCGCTTTCCTCGCGCCGGGGACGGCCGCGGCCACGCGCCGGACGCGGCGCACGCTCTTCGATCGCTTCGCGCTGTTCGTTGAACAGTTCGGGAGCAGGCGCTTCCGGCGTTTCGGCCTGGTGTCCGTTGGCATAGCCATTGGCGCCGTTCGCATTGGGACGGCGATCGCGGCGACCCTCACGGGCTTCGCGCGGCTCGCGATCCTGGCGCGGTTCGCGCTCGGGGCGCGCTTCACGATCCGGGCGAGCTTCGCGATCCTGACGCGGCTCACGGTCCGGACGGGCTTCGCGATCCTGGCGGGGCTCGCGATCGTCGCGGTCGCGACGGGCTTCCTGGCGAGGCTCGCGGTCCTGGCGCGGTTCCCGCTCGTAGCGCGGCTCGCGCTGCTGGGGACGATCGTCGCGCTGGTCGCGCTGGTCGTCGCTGCGATTACCCTCGGCCTCGAATTCGAAATCCTCGTCGTCGCCGTCGATATCGTTGCTCGGGCGCGGCTGCGGACGCTGGTTCGGGTTCGCCTCCTCGAAGCGCGAGCGGGTCTCGCTCAGCACCCGGAAATAGTGGTCCGCGAACTGGAGATAATATTCGGCGTTGACCCGATCGCCCTGCATCTGCGCATCGCGAGCAAGGTTCTTGTACTTTTCGAGAAGCTGAGCCGCATTGCCGCGGGCGCGATTGTCGATGCGGTTGCCATTGCCCTGGTTGGGGCTGCCGCCCTGACGCTGTTGCTGACCGCCACGACCGCGACGGCGGCCGTTGTTAGCCTGACGATTGTTCATCAAGGTCTGTATGTCCTGTCTACTAAAGCCGTCCGTCGATCCATCGGGGTCCCGGATGCACGTTACACTTGCGGACAGCGCCGATACGGCGCTTCCGCCCGCCATGGCCGCCGGACTGCAGCGGCACACATGACCATGGAGTAGGCCTTAGCCCTATGTTTCAACAACTTGGTTGAAAGTGCCTCGCCCCGGCGCTGTCTTAGCCCGTGGTGCACTAATCTCCAAGAGGAAATATGGGACGCAGGGGTGCCGGTTTCAAGTAAGTAGTATCACGCGGGGACGGCCGCCGAGATCGCTGTGGACGGCGGGCAAAAGGCCGTGCTGGAGCGCCAGCGCGGACACCGCCTTGGCCTGCGTCCAGCCGATCTCGAGGACCGCGGCGCCGCCGGGCGCAAGCAGATCGGTGAGCGCCGGGAGGATACGGCGATAGTCGTCGAGGCCGTCGGGCCCGGCGAACAGCGCCGAGGCAGGTTCGTGCTCGCGCACCTCGGCCGGAAGCTGCTCATGCGTGCCGATATAGGGCGGGTTGGCGAGGATCAGGTCGAACGGCTCGGCGAGTCCGTCGGTCCAGTCGCCGAGGCGGAACTCGGCGCGGTGGGCCATGCCCAGACGCTCGGCATTGGCGCGGGCATAGCCGAGCGCCGCTTCCGAAGCGTCGATGCCAAGCCCGGTCGCCTGCGGCCATTGGTCGAGCGCGGCGAGCAGCAAGGTGCCGGGGCCGGTGCCGAGATCGAGAATTCGCGCGGGGGCGCGTTCGTCGAAATGCTCGATCGCGGCTTCGATCAGCGTCTCGCTGTCGGGGCGCGGGATCAGCGCGCCAGGGCCGACCTGCAGCTCGATCGTCCAGAAGGCGCGGGTGCCGGTGATATAGGCGATCGGCTCGTGGGCCAGGCGGCGGTTCAGGAAGAGCCCGAAGGCTTCGGGGGTGGGATCGTCCAGGTGTTTGAGGAGCAAGTCCTGGCACGAGATGCCGAGCGCGTGGGCCATGAGGAGCTCGGCGTCGAGCCGGGAGGTGTCGGTGACGGGCGCGAGGAGCTGCGTCGCCTCGACGAGCGCCTGCCGTATCAAAGCCCCTCCCCTTCAGGGGAAGGGTTGGGGTGGGGCAGTGCCCCAAGCGGCAGTCTGGGTGAGACGGACAGGCCCCACCCCCAACCCCTCTCCTGAAGGGAAGGGGCTTTATGAGTCCTACCCATCCAGCTGCGCCAGACGATCCGCCTCGTCCTGCGCGATCAGCGCGCCGACCAGTTCGCCCATCTCGCCTTCGAGGATCTCGGGCAGGCGGTGTAGCGTCAGGTTGATGCGGTGATCGGTCACCCGGCCCTGCGGGAAATTGTATGTGCGGATGCGCTCGGAGCGGTCGCCCGAGCCGACCATCGATTTGCGCGCGCCGGCGCGCTCGGCGTGGAGGCGTTCGCGCTCCTGCTCGTACAGGCGGGTGCGGAGCACCTTCATCGCCTTGGCCTTGTTCTTGTGCTGCGACTTCTCGTCCTGCTGGATCACCACGAGGCCCGTGGGGATGTGGACGATGCGCACCGCCGAATCGGTGGTGTTGACCGACTGGCCGCCGGGGCCCGACGAGCGATAGATGTCGATGCGAAGATCCTTGTCGTCGATCTTGATGTCGACTTCCTCGGCCTCGGGCAGCACCGCGACGGTGGCGGCGGAGGTATGGATGCGGCCCTGCGTCTCGGTGGCGGGGACGCGCTGGACGCGGTGGACGCCACTCTCGAACTTCAGCTTGGCGAACACGCCCTTGCCTTCGAGCGAGGCGATCGCTTCCTTGAACCCGCCCGAATCCGACGCGGAGGAGGAGATCAGCTCGACCTTCCACCCCTGCCCCTCGGCATATTTCTGGTACATGCGGAACAGGTCGCCGGCGAATAGCGCGGCCTCGTCGCCGCCGGTGCCGGCGCGGATCTCGAGCATCGCGGCGCGCTCGTCGGCGGCGTCGCGCGGGAGCAGCGCAAGCGCGAGCTTGCGGTCGGCGGCTTCGAGCGCCTCGCCGTTTGCGTGGAGTTCCTCGGACGCCATCTGCCGGATCTCGTCATCGGCATCCTGAGTCATATGCTGGAGCGACTGTGCCTCCGCGCGCAGCCGGCGCACTTCGCCCGCGGCCTGCGCGACGGGCTCGAGCTCGGCATATTCCTTCGAGACCTGGACGAAGCGGTCGCCCTGCAAGTCGCCGGTCGCCATAAGCGCCTGCAACTCGTCGCGCCGCGCCTCGATCGCGGCAATGCGGTCGGCGGGGATCGAGGTCACAGCGTATCGACAATCTTACCTGAGGGAAGCGCCCAGAAAACGGCCCCGGCCGGCTTCTGCGGCATGCGCTCGTTCAGTGGCAGCGGCGCCTCGCCGTCCTCCAGGTAGTGGTCTTCGAATACGAATTCCCAAAGCGTCTGCGCAGTCAGGTGCGCGAGCAGCTTTGCCTGATCTCCACTATAAAGTGCCTTGAGAGTCACTTGTTCGGTCGCGAGCTCGTCATCACCGATGATAACGGCATATCTGGCCCCGGCTTCAGATGCCTTAGCCATGCGTTTCTTCATGTTGCCGCGGAACGCCATGTCGGTCGAAATGCCCTTTCGCCGCAGTTCGGCAAGGATACGCTGGGCCGCAACGGCAGCGTTCTCGCCCATCGGGATTACGACTGCATCCACCGGACGGCTCTCCGGCTCCTCAATCAGCATCGCCAGACGCTCGACGCCCGCCGCCCAGCCCACGCCCGGCGTCTCGGGCCCGCCAAGCGAACCGATCAGTCCGTCATAGCGGCCACCCGCGAGGACGGTGCCCTGCGCGCCGAGGCGGTCGGTGACGAATTCGAACGCGGTGTGACGGTAGTAATCGAGGCCACGGACGAGGCGGCTGTTACGGGTCCACTGAACGCCCGCCGCATCAAGGCCATCGGTGACCGCCTTGAAGAAGGCCGCAGCTTCCTCGGTCAGATAGGCGTCGATGTCGGGCGCGCTGTCGGCGATCGGGCGGTCGCGCGGGTCCTTCGAATCGAGGATGCGCATCGGGTTCTTTTCGAGGCGGACCTGGCTGTCCTCCGACAACGCGTCGCGGTGCGCTTCGAAATGCGCGACCAAAGCAGTGCGCCACGCGTCGCGCGTCTCGGCGTCGCCCAAAGTGTTGAGCTGGAGCGTCACGCCTTCGGCTATGCCGAGCTCGTGGAGCAGCTGGTCGGCGAGGACGAGCAGTTCGACATCCGCCGCGGGCTCGGCCGCGCCGATGATCTCGGCATCGATCTGGTGGAACTGGCGGAAGCGGCCCTTTTGCGGGCGCTCGTAGCGGAACACCGGGCCCGCAGTGGCAAGCTTGAGCGGCGCATACTGCTGCCAGCCCTCGGTGATATATGCCCGCGCTATGCCGGCAGTGAACTCCGGCCGCAGCGTGATCGAATCGCCGCCGCGGTCCTCGAAGGTGTACATCTCCTTCGAGACGACGTCGCTGGTCTCGCCCATCGAGCGTGCGAACACGCCGGTGGCCTCGAAAATCGGGATCTCGAGCCGCTGGAAGCAATATAGGCGGCGCACCCGATCGAACGTGTCGAGCACCTGCGCGAAACGCCGCTGCTCGTCGCCGAAGATGTCCTGGGTGCCCCGGATGCGCTTTGGGGTTTCGATACGTGCCATTTGGCGCGGTTTCTAAGGCGTTCACGAAATTTGCGCCACTCCCTTTAAACGCGTCGCCGCGATCCCATATTCCGATGCAAGTTCAACAACATGGAAGGAGGTGATCGAATGTCTCATTGTCCCACGCCGTCTGCGGCGCGCACTCAGGCTTCGGTTCGCTCCATCGGGGCTGCCGCCTGAGGCATTGAAACATGGTCGCTCGCCGCAGCGGCCGGCAATGGAAAAAGGCCGTCCCGAAAGGGGCGGCCTTTCGTGCATCCGGACCCTATCGTGTATCTGGCATGTGTCTGACACATCCTGATACATTTCTTCCCTAGTCGCCGCGCAACCAGCTGCCCTATGGGCGGGTTTCGGAACTGAACTGCGCTGCACAACAGGCGCTACGAGCGGGTCTGCGATTTGAATCTGAAGCTTTCGAACATCTCCGGATCGGCCACGGCACTCGCGGCCGCCCTTCTTCTCGCCTCCTGTGGCAGCGGCAACAACAGCGCCCAGAAGAAAGGCGTGGCGGGCCCGGCGCAAGTCGGCTTCGTCGTGGTGCAGCCGACCAGCGTGCCGGTGACCGTCGAGCTTTCGGGCCGCGTCACGGCGTTTCAGATGTCCGAGGTTCGCCCCCAGGTCGCTGGCATCGTCAAGCGCCGCTTCTTCACCGAAGGCTCGATCGTCCGCGCCGGGCAGACGCTCTACCAGATCGATCCCAGCCTCTATCAGGCACAGGCATCCGAGGCGCAGGCCAATCTGGAGAGCGCGCGCGCTACCGCCGAGGCCGCGCGGATTCGCGCCGACCGCTATCGCCCGCTTGCCAAGATGGAAGCGGTGAGCCAGCAGGACTATACCGACGCCGCGGCGCAGGCGCGTCAGGCGACTGCCGCCGTGGCACAGAACAATGCGCAGCTGCGCACCGCGCAGATCAATTTGCGCTTCACCCGCGTCCCCGCCCCGATCACCGGCCGGATCGGGCGCTCACTGGTCACCGAAGGCGCGCTGGTCACCACCAACCAGGCCGACCCGCTGGCAGTGATCCAGCGACTCGACCCGATCTTCGTCGATATCCAGCAATCGAGCGCCGAGATGCTCGCGCTGCGCAAGTCGCTGGCACAAGGCGGGCTCGCGCCGGCCAGCGCGACGGTGCGGCTCAAGCTGGAGGACGGCAGCGATTACGGCCAGACCGGGACGGTCGAATTCTCCGAAGTGATGGTCAATGCGAACACGGGAACGGTGACGTTGCGCGCGCGCTTCCCCAATGCCCAGGGCATCTTGCTGCCCGGCATGTTCGCCCGCGCTTCGTTCGCGCAGGCGATCGATACCCGGGCGTTCCTGGTGCCCCAGGCCGGGCTGTCGCGCGATCCGCGCGGCAACGCCACGGTCTATGTCGTCGGGCCGGGCAACCGCGCCGTGGCGCGGACCGTGATCGCGGAGCGGACGATCGGCGCGAACTGGGTGGTGACCCAGGGGCTTGCCGCGGGCGACAAGGTGATCGTCCAGGGCACCGCCAATCTGCGTCCCGACGCCGAGATCCGTCCGGTTCCCGTCACGACCCCGCAGCGCATCGAAGCGCCCAAGGCGGGCGCGAGTGCCGCCGCCAAGAAGAGCGGCTGACCGCGCATGTCACGGATTTTCATCGATCGCCCGATCTTCGCCTGGGTGATCGCGATCATCGTCATGCTGATGGGCGTCGGCGCGATCATGTCGCTGCCTATCGCGCAATATCCCGACGTCGCGCCGCCGCAAGTCAATGTCCGCGCCTCCTATCCCGGCGCTTCGGCCGAGACGGTGCAGAATTCGGTCACCCAGGTGATCGAGCAGCAGCTGACCGGGATCGACGGACTGATCTATTTCAGCTCGTCCTCCACCTCGCGCGGACAGGTCAATATCTCGGCGACGTTCGAGAAGGGCACCGATCCGGACATCGCGCAGGTCCAAGTCCAGAACCAGGTCCAGCAGGCGCTGTCCCGCCTGCCCCAGCAGGTCCAGCAGCAGGGTTTGCGCGTCACCAAGTCCAACCCCGACTTCCTGATGATCGTCGGCGTCTATGACGAGACCGACAAGCGCACCAACCAGGACGTGTCGGACTGGATGGCCTCCAACATGCAGGACCAGCTCGCGCGGATTCCCGGCGTGGGCGAAACCAATGTGTTCGGCGCGCCCTATGCGATGCGGATCTGGCTGAACCCCGATCGGCTGGCCAGCTATGCGCTGATGCCCAGCGACGTGATCACTGCCATCACCAACCAGAATACCGAAGTGGCGGCCGGGGAGATCGGCGGCCAACCCCAGCCGAGCACGCAGATGCTCAATGCCACCGTCACTGCCCAGTCGCGGCTGCAGACCCCGGCACAGTTCGAGCAAATCATCCTCAAGACCGAGACCAGCGGCGCCAATGTGCTGCTCAAGGACGTCGCACGCGTCGAGCTCGGCGCCGAGAGCTACAACGCGGTCAGCCGCGTCAACGGCCATCCGGGCGCAGGCATCGCGATCAGCCTGGCCCCCGCCGCCGACGCGCTCGAGACCGCCGAGCTGGTCAAGGCCAAGGTCGAGGAGATCGCACGCGGTTTCCCGGCGGGCTTCAAATTCGCCTATGCCAACGACACGACGGCCTTCATCAAGCTTTCGATCGAGGAAGTGGTGAAGACGCTGGTCGAGGCGATCATCCTCGTCGTGATCGTGATGTTCATCTTCCTCCAGAACTGGCGGGCGACGCTGATCCCGTTCATCGCGGTGCCGGTGGTGCTGCTCGGCACCTTCGCAGTGTTCTATGCGCTCGGCTTCTCGATCAACACGCTGACGCTGTTCGGGCTGGTGCTCGCGATCGGCATGCTCGTCGACGACGCGATCGTCGTAGTCGAGAATGTCGAGCGGCTGATGGAGGAGGACCCCGACCTCTCGCCGCGCGACGCGACGATCCAGTCGATGGAGCAGATCCAGTTCGCGCTGGTCGGCATCGGGCTGGTGCTTTCCGCGGTGTTCCTGCCCATGGCGTTCTTCGGCGGATCGACCGGCGTGATCTACCGCCAATTCTCAGTGACGATCGTGTCGGCGATGGTACTGTCGGTGCTGGTGGCGCTGATCCTCACGCCTGCGCTCACTGCGACCCTGCTCAAGAAGAAGAGCGAGCATGGCAATGGCTTTATCGAGCGGCGCTTCCCCAGGGTCGGCAATTTCTTCGCCCGCGCCCGTGACGGCTTCAACCGCAATTTCGACCGCGGCGTCGAGCGCTATGTGCGCACCGTCGGCACCGTGGTCGACCGCAAATGGCTGTTCCTGCTGCTCTATGCCGCGGTGTGCCTGTTGCTGGTGCTGATGTTCACGCGCCTGCCCACCGGCTTCCTGCCGACCGAGGACCAGGGCGCGGCATCGGTGCAATTTCGCCTGCCCGCCGGCGCGACGCAGAGCCGCACGCAGGAAGTGCAGCAGGCCGTCGAGCGCTATTTCATGGGCCAGGAAGGCGCGAACACCGCAACGATGTTCACTGTCACCGGTGGCGGCGGCGGTGGTGGCGCGAGCGGCCAGAATACCGGACAGGGCTTCATCAACCTCGCCGACTGGTCGAAGCGCAAGGGCACCGAGAACGGCGCTGAGGCGATCGTCCAGCGCGCGTCGGGGGCGTTCCGCAACTTCCGCGATGCCCAGGTCTTCGCGCTGGTGCCGCCGTCGATCCGTGGTCTCGGCCAGTCGAGCGGCTTCACCGTGCAGCTGCAGAATTCCAGCGGCATGTCGCGCGAGCAATTCCTCGCCGCGCGCGACAGGCTGCTCGCCGCCGCGAACAGCGATCCCGCGCTCGCCCAGGTGCGCCTGTCCGACCTGCCCGACGTGGCGACGCTCAAGGTCGATATCGACCAGCAGAAACTCGCCGCGCTCGGCATCGGCCAGGGCGACGTCAATTCGACGCTGTCCACGGCCTGGGGCGGGCGTTACGTCAACGACTTCATCGATCGCGGACGCGTGAAGCGCGTCTATGTTCAGGGCGACGCGCAATATCGCGCCTCGCCCGGCAATATCGACGAATGGTTCGTCCGCACCCGCAGCGGCGAGATGGCACCCTTCTCTTCGTTCGCGCAGACCAGCTGGGCCACCGCGCCGACGACGATGTCGCGCTTCCAGGGCATTCCTTCGTTCGAGATCCAGGGCCAGGCCGCGCCGGGGCAGAGCTCGGGCGATGCGATGCGCCGGATCGAGGAGCTCGCCTCGCAGATCCCGGGCACCAGCGTCGCATGGTCGGGGCTGTCGTTCCAGGAGCGGCTGTCGTCGGGGCAGGCGCCTTATCTGTACGCTGTGTCGCTGCTCGTCGTGTTCCTGTGCCTTGCGGCCTTGTACGAGAGCTGGTCGATCCCGGTGGCCGTGCTGCTGGTGATCCCGCTGGGGCTTGTCGGCGCGGTGTTTGCCGTGACGCTGCGCGGGTTGCAGAACGACGTCTATCTCCAGATCGGCCTGCTCACGACGATGGGCCTAGCCGCCAAGAACGCCATCCTGATGATCGAGTTCGCCGAGCGTGCCGAGAAGGAAGGCAAGCGCGTGATCGACGCGGCGCTGGAAGCGGCCCGCATCAGACTGCGTCCGATCCTGATGACCAGCCTCGCCTTCATTTTCGGCGTGCTGCCGCTCGCGATCTCGACCGGCGCCGGGGCAAACAGCCGCATCGCGATCGGCACCGCGGTGATCGGCGGGATGCTGACCGCGACGATCCTGGCGATCTTCTACATCCCGTTGTTCTTCGTCCTTGTCCGCCGCGGCGTGCGCGACGGGCTCAAGGCATTGCGCGAACGCGGCAAGAAGCCGGAGGCGGCGGCATGAAGCGCGCGGTTCTGTTTCTCGCGGCGACTGCCCTCGCCAGCTGCTCAATGGAGCCCAAATACGTCCAGCCGGCGGCGCCGGTGCCGCCAAGCTGGCCGGTCGGCGACGCCTATCTGGCGAGCAGCGAGGCGACATTGCCCGCGGTGACCTATCGCGACATCTTCCGCGATCCGCGGCTGCAGGCGCTGGTCGCCCGGGCGCTGACCGAGAATCGCGACCTGCGCCTCGCCGCGGCGAACATCCGCGCCGCGCGCGAGCAATATCGCATCCAGCGCGCCGACCGCTTTCCCGAAGTCACTGCCGGCGCGGGCGCGACCGTGCTGGGCGGCGAGCGCAGCAGCGGCAGCACCGCGAGCGGCGCTTCGGGCGCGCGCACCAGTTTCACTGCCGACGTGGGAATCACCGGCTTCGAGCTCGACTTGTTCGGACGCGTCGCTTCGCTCACCCGCGCCGAGCAGAACCGTTATTTCGCTACCGAAGCGGGCGCACGCGCGACTTATCTGACGCTGGTCGGCGACATCGCGGACGCGTGGCTGCGCTATGCCGCCGACGCCAGCCTACTCAAGATTGCGCAGGATACTGCGGGCAATGCCGAGAACAGCGTACGGCTGACCCGCGCGCGGCTCGAGGGCGGGATCGCGCCGCGCACCGACCTGCGTCAGGCCGAGCAGGTACTCGAAGCCGCACGCGCCGACCTTGCCGAGCAGCGCACCGCGCTGGCGCAGGACATCAACGCGATGCAATTGCTTGTCGGCGCGCCGATCGGCTCGAACCTGCTCCCCACGTCGCTGGACGAGGCGGCGCCGATGATCGCCGAGCTGCCCGCCGGGATCGATTCGAGCGTGCTGTTGCGCCGCCCCGACGTGGTGCAGGCCGAATACACGCTCCGCGCCGCCAACGCCCAGATCGGCGCCGCCCGCGCTGCGCTGTTCCCCCGCATTTCGCTGACCGGGCTGCTCGGGCTCGCCAGCAATGCGCTGACCGGACTGTTCAGCGGCGGCGGGTTCACCTGGTCGGCGGGGGCGGATGCGAGCTATTCGATCTTCAACGCCGGCGCGGGCCGCGCCAATGTGCGGCTGAGCGAGGCGCAGCAGGAAGCCGCAGTCGCCACCTATGAGCGTGCGATCCAATCGGCATTCCGCGAAGTCGCCGATGCGCTGGCGCGGCGCGGCACGATTACCGAGCAGTTGCGCGCGACGCAGGCACAGGCCGATGCCGCGGCAGACACGTTTCAGCTTGCCGAGGCACGCTATCGCGGCGGGATCGACACGTTCCTGTCGAGCCTCGACGCGCAGCGCTCGCTCTATTCGGCGCGGCGTACTTTGGTGAACACACGGCTGGTGCAGGCGAGCAATCTGGTGACCCTTTATCGCACGCTTGGCGGCGATTCGCTGCTGCGAGCGACGCCGCAAGGCCCCGAGGCGACTACTCCTCAGCCCTGACCGTCGGCAGGCTCAGATGGACGGCGCGACGGCCAGGTCCTGGGCACGCCGCAGCGCACCAGATAATCGGCATAGGGCGGCAGGCGCTGCGGCAATTGCGACAGGCCGACACGCATCTCGGCCATGCCGGCAATTGCCGCCGCGGCGGGCACGGCCGCGGCGAGGGAGTCGATGGCGACCGGCAGCACGCCCAACCCGAGCAGCGCCGCAAGCCAGATCTCCTCGAGCAGGCTGTCCTCGTCGTGATGGATCAGCCGGCCGCGGCGCTCGAACTGCTGGAGTGTGGCGGCAAGGCTTTCGGGGGCGGTGATCACCACGCCCGCGCGGAGGTAATGGAGCGCCTGGAAATCGCGCATCCGGATCGTCTCTTCGCGCGCACGCCGATTATATTCGGCGATCTCGACAGGGTGGCAGTCGCGCCCCGGCAGCAACTCGATCGCGCGGGCGATGCCGCTTTGCGCGAGGTGCAGGTTGGGCCAGTGCAACGGATCGAGCGCGACCGCGGCGTCGCCGACTGCCAGGACGTTGCCGACCCAGGGTTGGCTGCGCCGCCCCGGACGGATCGCGATTGCGGGCGCTCCGCTATCGGGCGCGCCGGCTGAGGAATGGATACGGCCCAGCAGGGTCTTGCCCGGCAGCGGGGTGACGAACTGCCAGCCATTCGCGGCGCCGCCGATAATCGTGTCGTTGGGATCCGCGGCGCTGGGCGGGGATTCGCCGAGCTGCACGCGATCGAACGGCAGCGCGTCGCGCCAGTCCTCGAACCCGTCGGCGACGGCAGCGGCCAACGCAGCAGATGGCCCTGAGGCATCGAGATAGAGATCGGCCTCGACCCGCCGGCCATCGGTGAGAAGCAATGCCGCCACGCCGCCCTCCGCGCGCCGCTCGATGCCGCCGAATGCACCCGCAACCCGAGCGACGCGCAGCTGATCGGCCAGTGCCGCAAGCACCGCACGATAGCGCGCCGGATCGAGCCGCAGCGCATAGTCGAACGTTGCCAGCGGCGTGCCGGGTTGGGGATGGGCGAATCTGCCCGCCTCGGCGAGTACGCCGGCGGCGGCATAGCAGTGCCAGGCTTCCGCCCGACCCTCGCGGCGTGCGCGTGCCCAGAGCTGATGAAAGGCGATGGGCCCGGCGGCCGCGCCGTGATCGCCATGGACATGATACCAGGTCGCGGCGCCCGCCGGCCAGTTCTCGAAGCGCAGACCGAGCCGCGGCACGGCGGCGCCCGCGCGGATCAGCGCCGGTTCGTCGAGGCCGATACTGGCGTGGAAGCGGTGGATCGTGCTGGTGCTGCCGGGCAACAGGTCGGCGAGCGCAGCGGAATCGGGCGGTGTCTCGATAACCGTGACTGCGATTCCGGGCAACGCGCGCGCGAATGCCGCCGCGGCGGACAGGCCGGTGATGCCGCCGCCCAGTATCGCGACGCTGCGGATCGCGCGATCGCTCACGCCGACAGCCCGAGCGCAGCGCGGTGGCCCGGAAGCGTCGCCACTTCACGGGCGATCTGCCCGCGCAGCCGATCGAGCGCCTGCCCCAGTTCGCCTGGATTGGCGGCATCGACGCGCTGGTCCCACGCTTGCGGGATGATCCCCTGCCCGATCATCACCGCGATCCAGCTCGGCTCGAAGAACAGCCCGCGGCTATAGCGCTGGATGCGCCCGGCACGGCGGAACAGTTCGATCTTCTCGGCAAGGCTGTCCGGAATCGGCATGTGGCGAACATAGCGCCAGAACTCCGAATCATCGCGCGTGCTGGCGTGATAATGGAGGATCAGGAAGTCGCGGATTCGGTCATATTCATAATCGATCTGCGTGTTGAACGCGTCGCGATCGGCATCCTCGATCGGCCCGATCGGGAACAGGTCTAGCAGCTGGGTGATCGCCGCCTGCGCCAGATAGATGCTGGTCGATTCGAGCGGTTCGAGAAAGCCCGAGGCAAGCCCGATCGCGACGACATTGTGCGACCAGCTGCGCTTGCGGCGACCGGCGCGGAACCGCAGCATGCGCGGCTCGGCGAGCGGCTCGCCATCGACTGCAGCGAGGATCGCATCCGAGGCGGCATCGTCGGAGAGATGCGCGCTCGAATAGACATAGCCGTTGCCGACGCGGTGCTGGAGGGGGATCCGCCAGCGCCAGCCAGCGGCCATCGCCGTGGCGCGGGTGACTGGCTCGATTTCGCCCCGCGGCGAGGCGCAGGGCAGCGCCGTCGCGCGATCGCATGGCAGCCAATGCGACCAGTCTTCCCATTCCTCGCCGAGCGCGTCGCCGAGCAACAGGCTGCGAAAGCCCGAGCAATCGACGAACAAATCGCCTTCCACCCGTGCGCCGCTTTCCAGCACCACCGCGGCGACGTCGCCGCTTTCGCCATCGCGATCTACCGTGACGATCCGGCCTTCGGTGCGCGTCACGCCGCGCTTTTCGGCAAAGCCGCGCAGGAACGGTCCGAACTTCGTCGCATCGAATTGATAGGCATAGCCATAGGTCGAGAGCAGCGTGGTCGGGTCCGCGGCGGGCACTGCGAAGCGCTGCTGCACCGCCATCACATTGGCAACCGAATATTCGGCGATCTCGCCGCCCCGCCCCTGCGCATGCATCCGCAGCCACCAGTGCAGGAAAGGCACGCCGTTCAGCGGCTGGCCGAACACGCCGAAGGGGTGGAGATAGACGTCACCCGGCTTGCCGAAATCGCGGAACTCGATGCCGAGCTTGTAGGTGGCGTGCGTGGCCGCCATGAACTCGGCCTCGTCGAGCCCGAGCGTCTGGATGAAAGCGCGCAGATGCGGCAGCGTCGCCTCGCCCACCCCGACGATGCCGATCTCGGCGGATTCGATCAGCTCGACACTGGCCGCGTGCGGCAGCAGCTTGGCGATCGCCGACGCGACCATCCAGCCTGCGGTGCCCCCACCGACGACGACGACATTTTTGCGTGGTTGAGTCACCTCGCCCCCTCTCCGGGCGCGGGTGTAGGCGATTATCGGGTCAGCTTGCCAGTGCAGAGACGAACGCGCGTGCCCGTTCGCCGACTTCGGCCGCGATGAGACCCACCCTGTACAGCGCCGATCCCAGCCCGAAGCCGTCGGCGCCGGCTTCGCGCCACGGCGTCATGGTGTCGGGCGCGACACCGCCTACGGGCAGCAGGCGCAGGTCCTTGGGAAGCACCGCGCGCATCGCCTTGAGTATCTCCGGGCTCGATCCCTCGGCCGGGAAAAGCTTGAGCGCCGTGGCACCGGCCTCGAGCGCGGCAAAGGCCTCGGTTGGCGTGACGACGCCGGGGAGCGAGACCAGGCCGGCTTGGGCGCTGGCCGCGATCACGCGGATGTTGGCGTTGGGCGAGATGATCATCGTGCCGCCGGCCCCGGCGACTTGCCGGACCTGGTCTTCGGTGAGCACGGTGCCCGCGCCGATCACCGCCCTGCCCTCGAAGCGGCGGGCCAGCCGGGCGATGCTGTCGAGAGGCTCGGGCGAGTTCAGCGGCACTTCGATCAGCGTGAAGCCAGCGTCGACCAGCGCGTCGCCGATCCCCTCGACTTCGTCGGGCTTCACCCCGCGCAGGATGGCGATAAGCGGGCAGCGCGCAAAGGCGGCATCGAAGGCGGCGATATGGCTCATTGTCTCACAATCTCGTTGATGCCAGCGACGAACGCAGCATGGCTGTCGATCAGGTGCGCGGCGCGGCCATGGGCCTCGATCGCCGCGGAATAAAGCCCGCCGAGCACCGGATCGGCGAGGATATGGACGGTGTCGTGCCCCGAAGTCGCAAGGCGTGCGGCGACATCGGTGCCGATGAGCAGTCCGCTGGCATAAGACGCGGCATCTGCGTCGGCGCGCGCCCCAAGCATCTTCGCGGCGCGGATGCCGAACAGCGACGCGGCGAGATCCTGGCGCTTGCCGTCCTCGACGCCTTCGAGGAACGCGGCGCCGAGCGTCACCTCGCCCGCAAGCTGCGTGGCGAGCAGTCCGTGCTTGCGCAGCAGTGCAAACAGCTCACCGGTCATCGCCGTGACGAAGTCGGCGACCTTGCCGCCCTCCATCTCCACCCATTTGCAATGGGTGCCGGGCTGGGCGAGCAGCGCGTCCCTTGGCACCAGCCCCGCCGCGACGGCGCCGAGCAGTTGGACTTCCTCGCCGCGCATCACGTCGGGACGCCCACCGACCAACGTCGAGATGCCGGGCACGATAGCCGTGCGGTCGTCGATCCACAACAGGCCTGCCGCGAGTTCGGCGACCCCGGCGGGCGCGGCGACATAGGGCGCCGGCCGCCAGCCAATGTTCGAGCCGACCATGCCCGCTAGCAGCATCGGCAACTCGCCGAAGCGGCCGCGGATCGCAACTGCCTCCGCGTCGAAGTCCTCGACCGAAGTCACACCCCGATCGTCGCGCTCGGTCTGCACGACCGCGCCGCCGTCGATCAGGAACACGCGCCGGTTGGTCGTGCCCCAATCGACGGCGAGGAAGCGGCTGCCGAAACTCACCACCAGGTCGCGTACAATGCGATGAGGATGAGGATCACGCCGACGCCGGCGATGTTGAACGCCCCCGTGGTGCGGAAGGTCACGCCTTCCATCGTCACTCGGTTGGCATCGCCGCGGCCACGCACCAGCAGCGAGACGGCCATTGCGAGGAACAGGCTCACCACGAACACGAACATCATGCGGTTCATGAACGGGAAGAGATAGGCGTTCAGCGCGTCCGGCAGGAAGTCCGACGGGATTCCGATCTTGAGGATGTAGGAGAGCAGCACCGACGTGAGCGCGGCGACGATCGCACCGGCTTCGGTCGCGGGCTTCCAGAACAGGCCAAGCAGGAAGATCACCGTGATGCCAGGCGTGAAGAAGCCCGAGAATTCCTGGATGAACTGGAAGGCCTGGTCCGACTGGCCAATCAGCGGCTTGGCGGCGATGATCGCGATCACCACCGCAATCGCGGCAACGATGCGGCCGACGAGGACTAGATGCTTCTCCTGCCCCTCGACTACGGCGACGCCGTCCTCGCCGCGGGTCTTCATGCCGCGAGCCTTGGCGTATAGATCGAGCGTGAAGATGGTGGCGATCGAATTGATCTTCGAAGCCGTCGAGGCGATGATTGCCGCGATCAATGCCGCGAAGACGAGGCCGAGCAGGCCCGGGGGCAACAGCCGCATCATTGTCGGATAGGCTTCATCGGGCTTGGCGAGATCTGGCGCCAGCACCACCGCGGCGATGCCCGGCAGCACGATGATCACCGGCATGATCAGCTTTAGGAACGCGGCGAACACCACGCCCTTCTGCGCTTCGCCCAGGTTCTTGGCGGCAAGCGCGCGCTGGATGATGTACTGGTTGAAGCCCCAATAGGACAGGTTGGCGATCCACATGCCGCCGACCAGCACCGCGATGCCGGGCAGATCCTTGTAGAAGGGATTGTCCTGCTCGAGGATCATGTCGAAGTGGCTCGGCGCGCGCTCGGTGAGCACGTTGAAGCCGGCGAGCACGCCTGCACCGCCGCCGATCTGGTCGAGCGTGAGGTACGAAACCACAAGGCCGCCGAGCACGAGCAGCGTCACTTGGACGATGTCGGTGAGCGCCACTGCCTTGAGCCCGCCATAGAGCTGATAAAGCAAGGCGAAGCCGCCGAGGCCGATGAGCGCCGCGGTCTGATCGACGCCCGCCACCTTGTTGACTGCGATCGAACCCAGCCAGATGATCGAAGTAAGGTTCACGAATACATAAAGCGCGAGCCAGAACACCGCCATCAGCACCGGGAGCACACGGCCGAACCGCTGCTCGAGGAACTGCGGCATCGTGTAAATCTCGTTCTTCAGGAAGATCGGCAGGAAGTATTTGCCGACGATCAGCAGCGTCAGCGCCGCCATCCATTCATAGGAAGCGATCGCGAGGCCGATCGCATAGCCCGAACCGGCCATGCCGACGATTTGTTCTGCAGAAATATTTGCGGCGATCAGCGACGCGCCGATCGCCCACCAGGGCAGCGACTTGGATGCGAGGAAATAATCCGACGTATCCTTGGCATGGCCCGCCTTTTCCCGGCTAACCCATTGGGCAAGGCCGAAAATTCCGATCGCATAGGCGATCACGACGAACAGATCGATGTTCGAGAGACTCGTCATTGCTTCCTCCCTGCCCCGGGCGCCGGCGGCTGATGCCGCGCTCTTGTGCCCGCCTGTGACGCCGGATCCGGCGTGGTTGGTTCATTTATCGTATTTATTGGACTTGTCCAGCGCCACCACTCCGCTAACGTGGATCAAACAATGGCGTGGAGAGGGTCCTGACATCGTTGTCGGGGCGGATCAAGAGGCGACGGGGGATGGCAAACTATCCGGCTCTAGGAACGGAGGACGCGCGGCCGCAGCTGGGGCGCAACCTCACCTATGGCATGCTCGACAGCCTAGGGCGCGCGATCGTCACCGGGCGCTACGAGCGCGAGGCTTTCCCGACCGAAGCGGAGCTCGCCAAACAGCATGGCGTCAGCCGATCGGTGACGCGCGAAGCGGTTAAGATGCTCACGGCCAAAGGGTTGCTCAGCGCCCGTCCGCGCCAGGGCACCGTGGTCCAGCCGGCGACCAACTGGAACTTGTTCGACACCGACGTGCTGCGCTGGCTGCTCGAGCGGCAATTCTCGGTCGAACTGCTCCGCCAGTTCAACCAGCTGCGCGTTGCGATCGAGCCGGAGGCGGCGGCGCTGGCCGCACGCGTCGGCACGCCCGAGGACCTGGCGCGCATCTCCAGCGGCCTCGAACGGATGGAAGCCGCCGAACAGGGCCTCGAGGACACGCTCGAAGCCGATATCGCCTTCCACGTCGCGATCCTGCGCGCGTCGGGCAATCCCTTCTATGCCCAGTTCCGCGATGTAGTGAGCACTGCGCTGCAGACCTCGATCCGCTTCACCAACCGCCTCAAGGGCCGCACCGCCAACGTCGCCGACCATGCCGCCGTGCGCGACGCGATCGCGGCACACGATGCCGATGCCGCACGGACTGCGATGCGCGCATTGATCGGCGATGTGCTCGAACTGATCGACGATGTCGAAGCGAGCGAGGCGAAGGGCTGAGGCTGCGGTTTCCCGATCGAACATGCCGCGTTAGACGCCGGCGGTGGGGGCCAGCATGACCGATTTCGAATTCATCTTTGCACTGTTCGGACTGTTGCTGGGCCTGTCGCTCGCCGAAGTGCTGGGCGGGGTTGCGCGCGCGATCGAGGCGCGATTGCAGCCGGCCTCGGCGATCCGCATCGGCTGGCTGACACCGCTGATGGCGGCGTTCGTGATGCTCGATCTACTGTCGTTCTGGCAGGCTGCGTGGATCGTGCGCGACGTCATCGGCGTGTCGGGCCGATCGCTGATGGCGGTAACCGGGTTTGCCAGCGCCTATTACATCGCGGCGCGGCTCGCCTTCCCGCGCGAGATCGGCGACCATGCCGACCTCGACACGCATTTCTTCCAGGTTCGCCGCATCGTCATTGGCATCCTGTTCGTGCTGCTGCTGTGTCAGTTCGCCTGGTATGCGAGCATTCCGGCGCTCGCGGGGCATCTCGTCCAGCCGCTGCCCCTGACGCTGACCGCGATCCTCGTGATGCTGATGACAGGCGCGATAGTCGCACACGGCGAAACCTGGTGCCGGCTGGTGATGCTCGCGCTCGTCGGGCGCTATGTCGTCGTCTACCTTCTCTGATCCGTCCGCGCGTTAGCAATGTGCCCGACGCGCCAGGCCCGAGACGCCATTCGGCGCCGCTAGCTAAGCAACAGAAATAGCGCGGAAATAATCCGGAAACAGTGCCGGCACCGCTGCGTCTAGGGGATTATATCTAGGTTAACCCCCTCGGCACCCCTCGTCTCCTCCTATGATGGCATTGATGATCGGCGTGGCGAACCCGCGGAAGCGAGGGGCGTGTTCGCGGGCGCTCGCCTCGGCGGGGGCCGCGCCGGAGCTATAGGTACGGAGCCAATGATGTCTTTGCAGAACATCCCAATTTCGCGGAAACTTGCCGGCGCTTTCGGTGCGCTAATCGTGATCTTTGCCGGTGTCGGCACGCTGATCTTCCTCAACCTGACCGCGATGGCCTCGGCCGGGGACGACAAGGAACGGTCGCTGCGCGCGCTCGAGCAGACCCAGACGATGCTCACTCAGGTGCTCGAGCAGCAGAACGCCGCACGCGCCTTCGCGATCCTCGGCAAGGACGAATTCGCCAAGACCTATGACGAGAGCGGCGAGAAGTTCTTCGCGACGGTCAAGACCTTCAAGGAATTCTCGACGCTGGAGGAGCAGCATAAGCGCGCCGACCAGCTCGTCGTCAATGTCCAGGAACTCCGCGGCAAGCTTGACAACATCATCAAGCTGGCGCGCAACCCCGCGACCCGCGCCCAGGCGGGCGAACTCTCGGGCGTGAAGATGCTCGGTGAGATCCGTCCGCTGATCAAGGAAATCAGCAAGTTCCAGGAAGAGCGCGTCGAAGCGCGGATCATCGCCGAGGACGAGGCCGTCGCGTCGTCGAAATGGGCGATCTGGATCGGCGGCGCCTTTGCAGTCGGTCTTTCGATCCTGCTCGGCTGGCTGCTCTCGCGCGGCATCGCGGCACCCGTTGCCCAGATGACCGGCGTGATGAACACCCTCGCCAGCGGCAACAACACCGTCGAAGTGCCCGGCACCGATCGCGGCGACGAGATCGGCGCGATGGCCAAGGCCGTGCTCGTGTTCCGCGAAGCCGCGGTCGAGAAGGCGAAGACCGACGCCGCCAAGAAGATCTCGGATGCCGAGCAGCAGCGCGTTGTCACGACGCTCGAAGTGAATTTGAGCAAGCTGGCGCAGGGCGACCTGACCAGCGAGATCAACGACGCCTTCTCGCCGGAATATGAATCGGTGAAGGTTAACTTCAACGCCGCCGTGCACGAGCTCCGCACCCTGATCGGCACCGTGATGGAAAGCGCGCTGACCATCCGCACCGGTTCGGGCGAAATCGCCCAGGCATCGGAAGACCTCGCCCGCCGCACCGAAGCCAATGCAGCCAGCCTGGAGGAAACTTCGGCAGCGGTGACGCAGATGGACGGCCGCCTCAAGGCGACGGCGGCTTCGGCCGGCCGCACCGTCGAGCGCGCCGATGGCGCCATCGCCACGGTCTCCGGTGGTCGTGCGATCGCCGACGACGCCGTGCAGGCCATGAGCCGCGTCGCCGACGGCGCCAAGGGCATCGACAGCGTCATCGAGGGCCTCGACAAGATCGCGTTCCAGACCCGGGTTCTCGCGATGAACGCCGCGGTCGAAGCCGGTCGCGCGGGTGAAGCCGGCCGCGGTTTCGCGGTCGTCGCCGACCTCGTCTCGGCGCTCGCCATGCGCTCGGAAGAGGAAGCGGCCCGCGCCCGCGACCAGCTGACAGCCACCCAGACCGACATCGTCTCGGCCGTGGAAATGGTCCAGAAGGTCGACAGCGCGCTTGCCGACATCTCGGGCGACGTGGGCGAAGTCCATGCGCTGCTCGGCCAGATGGCCAGCGACAACCAGGCCCAGTCGACTGCGATCACCGAAATCTCGGTGGCGATCGGCACGATGGACCAGTCGACCCAGCAGAACGCCGCGATGGTCGAGCAGACCTCGGCTGCCGCACGCAACCTCAGCGGCGAAGTCGCCGCGCTGAGCGAGCAGGCGTCGAAGTTCAACGTCGGCACCGGCGGCCGTCCGGTCACGCGCACGAGCGCCCCGGCCAAGACCGCAAAGGCACCAGCCAAGAGCAATGGCTATGTCTCGCCGGTCAAGGCGCTGCCGGTCGCCGCAATGGCGAGCGGCGGGGACGACTGGGCTTCGTTCTAAGCTTCTCGTCCGGACGAAACAGGGGCGCCGCGGCATCACCGCGGCGCCCCTTTTCTTCGTCTAAGATCCCCCGCTTCGCGAGGGAGGATGTTGGGCTCACTTCATCTTGATCGTCTCGATTACGCCGTCGGGGCGGTACTCGATCGGCTGGATCGCGACGCGGCGGCTGCCCTGATAGGGGCCGTTGCCCACCTGCCCTTCCCAGCGGTGATAGGCGATGTACCAATTGCCGTCGGCGGGATCCTGGAAGAAGCTGTGGTGCCCCGGCCCGCGATAGCGCTTGTCGCCGACGAGCAGCGGGCCGCCATAGCGCCACGGGCCGGTCGGCGAGAGCGCGACGGCGTAGTGGACCTGATAGCTCGCATCGTCCCACTTCCCCGCCGAGTAGGACAGGTAATAGATGCCCTTGCGAAAGTGCATGAACGCGCCCTCGGTGAAGTTGGGGGGGGTATCAACTTTAACTTCCTGATCGAGGCTGACCATGTCCGGCTTGAGCTTCCACACCCGGAGCGTCGCGCCGGCGCTGCCGCCGGCATAGAGGTATGGGGTCTTCGTCTTGGGATCGACGAACACCGCCGGGTCGATCGCCTCGAAGCCGTTGCCGCCGGTGACCAGCGGCTTGCCGCTGTCGGTGCAGGGGCCGGCCGGGCCCTTGCAGGTGGCGACGCCGATGCGGCTGGGCGTCGGGTTCTGCGGGCCGACCGAGTAATAGAAATACCAGCCGCCATTGGCCTGGATCATGTCCGGCGCCCAGAGGAAGTGCCTGGGCGCGCGGTCGTCATCGGCCCAGGCGATGTCCTTCAGGCGGATGAGGGTCTCGCTTTTGCTCCATTTGAGCTTGTCGGGCGAGGACCAGGCCGACAGCCCGTCGCCACCCGTCGGGTAGATCCAGTAGCGGCCGTCGGCGGCTTCGATATCGGGGTCGGCGCCGGCAAGGACCGACTTGACCTCCTGCGCGGACGCTGCCGGCGGGAGACCCGCCAGCAGCGCCGCGATCAATGCCGCCCTCTTCACTTGCCCGAAGCGGGCACCACGCCCTTCGGTGCGGCAGCCAGCCGCTTGATCAGATCGACTTCGGCCTGGCGATAGGGCTTGCCGTCGAAATAGAGGATGTCGTGGAACCAGATCGTCGGCTCCTCGAACGTATAGGGCTTCTTCCAGCTGTCCCACGGGAAACGGGTCTGCATCTTCCCGTCGACAAAGCCCCAGTTATACATCGCGATGTTGAGCTTCTTGGCGATCGGCAGCGTGTTGTCGAAGGTCGAGCCGTTGCCGCGCGCCATATACTCGGTGCACCAGACCGGGCGGCCATAGCTCAGCATCTGCTTCGCACGCTTTTCGAAGGTCTCTGCCCAGCTGTAGTCGTGGAAGCTCAGGATATCCGACTCGCGGATCTGGATCTTCTCGACTGCATCGACTCGGTTCAAATCGTCCCAATGATCGCCGATCCACACGCCCGAAGTGAGCGGCTGGACCGGGTTGGCGGCGCGGGCTGCGTCGAAGAAGCGCGGCAGCAGCAGCGCGACATATTTGTTCTTGTCCGGAGTCGGCTTGTAGTTGCCGCCGCCGCCATTGTTGGGCTCATTCCAGATATCCCAGCCGACGATGCGATCGTCCTTGGCGAAGGTCGCCACGACGTCCTTCACATAGGCTTCGAGCTTGCCATATTGCGACGCGTCCTTGAGGCGATCCGCGCCCGGCGACTGCACCGAACCCGAATTGTGCACGCCCGGAATCGGCGGGTGCTGCGGGCCCGCGACCGGGTTGGGATCCCAGCAGCTGTCGAAGAAGATCCACAGCGTCTTGATGTTATGCTTGGCCGCGATCGTCATGAACTCGTCCATGCGGCGCTTGAGCCCGGGGGCGTCGGTTTCCCAGAGCAGGTGATGCAGGTTCACCCGCATCACGTTCATGCCCATCGCCGAAGCCCAGCCGAGCTCCAGGTCGATGCGCTTGGGATCCCAGGTCTCGGCCTGGAACATCTCGAGCTGATTGATCGCCGTGGCCGGCGTGTAGTTGGCGCCGACCTGCCAGGGCTGGTTGGCGTGCCAGCTATTGGCCTGCGCCTTGGTCCACTGGTCACGCGCGTTTGCGGGAGCGGCGCTTGCCACGAGGGCGAGCGCGGTTGCCGAGAGAAGGAACGTACGACGGATCATCTGGTCTCTCCCTGCGATCAGCGCTTGGCGGCGGTTGCGCCGCTGCTCAGCTTGTAGGTCATGACATTGCGATAGGTCTGGCCGGGCTCGAGCCGCGCCTCGGGGAAGCCCTTCTGGTTGACTGCGTCCGGGAAGATCTGCGGCTCCATCACGATCGCGTCGCCCTGGCGATAGAAGCGCTTGGACTTGCCCGCGAACTTGCCGTCCATGAAGTTGCCCGAATAGAATTGCAGGCCCGGCTGGTTCGACCAGATCTCGAAGCTGCGGCCCGATTTCGGATCGCTCACGCGCGCCATCAGCTGGGTGCGGTTGATCACCTTGCGGCCGATCACCCAATTATGATCGTAGCCGCGGCCATAGACGATCTGCTGATCGCGGGTATCGCGGACGCGGTCGCCGATCGCGCGCGGCGTGCGGAAGTCGAACACCG
Organism: Sphingomonas sp. LM7; assembly: GCF_002002925.1. Taxonomy (NCBI): domain Bacteria; kingdom Pseudomonadati; phylum Pseudomonadota; class Alphaproteobacteria; order Sphingomonadales; family Sphingomonadaceae; genus Sphingomonas; species Sphingomonas sp. LM7. The sequence goes on along the minus strand of NZ_CP019511.1, from coordinate 3,850,401 downwards.
TGCCGGCGACGGGGCGGAACTGGCCGGTCGGGATCAGCGTCTCGTTGACCGGAGTGATCGACTGCGCCGGGATCGTGACGACATGGTCCATCGCGCTGCCCGAGCCTTCGCCGCCCAGGTTCCAATAGGCGTGGTTCGAGATGTTGACGATCGTCGCCTTGTCGGTGGTCGCCTTGTACTCGATCGTCAGGTTGTTGGCTTCGTCGAGCGAATAGGTCGCATCGACGGTCAGCGTGCCGGGATAGCCCTGATCGCCATCGGGGCTGACATAGCGCAGCGTCACCGAGGCAGTCGGCCCGTTCTTCACCGACACGACGTTCCACAGCACCTTGTCGAAGCCGGCCGTGCCGCCATGCAGCGAATTGACGCCGTCGTTGAGCGGCGTCTGGTAGCTGCGGCCGTCGAGCGTGAAGCGGCCGCCATCGATGCGATTGGCGAAGCGGCCCACGGTCGAGCCGATGAAGTTGGGGTATTTGAGATAGCCGTCCATGTCGTCATGGCCGAGCGCGATATCGGCCTTCTTGCCGGCACGATCGGGCAGGACGAGCGACTGGATCGACGCGCCATAGGCGATGATGTTCGCCGAGACGCCGCGATTGTTGGCGAGCAGCACCGATTCGACCGAGCGGCCGTCGGCAAGTTTGCCGAAGGTGCCGCGCTTGGCGGTGGCGGCATCGGCAGCGGGGGCGGCGATCGCCATGGCGGCGATCACTCCCAGGGCTGTCATCGTCTTCATTGTTCTCTCCTCCCAAGGCTTGTTATTATAAATCGATCAGTGGCTGTCGCGCGGAAGCCCCCGTGTCTGGGCAATGCGCTGATATTTGACGGCGACCTCAAGCACCGCACCGGTATCGAACTGGCCGACGAGGTTGCGGTGGATTTCCTGCCAGGGCGTCTGCGCCTCGGGCACGTAATCGATCGCCAGCGCTTCGCGGCGGCGCGCAATCTCCGCCGGATCGACCAGCATGTCGGCAGTGCGGTTCTTCAGGTCGATGCGGATGCGGTCGCCGGTCTGGACCAGTGCGAGCCCGCCGCCGACTGCGGCTTCGGGCGCCGCGTTGAGGATCGAAGGCGACCCGCTGGTGCCCGACTGGCGGCCATCGCCCAGGCACGGCAGCGCGTGGACCCCCGCCTGGATCAGCGCCGTGGGCGGACGCATGTTCACCACCTCAGCGCCGCCGGGATAGCCGACCGGCCCCGCGCCGCGCATGATCAGGATCGAATTGGTATCGATGCCGACCGAGGGATCGTCGATGCGGTGATGATAATCCTCGGGCCCGTCGAACACGACGGCGACGCCTTCGAACGCCTCGGGATCGTCGGGATTGCTGAGGTAGCGGCCGCGGAACTCGTCCGAGATCACGCTGAGCTTCATCACGGCGTTGTCGAACAGATTGCCCGACAGCACGCTGAGGCCCGCGGCGGACTTCATCGGCGCGTCGAGCGGGAAGATCACCTTGGTATCCTCGCACTCGGCAGTGGCGACATTGTCCGCCACGCTCTTGCCGTTGACGGTGAGCGCGCTGCCGTCGATCAGCCCGGCGCGGAGCAACTGGCCCATCACCACCGGCACGCCGCCGGCGCGGTAGAAATCCTCGCCGAGATATTCGCCCGCCGGCTGGAGATTGACGATCAGCGGAATGTCCGCGCCATGCTCTTCCCAATCGGACAGGCTCAGCTCGACACCGATATGGCGGGCGATCGCGTTCAAGTGGATCGGTGCATTGGTCGATCCGCCGATCGCCGAATTGACGCGGATCGCATTCATGAAGGCAGTTCGGGTCAGCACGTCGCTGGGCTTGCGATCGGCATGGACCATCTCGACGATCTGGAGACCGGTGCGATAGGCATTTTCCTGCCGGTCGCGATACGGCGCCGGAATCGCCGCCGAGCCGGGCAGCGACATGCCGAGTGCCTCGCACAGCGAGTTCATCGTCGTAGCGGTGCCCATCGTGTTGCAGAAGCCGGTCGACGGCGCCGAGGACGCGACGAGCTTGATGAAGCCCTGATAGTCGATCTCGCCGGCGGCAAGCATCTCGCGTGCCTTCCACACGATCGTGCCCGATCCGGTGCGCTCGCCCTTGAACCAGCCATTGAGCATCGGGCCGACCGACAGCGCGATCGACGGGATGTTCACCGTCGCGGCGGCCATCAGGCAGGCCGGCGTGGTCTTGTCGCAGCCGATGGTGAACACGACGCCATCCATCGGATAGCCGTGCACCGCCTCGACCAGGCTGAGATATTGCAGGTTGCGATCGAGCCCCGCGGTCGGGCGCTTGCCGGTTTCCTGTATCGGGTGCGTGCCGAATTCGAGCGCGATGCCGCCGGCGTCGCGAATCCCCTCGCGAACGCGCTTGGCGAGCTCGAGGTGGTGGCGATTGCACGGGGAAAGATCGCTGCCGGTCTGGGCGATGCCGATGATCGGCCGACCCGACTGGATCTCTTCCAGGCTGATTCCGAAATTGAGATAACGCTCGACATAGAGCGCAGTCATGTCGGGATTGGCGGGGTTGTCGAACCAGGCGCGCGACCTGAGGGGCGGCCGTCCGCCGTTCGAACCATTTTCCGCGTCGCTCATTCACCTCTCCGGTGGGTAATTGGCTTATATGCCGCCGCCGTTTGCGGACGCCGACATCGTCGTGCGGGGCTTGATACCGGCAGTGCGTGGCAATAGGAAGAGCATATATATCTTATAAAAGGAAGCGTGAGGATGGCGGAGAGCGGAACCCGGGCGATTCGGCTGGGACTGGTGGGGATCGGCAAGATCGCGCGCGACCAGCACCTGCCCGCCCTGGCGGCGGACGATCGCTTCGACCTGGTGGCAACTGCCAGCCGTCACGCCACCGTGGACGACGTTAAGGGCTATCATGACATCGGCACGATGATCGATGGTGGCCACAAGCTCGACGCAGTCTCGCTCTGCACGCCACCCGACGGCCGCTACGAACAGGCCGTGATCGCGATCGATGCCGGGCTCCACGTGATGCTCGAAAAGCCGCCGGCCACCACGCTCACCGAGATCGCGGCGCTGGCCGATCGCGCAAAGGCCAAGGGCGTCGTCCTGTACACCACCTGGCATTCGCGCGAAGCCGCCGGCGTCGAGCCCGCCAAGGCCTGGCTGCAGGGCAAGCGCATCGAGGCAGTGCGAATCACCTGGAAGGAAGACATCCGCCGCTGGCATCCCGGGCAGGAATGGATTCTGGCCGCGGGCGGTTTTGGCGTGTTCGATCCCGGCATCAACGCCCTGTCGATCGCGACCAAGCTGCTGCCCGAGCCGATGCTGCTCGACAAGGCATGGATGGAAGTACCCGAAGGCCGCGCGTCGCCGCTCGCTGCAGAACTTGAGATGCGCAGCGGCAATGCCCGCGTCGATGTAGTGTTCGACTTCCTCCAGACCGGTCCGCAGACCTGGGACATCGAGATCGACACCGATGCCGGCACGCTGCGCCTCGGCATGGGCGGCAGCATCCTGCAGTTGCCCGGCGAAGCGGAGCAGAAGGCGCCCGACCGCGAATATCCGCGGCTCTATGCGCGCTTCGCCGAGCTGGTCGCGGCCGGCGAAAGCGATGTCGACATCCGCCCGCTGCAGATCGTCGCCGACGCCTTCATGCTCGCCGAGCGACGCGTGACGGCGCCCTTCGCCTTCTAACTGCGCAACGGGCCGGTCCCACAAGATCGGGCCGGCCCGCATTGCCCCTCACACTGCGAGATGCGGCCCCGCCTTCTCCCATAGTATGTCCGAACTGTGTCTTTGGCATCACGCTCCCGCGGTTTTCGCGCGCGCCGTCTTATTGATATGATTAATCACTTGTCAGTTTCTGGAAGCGGTTGCATAGCCCCGGCTTGAAGAGAGAGGCTCGTCAAGAGCCCTCGCAAATTCGCCAAGGGGAGGTTCGCGATGCGCCTGAAGTCCGTGATTCTAGCTTCGACTTCGTTTCTCATTCTGGCGGGAGCCGCTCCCGCCTTTGCCCAGACCGATTCCACGCCTACCGCACAGGATCCCGCCGCAGTCGCAGCCGATGTGACCGAGCAGGAAGCGACGAGCGAGGACGCAATCGTCGTCACCGGCCTTCGCCGCAGCCTCGAATCCGCCCAGCGGATCAAGCGCGAGTCCGATGGTATCGTCGACGCGATCGTCGCCGAGGATATCGGCAAGCTGCCCGACACCTTCGCCTCCTCGGCGCTCGCGCGCGTCTCGGGCGTCCAGGTCAATCGCGGCGGCGGCGAATCGGCCGGCGTCACGGTCCGTGGCCTGCCCGACATCAGCACCACCTATAACGGCCGCGAAATCTTCACCGCCGAAGGCCGCTTCGTCCAGATCCAGGATTTCCCGGCGGGCACCGTCGCGGCGCTCGAAGTCTACAAGTCCGGCACTGCAAACCTGATCGAAGGCGGCATCGGCGGCCAGGTCAATGTGCGCGGGCGCAAGCCGTTCGACTTTGACGGCTTCGAACTGTCGGGCTCGCTCAACGGCGTGAACTGGGAGCAGTCGGGCAAGCTGTCGTGGAACGGCAATTTGCTGGTCAGCGACCGCTGGGAAACCGGCATCGGCGAGATGGGCCTGCTGGTGAACGGCTCCTATGTCGGCATCAACTTCCTCGATTCGACGCGCGAGCAATCGCTGGTGATCGGCACCACCAACCCCGGCAATGCGCCCGGCACCACCGGCGGCGTCCGCTTCCCCGACGCGCAGGGCATGTTCCTGGGCTATGGCGACCGCTTCCGTCCGTCGGCCAACGCCGCCTTCCAGTGGAAGCCGTCGCCCGAGCTCGAAATCTATGTCGATGGCCTGTTCCAGGGCTATCGCGGCAAGGATACCAATCGCTGGCTGTTCGTGCCGATCTTCGGCGGCCTGACGCTGACCAATCTGACCACCCGCGCCGATGATCCGACGATCGCCCAGAGCGCCACCGTCACCGGCGCCGCGGCGCCCGACGGCTATTGGGGCGCGGCCAAGGGCAAGACCGACACCTACCAGTTCGGCGGCGGCGCCATCTGGAAGCGCGGCGGCCTGCAGGTCTCGGGCGACATTGCCTATACCGACAGCAAATACACGTTCGACCTCGTCAACATCGACTATGCGTTCGCCAGCTCGCCGGTGCGCAACGTCTCGTTCGACGCAGCGGAGGACGGCGGCGCATCGTTCGATTTCGTCAACTTCGACGCGACCAACGCGGCCAATTTCCTCAGCCGCGGCCTCTACCAGCAATATCTGGAGGTCACCGGCAAGGACACGCAGGCGCGGGCCGACGTTTCCTACGACTTCGACGGCGGCTTCCTCCGCCGCGTTCAGGTCGGTGCGCGCTACAATGAGCGCGAGGCCGGCCGCGACTTCGGCGATTCCTACGTCAACAATCTCGGCGCGCAGATTCCGATCACCCAACTGCCGGTGAGCTTCTCGACCGGGCTTCCCGGCTTCAAGAACAGCCACGCCCAGCCCGTCCGCACCTACACCTTCATCCCGCAGGAAAGCATCCGCGAGAACCTGCCGGCGCTGCGGCAGTTCTTCGGCCAGCCCGCCGGCCTGCCGGCCTACAACCCGACCGAGAACTTCGGCGGGACCGAAAAGGCACTCGCGCTCTACGCGCAGGCCAAATACGGCTTCGACGTCGGCAACGTCACGATCGACGGCCTGGTCGGCTTCCGCGCGGTCCGCACAAAGACCGAACTCAGCGGCTTCGTACGCCAGCCCGACGGCAGCTTCGTGCCGACCACGGAAGAGAATGACTATTGGGACTACCTTCCCAATGTCAGCGCGCGCGTGGCCGTGAGCCCCGAAGTGCAGCTTCGCCTCGCCTACACCGAAACGCGCACCCGCCCCGGCTTCTTCTCGCTTCGTCCGGCGCTGTCGATCGGCCAGGCCCAGAACAACCAGAGCCCGATCACGCTTATCGACGGCACCACGACGACCAACTATCGCGGCGCCAGCGGCGGCAACCCCGACCTGGCACCGCTGACCTCGCAGAATTACGACGCCAGCCTGGAATGGTATTTCTCGCGCAGTGGCTCGCTGACCGCAGCGATCTTCCGGCGCGATGCGAAGGGCTTCATCTTCAACGACCTGCGCAACGTACCCGACCCGGTCTATAATGCGCTGTCGATCAATCAGCCGCTGAATTCGGGCAACACCCGCTTCCAGGGTGCGGAAGTCTCGTTCACCACCTTCCTCGACATCGACGGCCTGCCCGAATGGGCCAAGGGCTTCGGCGTCCAGGCGAACGGCACCTATATCGACTCGAAGGGCGATCTCTCGCCGCGCTTCAACACGCTGCTCGACAACGAGCGGGTGCCGTTCAACGGCGTGTCGAAGTGGACGTACAATCTGGTGGCGCTGTACGAGAAGCCGTTCTTCTCGGCGCGTCTCGCCTATAACTACCGCTCGAGCTTCGTCGTGAACTACACCGAAGAGGCGCTGGACGTCGGCCCGAGCTTCGTGACGCCCGGCCAGAACGATCCGCGCATCCGCGGGATCACCGAGCGCGGCCGTGGGCAGCTCGACTTCTCGACCACGGTCACGCCGATCCCGAACGTCACCCTGGCGTTCGATGTCGTCAACCTGCTCGGCAATCCGCTCCAGCGCTATCGGCAGTTCAACGACGCAGGCGACATCTTCGAACGCCAGACCATCTATCTCGAGCGCACCTACTCGCTCGGCGTGCGCTTCCGCTTCTGACGGTAGCCACGAGGCAGATTGGAGGCCGGTGGACGCAAGTCCGCCGGCCTTCTTCTTTTCCGGCGCGGCTTTGCTATTACCTCTCCCAAAAGAGGGGATCCGAATGGCGCTGCGCACTGCATTGCTTTTGCTGGCCGCAACCGGAGGCGTGCTCCAGGTCGGCACTGCCGTCGCCCAGACTTCAGTCGAGGCGAGCCCGCGCGCAGCGATCGACGCGGCGACGAAGCTGGCGCGCTGGCAGCTCGCGCGGATGCACGACACCAGCCTGATCTCGCGCGCCGGCGGCGAGACGCGCAACCCCCGCGCCTGGGAACAGGCCGCATTCTGGGTCGGCATGACCGTGCTCGCCGACCACGGCGCACCGGCGGACATCGGCAAGGAGATCCACGCCAGGGGCCGCGCCAATCAGTGGCAACCCGGCCGCCTGCCCTTCTTCGCCGACGATCACGCGATCACCCAGAGCTATCTATGGGCGGCGAAGCACGGCGCGGGCGCGGCGCCGCTGCAATCGGTGCGCCGCGTCTTCGACAATGTCGTGAACAATGCCCCGCGCGTCACGCTCGCCTTCGTCGTCCCCGAAAAGGGGGGCTATGGCGCCACCGAATGCCTGGTGCGCTGGTGCTGGTGCGACGCACTGTTCATGGCGCCCCCGGCAATGCTCGAGCTCGCCAACCAGACCGGCGACCGGCGCTACCGCGACTATGCGCTGCGTGAGATCTGGGCGACGACCAACTTCCTCTACGACCCCGCCGAACGCCTGTTCTACCGCGACAGCCGCTTCTTCGATCGCCGCGACGCCAAAGGGCGCAAGATGTTCTGGAGCCGCGGCAATGGCTGGGTCGTCGCCGGGCTCGCGCTGATGATCCCCAAGCTGCCCAAGGGCGATCCCGAGCGGCGGAAGCTGGAAGCATTGTTCGTCGAGATGGCGGGCAAGGTGAAGGCAACCCAGAAGCCTGATGGCTATTGGGCGCCTTCGCTGCTGGCCCCGGAGGAGTCGCCGCCGGAATCGAGTGGTACGGGCTTCTTCACCTATGGCCTGGCCTGGGGTGTGAAGGCGGGGCTGTTGCCGCGCGCCGAGTACGAGCCCACGGTGCGCAAGGGCTGGTCGGCACTGGCCCGTTCGATCCAGCCCGACGGGCGGCTCGGCTATGTCCAGCAGGTCAGCGACCGGCCCGAGCAGGTGCTCGCCACCGACACGCAATATTATGGCGTCGGCGCCTTCCTGCTCGCGGCGAGCGCCGTCGCGGACCTGAAGCTCGACTGATGCTGCGGCTGCTGGCGCCGCTCGCGCTGATCTGGGCGGCGCCGGCAGCGGCGCAGAAGATCGAGGCAATCGACCGGGTCTGGGCCGGGCACGACGTGGCGTTCGCGCTGGTGGCGACCAGGAGCCATATCCATGTCGGCTATTACGATGCCGCGCGGCAGCTCAGCGTCGCAAGCCGTGCGCGCGGGTCTTCGTGGTGGACCTATACGCGGCTGCCCAGCTGGGTCGGCTGGGACAGCCATAACCGCATCGCGATGGCAGTGGATGCTGAGGGCCAGCTGCATGTCGCCGCGAACATGCACAACGACCCATTGGTCTATTTCCGTACGCGCCTGCCGGGCGACGTGCGCACGCTGGCGCGCGTCCAGATGATGGTCGATGCCGCCGCCGAGCGTAGCATGACCTATCCCGAGTTTCTCAAGGACGCGGGCGGGCGGCTGATCTTCAAATATCGCGACGGTGGCAGCGGGCGGGGCCGCGAGATCTACAATGTCGCGGACGGCGAAGGCTGGAAGCGGCTGATCGACGCCCCGCTGGTCGAAGGCGAAGGCAAGCGCAGTGCCTATTTCGTCGGGCCGGTGCTCGGCCCTGACGGCTGGTTTCACTTGAGCTGGGTGTGGCGCGATACGCCCGACGCGGCGACCAATCACGACCTTTCCTATGCGCGCAGTCCCGACCTGGTGCATTGGCAACGCGCGGACGACACGCCCCTGCCCTTGCCGATCCGGCTGGATGCCGCCGACATCGTCGATCCGGTGCCCGTGCGCGGCGGCATGATCAACAACAACACGCCGCTTGGGTTCGACGCGCTGGGGCGGCCGGTCATCGCGTTCCACAAGTTCGATGCGGCGGGGAATACGCAGGTCTTCGTCGCCCGGCGCCAGGAACGGCGCTGGCGCGTCACGCAGGCAAGCGACTGGAAGGGGTTCCGCTGGGCGTTCGGCGGGATGGGCTCGCTCGACTTCCGGCTGCGCGTCGCGGCGCCGATCGTGGCGGGCTCGACGCTGATCGTACCGGTGATCCGCGACGGCAAGGCGATCGACCTGTTGCTGGATGGCGAGACGCTGGCGCGGATCGGCGAACGGCCGCGGGTGACGCTTGCCGATCGGCTGGCGGCGCGGATCGGGGTGCCTGCGGGGATGCAACTCAATACGGTAGAGGACGCGTCAGGCGCGGCGATCGCCTGGGCGACCTTGCCCGCCAATCGAGACCTGCCGCGCGAGGATGTGCCGGAGCCCCAGGTGTTGCGGCTGGTATTGCCGAACTAGCCTATCCCGTTCGTGCTGAGCGAAAGGAGGTGGGTCGGCACCTATTCCATCAGAGTCAGCAATCCACCTTCCGCTCGGTCGGCGTGTGGGGCTGGACGCAGGGATGCGTCGGATAGGCTTCGAGATCGAGCTCGGTCGCCTGACGCACCACTTCGACCCGATCGCCCGCGTCCTTCATCTCGTAAAGCTTGCCCAGCGCCAGCGTGAACGGGCGGTGGAGCACCATCATCAGCCGTCCGTCGAATGCGCGAAACAACATGCCATGGCCGCTGTCGCGCCGGACCAGCGGGTCGAGCTGCTCCCACGGGCCTTCGAGGCGTCCCGACGTCGAACGCGCGATCGACTGGACATAGCCGCGCTCGCCATAGCTCGACCACAGCATCGTCAGCGTGCCGTTTGCGGTGCGGTAGAATTCGGGGCCGTCGGTTACCCAGACGGTATCGCCATCGGGCTGGCGCTGGCCCTTGGCCCAGGGCGCTTCGTTGGCGCGAAACAGCACGCGCGGCTTGCCCGCAGCGGAGAGATCGTCGTTGAGCGGGATCGCCTCGATCGTACCGATCGTCGTCTGCAGCCACTCATGCGCATAGACGAGCCAGGGCTTGCCCTGCGCGTCGATATGCAGCGTGCCGTCGAGCGTCATCAGCGCCTTGTCGACGATCGGCTCGCCGTTCCGCACCACGCGGTACGGCCCGTCGACCTTGTCCGCCACCGCGAGGATCGTACCGCGACGATAGGGCTTGCGCTTGCCCTCCGCAGGCAGCGTTGCGGCTTCGTCGTGGAAGGTGGTGAAGAGATACCATCTCCCCTTCCACTGGTGCACTTCGGGCGCCCAGGCGCCGCCTTTGGCCCAGGTTCCTTCGGGCAGCGCGAAGACGACGCGCGGGCGGCTCCAGTGCTTCAGGTCCTTGCTGGTATAGACCATCGTGCCGAGCCGGCGGTCGCCGGTCATCGCGGTCTCGTTGCGCGTGAACAGATAATAGGTCTTCGATGCCTTGTCGGCGACGATGAACGGATCGTGGAGCTGCATCTGCGGAAGCAGCAGCGGCGCCGGATCGGCCTTGGGCTGCGCAGCCACCGGCGTCGCGAAAAGCACGGCAAGCGCCGCGAACAGGGCCTTGATCCGCATCATCCGCGCTCCGCCGCGATCGCCTCGAGCGACTTGCCTTCGTTGCGCGGTGCCCAGACCAGCCCGACCAGTCCGCTCACCACCAGGAAGCCGGTAAGGATCCAGGCGAGCGTGGTGTAGTCATAGGAAGCGAGCCACGGCACGAAGAAGCTCCAGATGCCCAGCCCGATGCGCACGATCGCGAAGGTGAGTCCCTGCGCCGTAGAACGGATTGCCGTCGGGAAGAGTTCGGCCGACCACAATTGGAAGAAGCTCTGCGCGCCGAAGCCGCCGGCGACCCCCATGATCACGACATGGAGGATGTAGATTTCCAGCGTGAAGCCAAAGATCGCGAGCAGCGCCATGCCGATCACATGCATGCCTGCCGAAATGCCGAACAGCAGCCGCTGGTTTACCCTGTCCGACAGCGTCATGAAGATCGCCAGGATCGAGACCATGCCGATCAGGAAATAGCTCGCCGGGACGATCGTCGCGACCCATTCGGGAAGATTGTGCTCCTTGACCAGATACGGCGTGAAGAAGCCGTTGAAGCCCGCCCACAGGTTCCAGAAGCCGTACATCGAAGCGAGAAACACGATCGCGCCAAGGTAGCGCGGGCTGAACAGCTCGCGCCAATTCTGCTTGGGCACACCGCCGCTCGAAACCTGGCTTTCCTCCCAACGCTGCGACTCGCGCATCCGCGAGCGCAGGAAGGTCAGTCCGAGCGCCAGCACCGCCAGATGCGCGAAGATCCAGCGCACCCCGGTGATGCCCCAGGGCTGGAGGAAATAGGCCGCGACCAGCACTGCGACCGGCCCGAGATACCAGAGCAACTGCGCCACCCCCGAATGCGCCCCGCGCTTGTCGTCGGGCGCCTGCTCGGCGATCAGCGACCAGGAGGCGGGGATGTCGGCACCCACGGCGAGCCCGACCAGTACGAAGCCCAGCACGATCATCCACGGCGCCGAGGCGAAGACCAGGAAGAGCATGCCGAACGCGTAGAACAGCATGTCGTACTGGTAGATCTTCTTGCGCCCGAACTTGTCGCACAGGATGCCGCCGATCAGCGCGCCGACGCCCGCCGAGATCGCGTTGGCGCTGAACGCGCCGATCAGCCCGATAAAGCTGTCCGACAGGCCGTAGATCTCCCGCCACAGCGCCAGCGCCACCGATCCCGCAACGATCGAGCCCGCATCGATATAATTGGCGAGACCCGCGAGGATGGTGTCGCGCCACTTATGATCCTGGGTGTCGCTCAACTTCTGTCCCCCTAGACGTCCAGCCCGAGCCGGTAGATGCGATTGGCGTTGCGTGCCCATAGGCCACGACGCTCGGTTTGCGTGAAATCGGCGGTGATCTCCGCATAGGCATCGAGATGCTGCGCGAAGCTGCCGAAAAGCTTGTCGGTTGGAAAGTCGCTGGCGAACATCGCACGATCGGCGCCGAACAGCTCGATCGCTTCGAGGATATATCCGCGCGCCTGATCCAGGCTCCACGGGCGGTGGGTGAAGCCCATGCCCGAGAGCTTGGTCGCGACATTGGGGAGCGCAGCCAGCGCGGCCATGCCGGCACGCCACTGCTCCCATTCGCCGGGGACGGCCATGCCCGCATGATTGATAATGATTTGCGTTTCGGGGTGCCGGGCGATCAGCCTGGCGAGCCCGGCGAACTGCCCGGGATAGGCCTGGAGATCGAAGCTCAGGCCGTATTTGCCGAGCAGTCCGAAACCCCTCGCCCAGGCATCGTCCAGCGTGACGTCGCGCGGCGAATAGGTGCGGCGCGGATCGGCGTGCCAGTTGACGATATGGCGGATACCGCGGACGTTCGGGTGCGCAGCATGCGCTTCCAGCAGCGCCTCGGCATCGGGATCGTCGAGCGGGGCGAAGGCGATGATCGCATTGGGCATGCCGCGACTGTCTGCCATGCCCTGGAGCCATTGGGTCTCGGCGAGCGCCGCGGCGCCGTCCGCGCCGGCATCGACATGGACGATCCCGCGGACATCCCAGCCCTCGGCATCTGCGAGGTAATCGTCGAGCAGATAGGTTCTAGCGATCGGCTCGACGCTGCCGTTCGGACCGTCATCGGCGAAGGGGGGCGTCAGCCATGGATAGGCGATGCGATCGAGATCCCAGAGATGCACATGGGCATCGATAAAGGGCAGATCGCGCGCCACTTTCCTCTTCTCCTATCAAGCCCCTCCCCTTCAGTGGAGGGGTCGGGGGTGGGGCGTGGCCGTCTCACCTAGACCGGTGTGCCCATTGATAGGCCCACCCCAACCCCTCCCCTGAAGGGGAGGGGCTTAGTTTCATCAGTACGTCGTGCGCCCGCCCGAGGTGTCGAAGGTCGACGCCGTGGTGAAGCTGCATTCCTCGCTCGCCATGAACAGGATCATCGCGGCGCTTTCCTCGGCCTCGCCCAGCCGGCCCATCGGGATCTTCGAGCGCATGTAATCGACCTGGCTCGGCGGAAGCTGTTCGAGGATCGGGCTCTCGAACGTCGCCGGGGTCAGCGCATTGGCGATGATGCCCTTGCCCGCCAGTTCCTTGCCGAGCGACTTGGTGAGCCCGATCACACCCGCCTTCGACGCCGAATAGGCAGAGGCGTTGGGGTTGCCTTCCTTGCCCGCCACCGACGCGACGTTGACGATCCGGCCATAGCCGTTCGCCAGCATGTGCGGGATCACTTCACGGCAGCAATAGAACAGCCCGTTGAGGTTGATGTCGATCACGCGCTGCCAGCTGTCGATCGGGAATTCGTGGACGGGCACGGTCGCGCCGGTGATCCCGGCCGAATTGACCAGCACGTCGATCCGCCCGAGCGCGGCGGCACTGTCCTTCGCGGCCTGCGCGACTGCCGCCGGATCGGAGACGTCGAGCGCGACGATGTGCTTCGCACCGATCTCGTCCGCCACGGTAGCCAGCGCCTCGGCGTTCAGATCCCACAAAGCGACCTGGCCGCCCTCGGCGATGAAGCGGCGCGCCACTGCGATGCCAAGGCCCCCGGTGCCACCGGTAATGACCGCGGTGCGGCCCTCATAACGTCCGGCGTAGACGCTCACCCGAGCACCTCGTCACCAAGGTGGCGCCATTCGACGACGGCCTGCTGTTGCTCGCCGAGCTTGGCGATGCCCAGCCGCATCGTGTCGCCCGCCTTGAGGAAGATCGACTCGGGCTTCTTGCCCTCGCCCACTCCCGGCGGAGTGCCGGTGATCAGCAGATCGCCCGGATAGAGCGTCATATACTGGCTGACATAGGCAATGATCTGCTGGACAGTGAAGATCATCGTCCGGGTGTTGCCGGTCTGCATCCGGTCACCGTTGACATCGAGGAACATGTCGAGGTCCTGCGGGTCGCCGACTTCGTCGGGCGTGACCAGCCACGGGCCGACCGGGCAGAAGGTGTCGTGGCCCTTGCCCTTGCTCCACTGGCTGCCGCGCTGCTTCTGGTTGAAGCGCTCGGAAACGTCGTTGGCGACGGTGTAGCCGGCGACGTACGAAAGCGCATCGGCCTCTTCGACGTAACGCGCGGTCTTGCCGATCACCACGCCGAGTTCGACTTCCCAGTCGCTGTGCGTCGAGTCCTTCGGGATCATGACTTCGTCGTTCGGGCCGGTCAGGCTCGACAGCGCCTTCATGAACATTACCGGCTCGGTCGGGATCGGCAGGTTCGATTCGATCGCGTGATCCTCATAATTGAGGCCGATCGCGACGATCTTGCCGATGCCCTTGATCGGCACGCCGTAGCGCGGCGTACCCTCGACCGCCGGCAGGCTCGCGGCATCGATGTTGGCGAGCCCGGCGATCGCATCGACCGTGAGGTCGGCGAGCGTGCCCGAGAGATCGCGGAGCGTTCCGTCATTGTCGACAAGGCCGGGCTTTTCCTGTCCCCGGAGTCCGTAGCGGCAGAGTTTCATGTGGCGGCTTCTCTTGCTTTAGTGCGTGTAGGGGCGGTGCATCGGCAGGTCGCGATTGAGTTCGACCCCGAAGCCGGGCTTGTCGAGCGCGCTCACGTGCAGGCGCCCGTTCTGGGGCACCGGCTCGCCGATCAATTGCGGGTGGAACATCGGCACGACCTCGGTCGGCCCGGGATGCATCATCAGGAACTCGGCGAACGGGCTGTTATGCCGGGTGATGACGAAGTGATAGCTGTACACGCTCGAGCCGTGCGGGATCATCATCACGCCCTTGCTGTCGGCATAGTTGGCGATCTTGATCAGCTCGGTGACGCCGCCGCACCAGCCCACATCGGGCTGGATGATGTCGCAGCATTCCATGTCCATCAGCATGCGGAAGCCCCAGCGGGTCGCCTCATGCTCGCCGGTGGTCACCAGCAGCCCCTTGGGGGCGTTCTTCTTGAGCGCGGCATAGGCCCAGTAATCGTCGGGGCTGAGCGCCTCCTCGATCCATTTGAGCCCGCACTCGTCATAGGCGCGATGCGCAAGCCGCGTGGCGTAATCAAGGTCGAGGCTCATCCAGCAATCGAGCATCAGCCAGAAATCGTCGCCGACCTTCGAACGCATGTCAGCCAATTCGGCGATGTTCTTGTGCAGGCCCTCAAGTCCCTCTGCAGGCCCATGATGCAGCGGCAGCTTGCCGCCGATGAAGCCGAGTTCCTTGGCGACATCCGGCCGGGCACCGGTGGCGTAGAATTGCAGTTCGTCGCGCACTGCGCCGCCCAGCATCTGGTACACCGGCTCGCCGCGCAGCTTGCCGAGCAGGTCCCACAGCGCGAGATCGACGCCCGAAATGGCGTTCACCACCAGCCCCTTGCGGCCGTAATATTGGGTCGAGAAATACATCTGATCCCAGATCTTCTCGACTTCGCGCGGGTCGCGGCCTTCCAGGAAGCGCGCCAGGTGCTTTTCGACGATGAACGCGGCGGGCTCGCCGCCGGTGGTCACGGCGAAGCCGATCGTGCCGTCCTCTGCCTCGATCTCGACGATCAGCGTGCCGAGCACGTTGATGCCGAAGCTCTGCCGCGACTGGCGATATTCGGGATAGCGCGCCATCGGCGTGGCGATGTGATTGTCGATCCAGTGGCCTTCGCCCTGATCGTGATAATCGGCACCGCCGCCGCGGACGGTGAAGGCACGGACGTACTTGATCTTCGAAAGGCCGGCTGCCGCCACGTCGTCTGACCCCTTTTGCGGCACCCGTACCACATCTGGGCACAGAGCCTGAGCATGTGAAAAATCGCGAGCAACGCATACCATCATGTGATACGTCGCACCGCGATGCCTGACTGAATGGGTGTGGCGATAGCCGAAATGCTTCGCCGCCTCGCACCCCTCCTGATGCTTTACTTTCTCACTTTATGGGATAGGATGTTACGAGATGAGACGCGACACGTCAAACGCTGAATCGGAACCCGCCGAGAAGAAGGCGGGCCCCAAGGTACAGGGCAGCCAGACGCTGATCCGCGGGCTCGACATGCTCGACAAGGTGATCGACGGCCCGATCAAGCTCGCCGAGCTTTCGGCGCGGATGAGCCTGACGCGCTCGACCACGCACCGCCTCGCCAACGCTCTGATCGACCGCGGCTTCCTCACCTATCTGCCGCGCGACGGCTATCAGCTCGGCCCCAAGCTGATCCAGCTGGGCTTCCTCGCCCAGAGCCAGGCCGACATCGTCCAGATCGCGCGCCCGCGCATGGAGGAACTCGCCGCCGCGTCCGAGGACACCGTGCATCTCGGCCGGATGGACGGCGACCTCGCCCTCTATCTCGACAAGATCCCCGGCCGCCGCCGCGTCGAGATCTCGAGCCGGATCGGCGACCGCCAGCCGCTCACCTCGACCGGGCTGGGCAAGGCACTGCTCGTCGACGGCAGCGAAGCCGAATGGACACGATTGTTCGACGCCGATCAGGCGCATGGCGCGCCGCGCGCCAACCGCGAGACGTGGTTCGATCGGATGCGCGGCTATGCCGATGCCGGCCACGCCTATGACCTCGAAGAGAATGAGGACCAGATCCGCTGCGTCGCCGCCCCGGTGCGCGACGTCTCCGGCAAGATCGTCGCGGCGATCAGCGTGTCGAGCGCCGCGCAATATATGGACGACGAGCGGATGGAGACGCTGAGCGCCGAAGTCCGCGAAACCGCGCAGAAGATCAGCACCGATCTGGGCTGGAGCCCGGACGTGCGCCCCCCGCGCCGCGCGCGCAGATAGTTTAGTACCTTTAGGAGAGACCAGGTGAAGTTGTTGCAGGGCAAGACCGTGCTCGTCACGGGCGCATCGACGGGCATCGGCCGCGCCGCCGCAGTGGGCGCGGCCAAGGCCGGCGCCGACGTCGTCATCAACTATCACAGCCGCGACGACGAGGCTGCCGCCTGCGTCGCGGAGATCGAGGCCGCCGGCCAGCGCGGGCTCGCAGTCAAGGGCGACGTCGCCGCCGCCGAGACTGCGACCGAATTCGTGGCGAAGGCCGTCGAGGCGTTCGGCAAGGTCGACGTGATGGTCTCCAATGCCGGCATCTGCCCGTTCCACTCCTTCCTCGACATGCCGGTCGAGACCGTCCAGCGCACCGTGCAGGTCAATCTGCTCGGCGGCTATTTCATGTGCCAGGCCGCAGCCAACCAGATGGTCAAGCAGGGGCACGGCGGCGCGCTGGTCGCAGTCTCCTCGATCTCGGCGCTCGTCGGTGGCGAATATCAGACGCACTATACGCCGACCAAGGCGGGCCTCCATTCGCTGATGCAGTCGACGGCGATTGCGCTCGGCAAGCACAAGATCCGCTGCAATTCGGTGCTGCCTGGCACGATTCTGACCGAGATCAACAAGGACGATCTCGCCGACCAGGAGAAGCGCAAGTACATGGAAGCCCGCATCCCGCTCGGCCGCCTTGGCCAGGCCGAGGATCTCGCCGGCCCGATCGTGTTCCTCGCCTCGGACATGGCTGCCTATGTCACCGGCGCGGCGCTGCTGGTCGACGGTGGCGCCTTCGTGAACCTGCAATGAGGGCGCTGCTCGGCGCCGTTGCCGGCCTGCTCGCGCTGGCGGCGCCGGCTTCGGCCGATCCGCGCATCCTGATCGCGAGCGATTCGACTGCGGCAAACTATGGCGCCGAGAAGTATCCGCAGCTCGGCTGGGGGATGATGCTCAAATGCGGGCTCGCGCCCGATGTCGAGGTGGTCAACCGCGCAGTCGGCGGACGCAGCACGCGCACCTTCATTTCCGAGGGGAAGTGGGACGCGCTGATCGCCGAGTCCAGGCCCGGCGACACCGTGCTCATCCAGTTCGGCCATAACGACGCGAGCGTGTCGCGCCCCGAGCGCTATGCCCCCGCCGCGACGCTCTACCGCGACAATCTGATCCGGATGATCTGGGAGGCGCGCGGCCGCGGGCTGGTGCCGGTGCTGGTCACGCCCCCGGCCCGCCGCTCGTTCGACGGCGCGCGCGCCAAGGCGGATTTCGCCGCCTATTCGCAGGTGATGCGCGAACTGGTGGTGACCACCAACACGCCGCTGATCGATCTCGAGGCACGCTCGCTCGACTTGGTCAGCCGCGCCGGCGAGGCAGGTTCGAAGCAGTATTTCCTGCACTATACGCCCGCGGACAAGCTCGCCGCCTTCCCCCAAGGCATCGCCGACGACACGCATTTCAGCGAGCTCGGCGCACGCGAGATGGCAAATCTGGTCGCGCAAGAGATCAAGGGACTGAAGATCCCGATTGCAGAGAAAGTCCTTACTGACCGCCCGGACCTGACCCGCATCAAACCGCTGGGTTCCGCCGCCTGTCACTGAGGGCAAGTGCCAAGCTGACACCTTACGACGTCCGGCTCGTCGTCCGTGAATTGACACCGGTAGCAATTAGGGGTGGTATCGCCCGCGACGACCTGCGTCCGGAGTGTGACAGAAACCCCACATTGATCGGACAAATGCAAAACAGGGGATTGGCGAGACGTTTTCGTTACGTCATATATATTGGGAAATAAGAACAAGAAATGAGATCGACCAGTGCACCAAGCGCGGCGGTCAAAGACAGGACCTGAGGAGGGGATGAGCATGAAGATACAATCGACTTCGCGTGCCCGGAGTGTCGGGATTTCGAGCACGGCACTGGCTATGGCGCTGGCATGGACACCGGTAGCAATGGCGCAGGAAGCGCCCGCCGCGGACCCCAGCGCGCAGGAGACGCCCGAGAGCACCGAAGGCGACATCGTCGTCCAGGGCTTCCGCGCCTCGCTCGCCACCGCACTCAACCAGAAGCGCGAAGAGACTGCCGCGATCGACTCGATCGTCGCCGAAGACATCGGCAAGTTCCCCGATTCCAATCTCGCCGAATCGATGCAGCGCGTCCCCGGCGTGGCATTGTCGCGCGGTGACGGCGGCGAAGGCCGCAACATCTCGGTCCGCGGCCTCGGCGCCGGCTTCACCCGCGTGCGCATAAACGGCATGGAAGGCACGTCGCAGACCGGATCGTCGGACATTTACGGCGCCGGCAACTCGGGCCGAAGCTTCGACTTCAATGCCTTCCCCACCGAAATCTTTTCGTCGCTCGCGGTGCGCAAGACGCCTTCGGCCGATGTCGAGGAAGGATCGCTCGGCGCCACCGTCGACCTCAAGGCGCCGCATCCGCTCGATTACGACAAGGACTTCGTGCTGAGCGCCACTGCCCGCGGCGTCTACAACGAGGTCAGCAAGAAGCTCGATCCCCGCGCCTCGGCCATCATCTCGAAGCAGTTCGCCGACGGCACGTTCGGCGTGCTGCTCTCCGGCGCCTATCAGAAGCGTCACCTGCGCGAAGCCGGCTATTCGGCAGTCGACATCCTGTCCTCGACCCTGGGCGGCAACCAGCTCGGCACCGGCGCCGCTGCGCAGCCCTTTTGCACCCCGATCGGCTACACCCCGGTCAGCCCCTCGCCCGTGACCTATGCCGGCCGTGGTGCATCCGCGACGATGTGCAGCACCGGCAATCCGCGCACCGGCACGATCGCTGCGTACAACACGATCATGGCGCTGCGCAGTAACTTCAGCCCCGCCGCGGCCGCCACGCCGGGCAGCGGCGCGTTCTTCCCGCGCATCCCGCGCTATGTGAATTCGGAGCAGGATACCGAACGCTTTGGCGGCACCGCGACCATCCAGTGGAAGCCGACCGAGAACACCGACATCTCGATCGACGGCCTCTATTCGCGCCTCAACGTCGAGCGCCGCGACAATTACATTGCGCTGCTGTCGTTCGCCCGCAACATCAACAACAATGGCCAGCCGATGGTGTCGGTGCGCGACGTCGAATTCGATCAGAACGGCTCGCTGGTCTATGGCCTGTTCGACGGCGTCGACATCCGCTCGGAAGGCCTGGTCGATACCTTCGTCTCGACCTTCAAGCAGGCCAATTTCAACTTCCGTCACCGCTTCTCCGACAGCTTCGAAATCTCCGGCCTGGCCGGCATCTCGAATTCGCTATGGGACGGCAAGGAGCGCCTGCAGACCTTCATCGACGCGATCGATGCCGATGGCGTGACCATCGACTTCCGCGATGGCGGTTACAATCCGACGATCGGCTTCGGCATCGACGTCGCGAACCCCGCCAACTTCGCCTATGCGCCCAGCCCCGATGGCGGCGTGACGTTCCTCGGCGGCTTCAGCACGCAGGGCAAGCCGTCGCGCAACGAGACCAAGAACAAGACCTTCGAACTCAACACCAAATGGGACGTGACGCCGGGCTTCACGGTCAAGGTTGGCGGCCAGTTCCGCGAGAGCGACTACAGCGCGCGCGGCGCTACGCAATATACCGGCCAGAACGTGACCCGCGCGCTGCCGGCCGGCACCAGCCTGACCAGCATCACGCGCCAGATCACCGGCGTCGACGACATCTTCGGCACCGGCGCCCCAGCGAGCTGGGTCGCGATCGATCCGGACAAATGGCGTCAGACGTTCAACTTCCCGAACGGCTTCGACTTCTGCATCGACGCCTCGTGCGGCGTCGGCACGTCGCGGATCCGCGAGCGGATCAAGAGCGGCTATCTGATGGTAAACTTCGACACCTCGGAAACCTTGCCCTTCACGCTGCGCGGCGACGCGGGCGTGCGCTACGTCAAGACGGACATGCGCGCCGTCGGCTTCCTGACCCGTGCGCTGGCCAGCAGCCCGACTGGCGTCACCGCCACGGCCAACGTCGTCGATCGGGACTATGAGGACTTCCTGCCGTCGGTGAACGTGGTCGGTGAGATCACCCCCGACCTGCTGGTCCGTGCGTCGATGGCACGCGTCATCTCCCGGCCCGAGCTGGGCGTGATGATCCCGGGTTCGCCCTCGATCACCGCGACGACGCGCAATGCCAGCACCAACAACCCGTTCCTGAACCCGATCCGCGCCAATACGCTCGATCTGGCGCTGGAATGGTATTTCAAGCCCGGCTCGCTGCTTTCGGTCGCCTATTTCTACAAGGACATCGAAACCTACATCCAGAATGCGACCGAGAATATTCCGTTCAACCAGCTGGGCCTGCCCGATGCGTTGCTGGCCGGCACCAACACGATTCCGACCGACATTTTCACGGTGCGCCGTCCGCTGAACACTCCCGGCGGCCCGCTCAAGGGCTTCGAAGTCAATGCCCAGGTGCAGTTCGACTTCCTGCCGGGCTTCCTCTCGCACTTCGGCGCACTGGGTAGCTACACGCGGGTGACCTCGAAGATCGACTACATCACCGGCACCGGCACGATCTTCACCTCGGACCTGATCGACTTGTCGAAGAACTCGGCAAGCGGCACGCTCTATTACGAGGATGATCGTTTCAGCATCCGTGGCACGGCCAGCTATCGCGACCGCTACACCCGCGCGATCATCGCGGCGAACGGCAGCGACATCCGTGCGAACCAGCCGAACACCTTCGTCGATGCCTCGGCCTCGTACAAGCTGACGGACAACTTCAAGCTGATCCTCGAAGCCCAGAACATTACCGACGCACGTAACACGCTGTATATCGACAGCGTGCGTCAGGACACGCTGTTCCAGACGCGTATCGGCCGCACCTTCACCTTCGGCCTCAACGCACAGTTCTGAAGCCTTGCCTCCCTGTGGGCCGCCCTCGCGGCGGCCCGCTTCTTCGGGAATGGGCTGAGCGGGCCGCGATCCTCGGATTGCGGCCCGTTTTCGCGTCCGGGGTACGCTACGACACAATCCCGAAATGTAAATCATCGTGCCATTTGTTGGGACGATATTGACTCCCGCTCGCGCCCGGCGCAGCTTCGCCGCAAAATAATCGGGGAGAGGTTCATGCTGACGGCACTCATCATCGCATCGGCGATTCCGGCGCAGGCGGCACCGATCGTCGCGGGGCGGCAAGTCGAGCGGCTCGATCGTGCCCTTGTCGCGGTGCCCGCGGCCGGCGGTGGCAACCATGTCTCGTGGCGGCTGCTCGCGACCGACGCGAAGCGCGCACGCTTCACGCTGTATCGCGACGGCAAGGCGATTGCGCGGATCGGCGGCAGGCAGGCGACGAGCTATCTCGACCGCGCCGGTACGGCGACGTCGCGCTACGCCCTCGCCGCGCGTGGCGCCGGGACGACGGCCTGGGCGAGCGGCTATCTGCCCATCCCGCTCGACAAGCCCGCCGACGGTCGCACCTCCGATGGCGAAACCTACAGCTACACCGCGAACGACGCCTCGGTCGGCGATCTCGACGGCGACGGTCGCTATGAGCTGATCGTCAAATGGTATCCCTCGATCGCCAAGGACAATGCGTTCTCAGGCTATACTGGCGCGACGCTGATCGACGCCTACACGCTCGAAGGCAAGAAGCTGTGGCGGATCAATCTCGGCCCCAACATCCGCTCGGGCGCGCATTATACGCAGTTCATGGTCTATGACCTCGATGGCGACGGCAAGGCCGAGATCGCGATGAAGACCGCTGACGGCAGCGTCGACGGCACCAACCGGATGATCGGTGATCCGCACGGCAGCTGGACCAGCCGCGAGGGCGAAGTGGACATAGACGACCGCACCGGCGCCAAGGTGCTACCCGACGGGAAGAAGGTCTCCGAACTCAAGGGCCGAGTCCTCATGGGCCCCGAATATCTGACCGTGTTCGATGGCGCGACCGGCCGCGCACTCGCCAGCGCGCCCTATGCTCCGGCGCGAGACCCGAGCGGCGACAATCCGAGCTACGAGCAGATGAAGGCGACCTGGGGCGACGGCTATGGCAATCGCTCCGAACGCTATCTCGCCGGCGTCGCCTATCTCGACGGGCGAAGGCCCAGCCTGGTCTTCGGCCGCGGCTATTATGCCCGCTCGACGGTCGCCGCCTGGGATTATCGGGGCGGCAAGCTCAGCATGCGCTGGCTGTTCGACAGCGCGGCGCCGGGCAACGAGAAGTTCGGTGGCCAGGGCAACCATCAGCTCTCGGTTGCCGATGTCGATGGCGATGGCCGCGACGAAGTATTCTACGGATCGATGGTGATCGACGACAATGGCAAGGGTTTGTGGTCGTCCGGCCTGGGCCATGGCGACGCGATGCACTTGTCCGATCTCGACCCCACGCATCGCGGGCTCGAGAAGTTCGGGGTGCACGAGAATATGCGGATGAGCGGCAATCGCGGCGCCGCGATGCTCGACGCGCGCACCGGCGCGATCCTGTGGTCGACCCCGGCCGACAAGGATACCGGGCGCGGCATCGCAATCGACATCGATCCGCGCCATCCCGGCGCCGAGGCCTGGGCAAGCAATTCGCGCGAGCTCTATGACGTGAAGGGCAACGTCATCCCCGGCGGACATCCGCGCGCGGCGAACTTCGCGATCTGGTGGGACGGCGATCGGCTGCGCGAGCTGCTCGACGGCAAGAAGATCACCAAATGGGACTGGACCACCGGCACCGAGAAACTGCTGCTCGATCCGCCGGGCGTAGTCTCGAACAATGGCACCAAGGCGAACCCGGCGCTCTCCGCCGACATTCTCGGCGACTGGCGCGAGGAGCTGGTGGTCCCGAGCGCCGACGGCACCGAGCTGCGCATCTACACGACGCCCATCCCCACCGGCGAACGCATCGTGACGCTGATGCACGATCCGGTCTATCGTCTCGGCGTGGCATGGCAGAACACCGCATACAACCAGCCCCCGCACACCTCGTACTTCCTCGGAGCGAAGTGAGGCGATGCTGCTGGCTGCGATGCTGATGGCGACGGCGGGACCGGTGCTGCGCTTCGATCTCGAGCCACCCAAGCGCGCCACCGGGCGCGTCGCGGTGGCGGCGGACAAACCGTACGAGCAAGGCGGCTTCGGCTATGAACCCGAGCGCCACGGCAAGGAATTCCTGTTCTCCGCCGCGGTTCCCGAGGGCAATTACAAGGTGACCGTCGGGCTCGGCGGGCGCGTGACGGTCAAGGCCGAATCGCGCCGGCTGATGCTGCGCGACATCACCACCAGGCCCGGCCAGTACGTCACCGCAAGCTTCATCGTGAACGTCCGCAATGCCCAGCTCGCCCCGCCGCCGGCCAATGCGCCGGGCGGCAGCCAAGTGAAGCTCAAGAGCCGCGAGGCGGGCAGCTATACCTGGGACGACAAGTTGACGCTCGAGTTCCTCGGCGATCCGCGGGTGGCCTCGATCGACATCGAGCCGGTCGAAGTGCCGACGGTGTTCCTCGCCGGCGATTCGACCGTGACCGACCAGCGCTCGGAGCCCGCGGCAAGCTGGGGGCAGATGCTGCCGGCTTTGTTCGGCCCCGACGTGGCGATCGCCAACCATGCGGAATCGGGCGAAACGCTCAAGTCGTTCGTCACCGAGCTTCGCTTCGACAAATTGCTCTCGCAGGTGAAGCCGGGCGACTGGCTGCTGATCCAGTTCGGGCATAACGACCAGAAGGCGAACTGGCCGCAGACCTATGCCGATCCGACGGTCACCTACCCCGCCTGGCTGCGCACCTATATCGCCGAGGCGCGGCGTCGCGGCGCGCATCCGGTGCTGGTGACCTCGCCCGAGCGCCGCAACTATGACGGCGGCAAGGTCAAGCGGACGCTCGCCGAATATGGCGAAGCCATGCGCAAGGTTGCGCGCGAGGACAAGGTGCCGCTGCTCGATCTGCAGGAGCGCACGGTCGCCTTGTACGAGGCGCTGGGCGAGGACGCGGCCTCGAAGCTGTTCAACGACGGCGGCAAGGACCGGACGCACCACAACAATCCCGGCGCATGGTTCCTCGCCCGCGCCGTGGCAGCGGACATCGCGGCGCAGGTGCCGGAGCTGGCGAAGCATCTGAAGCCCGCGGCGCGCAGCTTCGATGCGGCGAGCCCCGACCTTACCGAAGGCGCCATCGCCGCCAGCCTCGCCGAGAGCAACGTCCGGCCCGCCGGCAACTGATGCGCACCGGCGCGACCTTCGACGTTCGCGATTTCGGCGCGAAGGGCGACGGTGTCGCGCTCGACAGCCCTGCGATCAACGCCGCGATCCTCGCCGCCGAGGCTGCGGGCGGCGGCATGGTGATCCTGCCGCCCGGCGACTATCTCAGTTTCTCGCTACGACTGAAGAGCCGCGTCACGCTGGTGATCGATAAAGGCGCGACGCTGATCGCCGCCGAGAAGGGCCTGCTCGGCGCCTATGATCCGCCCGAGCCGCGCGGTCCGCAGTTGTACCAGGATTTCGGCCACAGCCATTGGCACAACAGCCTGATCTGGGCCGAGCATGCCGAGGATATCGCGATCATCGGCAAGGGCCGGATCCTCGGGCTCGGTCTCACCCGCAACGGCCCGGGCACGCCATGGAGCAAGCAGGCGGGCGAGCGACCGCTGTCGATGGCGGCCATGCCCGCCGCCGATATCGGCAAGCTCGAACGCTCGCGCGAAGCGATGCAGGGCCTGGGCAACAAGGCGATCGCGCTGGCACATTGCAAGCGCGTCCGGCTCGACGGCTTCAGCATCTTCAAGGGCGGGCATTTCGCGCTGCTCGCCAGCGAAGTCGACGGGCTCGACATCACCGACCTGAGCATCGACACCAACCGCGACGGGCTCGACCTCGATTGCGTACGCAACGCGCGGGTCGAGCGCTGCCGCGTCAACACGCCCAACGACGACGCGATCGTGCTCAAGACGTCGCTCGGCCTCGGCAAACGCTCCAACTGCGAGGACATCGCGATCCGCGACTGCACCGTCAGCGGCTTCGATCTCGGCACCATGCTCGACGGCACCCGCCAGCGCACGCAGGAGCTCTCCCCCGACCGCGACCGCGTCACTGGACGTATCAAGATCGGCACCGAGAGTAACGGCGACTTCCGCCGCATCCGCATCGCCAATTGCCGCTTCGAGCGCAGCCGCGGGCTCGCGCTCGAGACCGTCGACGGCGGAGCGATCGAGGGCGTGCTCGCCGAGAACATCACGATGGACGATGTCACCACCGCGCCGCTCTTTCTCCGCCTCGGCGCGCGGCTGCGCGGGCCCGAGGGCACCCGGCCCGGGGCGATGCGCAATGTCGAGATACGCGGACTAACCGCCACCGGCATCGACCCGCGCTTCGCCGCGATCCTCGCCGGCCTGCCCGAGCACCCGATCGAGTGCGTCCAGCTGCGCGACATCGACCTCGCCTTCCGCGGCGGGCTGTCCGAGCCGGTCGCAACTCCACCCGAACTCGCCGATGCCTATCCCGAACCGAGCATGTTCGGATCAACGCCGGCCTGGGGCTTCTGGGCGCGGCACGTGATCGGGCTCGACGTGCAGAAGCTGCGGCTGCGACGCGAACGGGACGATCGTCGCCCACCGGTGCTGCTCGACGACGCTGCCGCGCGCGCCGCGGATGCGCAATATTGGCCCGAGTCCGTTTGACGCCGCGCCGCGGTTCGACTATCCAAATGTTGTATTACAATCCCACATAATGGGTTCCAGGAGAGGGCATGACCAGCACCCACGCATTCAGGATGCAGCTGAAGCCCGGCGTCGTCGACGAATACAAGGCGCGCCACGACGCGATCTGGCCCGAGCTAGCCGAGCTGCTCCATGACAGTGGCGTCCGTGACTATTCGATCTTCCTCGACGAGGAGACGCTGTCGCTGTTCGCGGTGCTCAAGCTTACCGAAGACAACACGCGTGAGGCGCTTCCGGGACATCCGGTAATGCAGAAATGGTGGGATCACATGGCGCCGCTGATGGAAGTCGAACCCGGCAACAAGCCGAAGGAATGGGCCCTCAAGCCGGTGTTCCACCTCGCATGATCCGCGCAGCCCTCCTCGCCGCTTCGGCGCTGATCGCCGTTCCCGCCGCTGCGCAGGAAGCCCGCCAGACCGCCAACTTCAACGCACCGGTCAAGAGCTTCGGCCGGGTCTCCTACGACGCGCGCTCGCTGATGATCGACGGCAAGCGCCTCGTCGTCTGGTCGAGCGAGATGCACGCCTTCCGCCTGCCCTCGCCCGATCTGTGGCGTGACATACTCCAGAAAATGAAGGCGAGCGGGTTCAACACCGTCGCGCTGTATTTCGACTGGGGCTTCCACAGTCCGAAAAAGGGCGTCTACGATTTCAGCGGCATTCGCGACATCGACCGCCTGCTGACGATGGCCGAGGAAGAAGGCCTGTGGGTGATGACCCGCGCCGGCCCATACGTAAACGCCGAGCTGACCCGTGGCGGCTTCCCCGGCTGGCTGGTCAACCAGCGCGGCCGCGCCCGCACCGACGATCCCGAATATCTTGCCGCCTCGGACGAATGGCTGACCAGGATCAACGCGATCATCGTCAAGCATCAGATCAACGGCGACGGCAAGGGCAATCGCGGCAACGTGATCCTGCACCAGATCGAGAACGAGCTGGCGCTGACCACCCCGGCACAGCGCCGCTACATGGATCATTTGTTCGCCAAGGCGCTGGCGGACGGTATCAACGTGCCGATTTTCCACAACGACCAGGGGCGCAACGGCTATTGGGTGCCGGAGGATAGCAAGGTCGAGAAGACCGTCCCCGGTCCCAACCATATGTACGCGTTCGACGGCTATCCCGGCGGCACCTGCACGGTGAACGGCCAGCCCACCCGCGGGTCAGCAGCGCCCGACTGGGGTTATTACGGCCCCGGCGGCGCCAGGGGCGGTGCCTCGGCATCGCCCAACACGCCGGGCTTCCTTGCCGAGTTCGGCGGCGGCTGGTTCGACTATTGGGGATCGAACGGCGGATACGAGTGCAATGCGGTCCAGCGCGGCAAGCGCTTCCAGCGGGTGTTCTACGGCACCAACCTCGCCAACGGTATCCAGATCCAGAGCTTCTATATGGGCTTTGGCGGCACGAGCTGGGGCTGGCTGCCGGCACCGGTGGTGTTCACCAGCTATGATTACGGCTCGGCGCTGTCCGAGACGCGCGAGGTGCGCCCCAAGGCCGAGGAGTTGAAGCAGCTCGGCGGACTGATCGCCGCGGTGCCCGATCTTGCCGGCATGATCCCGGCGGGCAGACCCGAAATCTCGTCGGACCGCATCCAAGTCTATCACAACAAGTCGCCCGAGACCGACGCGCGCTTCCTGCTCGTCACGCACAAGCCCTCGAACGGCCAGACCAGCGACCGCTTCACCGTCACTGCCGACCTGCCCGACGGCCACTATACGCTGCCGCTCGAGCTCGACGGCTTCGACGCCAAGTGGCTGGTCGCCGGTGTGAACCTGGGTGGCCAGCGCCTCGTCTATTCGACGTCCGAGCTGCAAACGATCCTGAAGCAGGATAATCGCGACGTCGCACTGATCTACGGCCGCACCGGCGAGGCCGGCGAGACCGTGCTGCGCTACGCCAGCGAGCCCAAGGTCACCGTGCTCGAAGGCGGCGCGACTTCGACCTTCGACACCAAGGGCGACCTCAAGCTGCGCTACGCGCATCGCGGGCTTACCCGCGTGCGGATCAGCGGTGGCGGCCGCCCCGATTTGCTGCTGCTGATCGGCGACGAGGCTGAAGGGGCAAAGTTCTGGCGCACCGGTGACGTGCTCGTCCGCGGCCCTGCGCTGGTACGCAGCGCCAAGACCGCCAAGGGCGTGCTCGCCCTCACCGGCGACACAAGCGAAGCCACTCCGCTCGAGATCTGGGCACCGGCAGACGCTCGCAGCGCGACGTGGAACGGCCTCAAGGTTGCGACGACGCGCACCCATTCGGGCAGCGTCACCGCCACCGCACCCTTGGCGGCACCGGTCGGCTTCCCCCTCCCCGTGCTCACCGACTGGCGCGTCGCGGGCGGCTCGCCCGAGGCCGATCCCGATTTCAACGACCGCGACTGGGCCAGGATCGACAACCGCGCCTATGCCAGCATCACTGCGCGCGCCGATGGCCAGCCTAACATGCTGATGGACGCCTATGG
Organism: Sphingomonas sp. LM7; assembly: GCF_002002925.1. Classification (NCBI taxonomy): domain Bacteria; kingdom Pseudomonadati; phylum Pseudomonadota; class Alphaproteobacteria; order Sphingomonadales; family Sphingomonadaceae; genus Sphingomonas; species Sphingomonas sp. LM7. The sequence continues at coordinate 3,821,860 of NZ_CP019511.1, read as the reverse complement.
CTTCCACGAAGGCGATATCTGGTATCGTGGGCGCTTTTCCGGCTCGGCCGATGCGCAGCGGCTCAAGCTGCACTACGGCGCCGGCGGCTCGGGGATGGTCCAGGTGTTCCTCGACGGCAAGCTGATTGGGCAGGACGAGATTCCCGCCGGGCTGCCGCGCCCTATTACTACGGGCGCGCCAAGCTTCACGCTGCCCGACACGGCGCGCGCGCCCGGCGAGCATGTGCTGTCGGTGATGGTGCGCAACAACGGGCATAATTGGGACTTGGACGCCGACGACTTCCACAAGGAAGCGCGCGGGCTGGTCTCGGCATCGATCGAGCCCGTCGCGGGCCCGAGCTTCGCGATCCCGATCGCGTGGAAGATCAACGGCCGTAGCGAGGATCTGTTCGATCCGGTGCGCGGCGTGCCCAACAATGGCGGGCTCGATGGCGAGCGGCGCGGCTGGACTCTGCCGGGGTTCAACGATCGCGGCTGGAAGATGGCTTCGCTTCCCGCCGCGCAGGCGAGCGAAGGCACGAGCTGGTATCGCACCGGCTTCGACCTCGCCGTGCCCAAGGGCCAGGATGCGACGATCGGGCTCGCCTTCGGCGACACGACCACGCCGCGCTCGAAGGTGGCCTATCGCGTGCTGATCTTCGTCAATGGCTGGAACATGGGGCAGTTCATCGCGCATGTCGGCCCGCAGCGCGTGTTCCCGATCCCCGAGGGCGTGCTCAACCATCGCGGCCGCAACAGCATCGCACTCGCGGTGACCAGCGACGGCGCGCCGGGCAATGCGCTCGAGGCGGTCAAGCTGGTGACGCTGCGCAATGTGAAGGGCGGCATTCCCGTGCGGATGGTCGCCGCCCCCGCAACGCCGGCAGAGCTCAAGTGAAGGCAACGCGCCGCCAGGCAATCGCAGGCGGTGCGGCGCTTGCGCTCGCGCCGCTCCCCGCGCGAGCGGCGAAGGGCGCGCGGCCCTGGCCCTATCTGATCGGCGCAGACATCTCCTGGGTGCCCGAGGACGAGTTCGCCGGCGCGACCTATTATCTCGACGGGGTGAAGAAGGACCCGCTCGCGATCTTCCGCGAGGCCGGGTTCAACGCGCTCAAGCTGCGGCTGTTCGTCGATCCGGCCAAGGGCTATTCGAAGGGCAAGCCGGGCGGCCCGTGGTGCAGCCTCGAACAGATCACCGACTTTTCGCTGCGGATCAAACGCGCCGGGTTCCACCTTTCGACGACGCTGCACTATTCGGACACCTGGGCCGATCCGCAGCACCAGAACAAGCCCGCCGCCTGGGCCGACCTGCCCTTCGCAAAGCTGGTCGACACCGTCCACCGCTACACCGCCGATACCTGGGCCGCGCTCAAAAAGGCCGGCGCCGCACCCGACCTCGCGATCCTTGGCAACGAGACGACCTTCGGGATGCTGTGGCCCGAGGGCCGCGTGCCGCTGACCATCCCGACCGGCAACCCGCAGACCGACGACGTCCATATGAAGGTGACCGGCGCGGGCGGGTATGATCGGTTCGCGGCGCTGCTCAAGGCCGGCGTGTCGGCGACGCGCGCGACCCTGCCCGGCGTTCCGCTGGCGATCCACAACCATCTCGGCCGGCACTGGCCGATCGTCCGCCACTGGACCGACAGTCTGATCGAGCGCGGCGTGGATTTCGATGCTTTGGGCTTCTCCTGCTACCAGCAGCAGGCCGAGGGCGATTGGGAACGTACCTTCGCCGAATTCGCCAGGCGCTATCCCGACAAGGGCTTCTTCGCGATCGAATATTCGTCGCGGAAACGCTATCTCAACGATCTCGTCCACGCGCGCGCCAATGGCTGGGGCAGCTATATCTGGGAGCCGACCCGGCACCAGGAAGCGATCTTCCTGAAAGGTGGCGTCAGCGCCGGCGAGGGACCCAAGCCCAATCTACTCTCGCAGGGCATCAACAGCGCCGAAGCGCCGGGTGCCGCGCCCGCGCCGCCAGCGCCGCGCAAGCCCCGCGATCACGGCGGCCGCTACGACGCCGATCCGACTTTCATTCGCCTCTACCAAAAGATGGCGAAGGACTATGGAGTCACCCAGTGACTCGCACCTCTACCCATACCAGGAGACTCTAATTGGCCGCCCTCACGCACGACGTTCCGCGCAGCGAGATCACGTCGAAAATCGATCTGCTCATGGACAATCTCGTCAACATCAAGGACGAGACCGGCGAATTCCTCCTCCATCTGGAAGACGGTCGCATCATCGACACCAAGGGCTGGGCCGGCTGGGAATGGACCCACGGCGTCGGCCTGTTCGGCATGTGGCGCTATTACGAGCAGACCGGCGACGACAAGGCGTTGGCGATCATCAAGCAGTGGTTCGAGGATCGCTTCGAGGAAGGCACGCCGACCAAGAACATCAATACCGTCGCACCGTTCATCACGCTCGCTTACCTGTACGAGCAGGAGCCCGACCCGCGCTACATCCCGTATCTCGACACCTGGTGCGAATGGCTGATGGCCAAGGACGGCCTGCCCAAGACCGAGGAAGGCGGCTTCCAGCACATCGTCTATAACGACGAGAATCCCGGCGAGATGTGGGACGACACACTGATGATGTCGGTGCTGCCGCTCGCCAAGATCGGCTTGCTGCTGGGTCGCCCGCAATACGTGGAAGAGGCCAAGCGCCAGTTCCTCGTCCACATCAAGTATCTCTTCGACAAGAAGACGGGCCTGTGGTTCCACGGCTGGGACTTCAACGGCCGGCACAATTTCGCCGAGGCGCTCTGGGCGCGCGGCAATTGCTGGGTGACGATCGCGATCCCAGAGATCATCGAGATCCTCGATCTGCCCGAAGGCGACGCGTTCCGCACCTTCCTGATCGATACGCTCGCCGCGCAGGTGAAGACGCTCGCCGAGACGCAGGATCCCGAGACCGGGCTGTGGCACACGCTGATCGTCGATCCGACCAGCTATCTCGAGGCCTCGGCCACCGCGGGCTTCGCGTACGGCATCCTCAAGGGCGTGCGGAAGGGCTATCTGCCGCGCGAATACGAGCAGGTCGGGATCAAGGCAGTGAAGGGCGTGCTCGCCAATATCGACGCGACCGGCGAGCTCCAGCAGGTCAGCTTCGGCACGGCGATGGGCGACACCCAGCAATTCTACAAGGACATCCGCCTGACCTCGATGCCCTATGGCCAGAGCCTCGCGATCTGCGCGCTCGGCGAGTTCCTGCGGACCTATATCTGATGTTCCGCCGCGACGTGCTGGCAGCGGGGGCGATGCTCCCGCTGCTTGCCGCCGCGCCTGCCCCGGCGCAGGGCGTACGGCGCAAGGCAGTGCGCGTCGCGGCGCCGTTCGACATGCCGGCGATCGAAATTCCCGATTTCGGCGCCGTGCGCGGCTTTCCGATCACCGAATATGGCGCGAAGCCCGACGACCAGCGGGCGAACCGGCGCGCCGTCGCCGATGCGATCGCCGCGGCCTATGCCGCGGGCGGCGGGCGGGTCGTGATCCCCGCGGGGATCTGGGCGTCGGGGCCGATCCACCTGCGCAGCAATATCGAGCTGCATCTGGAGAAAGGCGCTACGCTCGCCTTCTCGCCCGATCCTGGCGACTACCTCCCCGCGGTGCCGACGAGCTGGGAGGGCATCGAGTGCCTGAACTATTCGCCGCTGATCTACGCCTATGATTGCGAGAATGTCGCGATCACCGGCCAGGGCATCTTGCTCGCCCGGCTCGACACCTGGGCAATCTGGTATGCGCGGCCCAAGCCGCACATGGATGCGCTGGTCGAACTCTACCAGATGGCGCGCAAGGGCGTGCCCGTCGCCAGACGTGACATGACCCGAGCCGAGGCTAATCTCCGCCCGCACTTCATCCAGTTCAATCGCTGCCGGCATGTGCTGATCGAAGGCGTGCAGATTCAGAACAGCCCGTTCTGGACGATCCATCCCCATCTGTGCCGCGACGTCGTCATCCGCGGCGTGCGCATCGAAGCGCATGGCCACAACAACGATGGCGTCGATCCGGAGATGAGCCAGAACGTGCTGATCGAGGATTGCGTGTTCGACCAGGGCGACGACGCGATCTCGGTCAAGTCAGGCCGCGACCATGACGGCTGGCGGCTGCACACGCCTGCGCGCAACATCGTGATGCGCAACTGCCGTGTAAAGAACGGCCACCAGCTGATGGCGATCGGCAGCGAGCTATCGGGCGGGATAGAGAATGTCTTCGTCGACAATTGCCATTTCGACCATCAGGGCTCGAACGCGAAGAGCACGATCCAGAACATATTGTTCGTCAAGACCAACGAGCGGCGCGGCGGATTCGTGCGCAACATCCATCTGTCCAACGTCAGCGCGACCGAAGTCGCGGGCGGGGTGCTGAGCGTCGACACCGACGTGCTCTACCAATGGCGCACGCTGACTCCGACCTATGACCGCCGGCTCACCCCGATCGAAGGCATCCATGTCAGCGACGTGCGCGTCGAGCGCGCGAAGTTTGTCAGCGAGATCAAGGGGCAGGCCGAGCTGCCGGTACGCGACGTCACCCTCCGCCGGGTCCGCGTAGCGCAGGCCAGCGGCACGCCGGTGCACAGCGAGCACGCCATCGGCGTACGGGTCGAGGAATAGATGCCGGCTGCCACGCCCACAAATCCTTCCCCGCCAGGGGGCGGTAGCATGCGCAGCATGACGGAGGGGGCGGAAGCACGTCGGTCGATCATCAGCTGCATCGCCATCCTCCCCCTCCGACGCATTCGGCGCCACCCCCTCGCAGGGCAGGATAAGGGGATTGCATCATTCCTGCTGGCGCTCACCCTCCTTCTTGCCACCCCCACGCACGCCCAGCTCGCCGACTGGATCGACACGCGGCCTGACGCGCCCGGCCTGAACCTCGCCGGCGCTACTGTGATCACCGCAGCCAGCGACGCCGATGTCGTCACGCTTGCCGCCGACCACCTCCGCCGCGACCTGGCCACCGTCACCGGCAAGACCGCGGGCGGCGATCCGATCTGGGCCGGCACGATCGGCAGGAACCCCGCGATCGACGGCCTCATCGCCACCGGCAAGCTCGACGCCAAGCGCCTCGCCGGCGCATGGGAAAGCTTCGTCATCGCCACTGTCGAGCGCCCTGCCCCCGGCGTGCGCCGCGCGCTGGTCATCGCGGGCAGCGACCGCCGCGGCACTGCGTACGGCATCTACGAACTCTCGCGCGCGATCGGCGTATCGCCCTGGCATTGGTGGGCCGACGTCACGCCGCTCCGCCAGGCCAGGCTCAGCGTGCGTCCGGGCACGCGCCGCTTCGGACCGCCTTCGGTCAAATATCGCGGCATCTTCATCAACGACGAGGATTGGGGCCTCACGCCCTGGTCGGCGACTGTCTTCGAGCCCGGCACACGCGGTATGGGGGCCAAGACCTATGCCAAGGTGTTCGAACTGCTGTTGCGGCTCAAGGCCAACACCTTGTGGCCCGCGATGCACAAGATCAGCCCGGCCTTCAACGCCAACCCCGAGAATGCCAAGCTCGCCGACCGCTACGGCATCGTGATGGGCTCGTCGCATGCCGAACCGATGCTGCGCAACAATGTTGGCGAATGGACCGCCGATGCGCACGACTATGATTACGGCAAGAACCCCGACGGCGTCCGCGCCTATTGGGACGAGCGCACTCGCACCAACGGGAAGTACGACAGCATCTGGACGCTTGGCATGCGCGGCATCCACGACAGCGGGATGCAGGGCGCCGACGACATGGCGACGCGCCGGAAATTCCTGGAGAGCATCATTGCCGACCAGCGCGCGATGCTCGCCCGGCATGTTTCCCGCCAAGTCGAGCGCGTGCCGCAGGTGTTCACGCCGTACAAGGAAGTGCTCGACGTCTATCGCGCAGGGCTGGAGATTCCCGACGACGTGACGCTGATGTGGCCCGACGACAATTTCGGCTATATCCGCCGCTTCCCGACGCCCGCGGAACGCAAGCGTCCCGGCGGATCGGGCATCTACTACCACCTTTCCTATCTCGGTGCGCCGCTCTCGTATTTGTGGCTATCGACCACGCCCACGGCGCTGATCGCCGAGGAAATGGGGCGCGCCTGGGACCTCGGCGCGCGCGCAATGTGGATCGTCAATGTCGGCGATATCAAGCCGGCCGAGCGGGAGACCGATTACTTCCTGTCGCTCGCCTGGGACGCGCCGGGCACCCGCGCGCTCGGCGTCGAGGCCTGGACGCGGCGCTGGGTCGCCGAGAATATCGACGCTGCGCAGGCCAACGAGATCGCCGCCGTCCTCGCCGAGCATCACCGGCTCAATTTCATCCGCCGGCCCGAACATCTGCAATGGCATCTGCCCGGGCAGAAGGCGCGGATGAGCCCCTATTCGGTCGCCGAGGCCGATGCCCGGCTGGTGGCTTTCGATCGCAACGTCGCCAGCGTCCGCAGGATTGCCGGGCAGATCCCCGAAGCCCGCCGTGACGCCTTTTTCGAGTTGCTCGGCTATCCGGTCGAAGCCGCTGCCGAAGCCAATCGCCGCTTTTTTGCCGCCGAGGCGCATGACCGGCTCCGCGACGCCGACTTGCCCCGCGCCCTCGCCCGCGGCACGGAAGCACGCGCGGCGGATGCGCGAATCGCCGGGCTGACCGGCACCTATGACGCACTCGCCGCCGGCAAATGGCGGGGCTTCATCGCCGTCGAACCCGCGGACGGCCAGTGGAAGAGCTATCGCCTCACGCCGCCGGTGCTGCCCGCGCCGTCGTCCGCCGGACCGCCGCCGGCGGTGCTCGCCGAGCCTGCGGCATCACGCGACATCACTCTCGATCTCCGCAGGTTCACCGGAAGCTGGCGTTCGGTCGCCGGGTTGGGCCGCAACGGGCCGGTCCTCGGATCACGCACCGACCGCGCAGTCGCAGGCACGGCCGCGCTCTCCCTTCCGACCGGCCGCTGGCGCGCGATCGTCGATCTGATCCCGACCTATGCCGATGGCGACGGCGCGCCGCTGCAGCTGGTGCTGCGCATCGACGGCAAGGTGTATCCGCTCAACATCACGCGCGAAACAGGCAATCCCGCCTGGGCGCAGGCAGTGCTGGACAACCGCATCTCGGTGGAACTGCCCGAAGCGGTCACCGCGGGCACGCATCGGATCGAGTTGGGCGCGGAAACCGGCGGCATCCTGGTCGAAGCGATTCGCTTCGTGCCCTACTGAGCGCCCGCCGCTAGCGGCGTGGGTCCTTGTCGGCATCGCGCAGATCGCGGTCCATCGCGACACCATCGAACGGCACGACGATGACCTTGCTGCCATGGCCGTTGCTGCCGGTCTGCGATTCCTTGGGCGTATCGACCACCGCGAAGGTCAGCGCGCGGACATGGCCGTTTTCGATCAGCACCCCGGGACGTTCGAGCTTGTTCCAGTGGTTCACCACGCCATTGGTGTAGCGGATGAAATCGGCGCCGGGTTCATAGGCCAGGCCCTGAACGCGCCACCCGGTCACGCCGTCGCGCGAAATCAGGTGATAGGCGCGGCGCTCGCGCCAATGGTTGACCAGAACATGATACCAGCCCCCGCTGAACCAGATCACCGGATCCTCATAGGCGCGCATGTCGCGCTGCGGCAGCCCCGGCAGCCCGCGATAGATGCTGTCGCCCATCACCTTGTAGGGGCCGAGGATGTCATTGGTACTGACGAGGATCTGGCCCGAGCGCTGGATGATGGCGAACCCGCCGCCCGGCCGCGCGATCAGGCTGACGTTGGATGCCTTCCAGGGCTTGGCCGGCGCAGTATTGGGCAGATCGCCAGGAGTCTTGACCGACGTGAACGCGCTCTGGTCGACGATGATGCTGCCGAGCTTGCGCCAAGGTCCGTCGATCGAAGACGAGACGAACACGTCGCCGCTACGGGTCTCGCTGGTCACCACGGCGTAGCGACCGTCAGGCAGGCGCAGCGCCGTGATGTTGTGCCCCTTGCCCGCTTCGTCGCCGGGCCAGGTCAGGCCCATGTCGCGATAGGGACCGAAAGGCGATTCGCTGATCGCCCAGACCGCTTCGGAGAGGCCCCACGCCTTGTGACCGAGTGCCTGATTCCAGCGGCTCGCGAACATGCGGTACTTGCCGTCCGGTCCTTTGAGGACCTGCCCGTCCCAATAGTTCCACCGGGCCATCGTGGCGTCTTCGAGCCCATTGCGAATATCGCGCGGCCCGACTTCGGCCGCGCCCCAAGCGATGCGCGACAGCTCCTTGGCCGGTGCTGGCCTGAAATAGGCGATGAAGGGCTTGGGCCCGAGCACCGGCACGGCCTCCGCCTCAACCGCTTGCGAGCGCGCGCCCGGCGGCGGTGTTACGACTGCCGCCAGGACCGCCACCGCAGCCCCGGCAAGCAGGCGCAGCGTCATCGCGTCACCATTGTCGCGATCCCTGCCTTGAGCCCCGGTGCGGTCGCGCGGATTCGCACGGTCCCCGGCCCGGTTCCCCGCAGCATCGCCAGCGCGTGCCCGCCGAACACCGGCCGCTCGGCTGCCGCGAACGGCGTATGCTCGGTCGGCGAGCCATTGTCATAGGCGACGAGCTTGCCCGGCCCCTCGACCGCGATGCGCACGCGGTTCGCCGCGCTCGGCACGACTACCCCCTTGGCATCGACCACTTCGACTCGGACGAACCCGACGCTGTCGAAGTCGCTGCCCATCGTCGGGGCCTCGGCGATCAGCCGGATCGCGGCAGGCGCGCCGGCGGTGCGCAGTTCGTCGGTCGCGACGGTCTTGCCCGCGGCATCGCGCGCCACCGCGCGGAGCGTGCCGGGCGCGAAGCCGACGTCCCAGCGGCGCGCGCTGTCGTCGGCGGGGCGCGGCTTGCTGCCCAGCGACCGTCCGTTGAGGAAGAGTTCGACGCTGGCGGCGTTGCTGTAGACCTCGACCGCTTCCGGGTGCGGCGCGCGATTCTCCGGCGACCAGTCGATCAGCGCGCCGGGGCCGCGGGGTTGCGGCATCGCCACGCCGACCATCGTCGGCAGCTCGCTGGTGTCGATCACCTCGGTGACGCGCCGCGCGATCTTGACCACCGGCTTCTCGGCCCACCAGCCCGCGCGCTCCCAGCCGATCGGCTTTACGAAATCGCTGCGGTCAGTGAGGCCCGACGGGTTGCCGATCACCGGCCAGCCGGCGCGATCGGCCTCGCCGAGATAATCGACCCCGGTCCACAGGAACATGCCGGCATAGGCCGGATTATCGCGCACCACGAGCCAGCTGCCGCGGTTCTTGCTGTTCTCCGTGCCGATGATTTTCCGAGACGGCTTGTCGGCATGCGCCTTGGCCAGCTCGTTCTCGCGATAATTCTGGCCGACCACGTCGAGCATGTCGGCGAGGCCGTTCTCATAATCCTTGGTCGTGTTCGGGCGGAACAGCGCCATCGTCACCGGGCGCGTCGGATCCTCGGCGTGGAAGATCTTCATCTGCCGCTCGACGATCGACTTGGCGACCAGCGGATAGGGCGTGTCGTGGATTTCGTTGCCGATCGACCAGATCACGACGCTGGGATGATTGCGGTCGCGCTTGACGAAATCGCGCGCGTCGAGCGACGACCAGTCGGTGAAGAACAGGTGATAGTCGTTGGGGTTCTTGGCGACCGTCCACATGTCGAACGCCTCGTTCATCACGATCAGCCCGAGCCGATCGCACAGATCGAGGAATTCGGGCGAGAAGGGATGATGCGCAGTGCGGACCGCGTTGACGCCGAGCGCCATCAGCCCGCGCAGCCGCCGCTCGTACATCGCCAGCGGCACCGCCATGCCGAACGCGCCGCCATCGGCGTGGATCGCGACGCCCTTCAGCTTGAAGTTGCGGCCGTTGAGCCAGAAGCCGGTCGCGGCCTCGAAGCGCGCGTCGCGGATGCCGAAGCGCTCGGTCTGCCGATCCAGCACCTTACCGTCCGCGCCGGTGAGCGTGACTTGGGCAGTGTAGAGCGCCGGGTCGGTCGTGTCCCACAGCCGCGGATTGGCGACGCGGAGCTTGGCCTCGAGCGCGTCGGTCCAATTGGCGTCGAGCCCGCCGCGCCTGCTTTCGCCCTGCGCTACGACTCGCCCGCCGGGATCGCGGATCGCGACCGAAAGCGTGGCGTTGACTGCCTTGTCGCCCATGTTGCGGATGCTGGCGTTGACGGTCACGTCCGCGCCTTCGCGGGTTACCTTGGCGGGGCGCACCGCGATGCCCGACTGGTCGAAATGCACGTCGCCGCTGATTGCGAGGCGCGCGTGGCGATAGATGCCGCCGCCGGCATACCAGCGCGAGGCCGGCTGGGCCGAGGTGTCGGCGCGGACCGCGAGGACATTGTCGCCCTCCACCTTGAGGAACGGCGTCAGCTCGTAGCGGACGCTCGAATAGCCATTGGGACGGTGGCCGACATGATGGCCGTTGATCCACACCCCGGCGCGATCCATCACCCCGTCAAGCTCGACGAACACCCGTCGGCCGCGGGCGCTTTCGGGCAACGCGAAATGTTTCCGATACCAGGCCACGCCGGTGGGCAGCCAGCCGCCCGATCCGGTCGCGCGCGCCTTTTCGTCGAACGGGCCGGCGATCGACCAGTCGTGCGGGACATCGACCCGCTTCCAGCCGCTGTCGTCGAATGCGGGCGCCATGGCGTCGACCTTGTCGCCGACCGACAGCCGCCAGTCCTGGTCGATCGACAAGCGCTCGGTCGGCTGGGCAAAGGCAGGCGCGGCAAGGCAGAGCGCCAGCGCCAGGCCGGCGCGAAGGGTGCCCTTCACTTCACCGGCGCCTTGGCGAGCTCGACGGCGTAGATGTGGTTCGCGCCTTCGAAGTTGGCGCGGAACACGATCCATTTGCCGTCGGGGGTGAAGGTCATGTTGGGCTCGAGCCGGTAGTCGTGCTTGCGCATATCGACCAATTTCTCGGAGTCTAGCGTGCCGGGAGCGATGAGGTTCTCGGCACCCGGCGCGTGGATGCCGGCGACGTCCGGGATCGCCTTGGGCGTGAACAGGTACAGATACTTCCCGTCGGGCGCGTGCGCGACCATCTCGCTGTCGCCGCCGTCGCCGGAGAACAGCTTATGGTCGGGCGACTGGTTGAAATGCACCGACCATTCGTTGCGCTCGACATTGTACCAGCGGCGCTTGCCGGTCTCGAGGTCGTAGCCCGCCAGCCAGAACACTTCGCCGCGCGGGGTCTGGAGATCATACCAGATCGTCTTGCCGTCGGGCGAGAAGAACTCATGGCCCGCGATTTCCATGTTCATCGTGCGATTGTGGATCGGCTTCTTGCCGGTGCCGTCGGCGCGGATCGTCCAGATCCGGTCGACCTTGTGCCACGGCCCTTCGTGGCAATACATGATCTGCTGCGGGTCGGTCGGCGAGAACTGGATATGGTTGAGCCAGTCGGTCGAGGCGGTGACGACCTTCCGCGCCCCGGTCTTCACGTCGATCGTGAAGATCTCCATCGGCACCTTGGCCTCGAGCCGGTCGTTGAGCCGGACCTCCTTGGCATCGGCATAGGTCATCGGGCGGCCATCCGGCCAGTTGGCGGCATATTGCGCCTGGCCGAACTTGTTGTTGTCGCCGGGCTTGGCGCCGGGTTGGAGCGGCTTGTCGGTCTCCGCCCATTGGCCGAGCAGCAAGGTCTCGTCGGCGTTGATCGAGCCGATGAACCCCTCCTTGATCTCGGCGATCTTCCGGGTCTTGCCCGAGTCGATATCGGCGGCGTGGATCGTCCAGGGTTTCCCCTCGCCCGCGCGGGTCTGATAATATGCCGTGCGGGTCTTGCGGCCGGTGAACAGCAGGATCAGCCCCTTCCCTTTGACCAAAGGCGTGACTTCCCAGCTCTTGAGGTCGATCACCGATATCCCGCCGGGGACGGAGATCACCATCTTGTCGCCCTGGGGCGTGTAGCTGTTCTGGTGGAAATAGAGGCTGGCGCTGTCGGCCTCGCGGCTGATCCGGATGACCTTGTGCCCGGTCAGCGTGTCGACCCATTGCGCCGCAGGGTCGGCCATCGCGGCCGGCGCCAGCAGCAGCGCGCCCAGCGCAAATGCCTGGCTAATCGTGCGTCCCAGCCGCATCCTCTTCTCTCCCGCCGACTTGATGTCGTTCCACATATCATGATAGCGGTTCAGAATATGGAGTAAAGAACGGGTGTCGGCACGGTGTCGAATTCCCGGCGGCTGTACCCCAGAGAGGAAACCCCGCATGGCGAGCAGCGCCTCCGCGCCCACCGCATCCGCGCACCGTCAGCCGCGCTGGTACAATTATTGGGGCTGGGGCTCCGGCGACATGCTCGGCGCAGGCGCACAGGCGGTCATCACCGGCTGGCTGCTCTACTTCTTCACCACCTTCTGCAATCTGTCTGCCGCCGAAGCCGGGCTGATCCTGGGCCTGCCGCGGCTGCTGGAGGCGATCACCTGCCCGCTGATCGGCTACGTGTCGGACAATCTGCGCCACACCTGGATCGGCCGGCGCATCGGGCGGCGGAAAATCTTCCTCATCGCCACGATCCCGCTGCTGCCCAGCTTCGCGCTGATCTTCATCGCCGGGCACAGCTTCACCTACTACCTGCTGACCTTCATCTTCTTCGAGTTCGTCTACACGATGTTCCTCATCCCGTGGGAGACGCTCGCCGCGGAGATGACCAACGACTATCGCAAGAAGGCGAAGTTCGCCGGCGCGCGGATGATCGTCGCGCAGAGCTCCGCGATCCTCGCTTCCTATCTGCCGACGCTGATCATCGGCAGCCTCGGCGGCAAGGATTCGCCCAGCACCTTCCTGATCATGGCCGCGATCTTCGGCGCGATCTTCAGCCTGGTCGTCACCCTGGTAGTGATCTTCACCTGGGAGCGCCCCTATACCGACGCCGAGAAGCAGGTGCAGTCGGCCCCGCTCGACCTCAAGACTGCGCTGCTGATCCCGGTCGTGATGTTCCGCGACCTGTTCTCGACGCTGCGCATCCGCGCGTTCCGCCAGCATCTGTCGATCTATCTCGGCGGCTATATCTCGCAGGACATCTTCAACACCGCCTTCCCGATCTTCGTCGTCACGGTGATGATGGGCGCGACGCTGATCATCTCGCAGCTGCTGACGATCATGTATGTGGCGCAGCTCATCTCGGTGATGATCGCGATCAACATCGTCATCCGCACCGGGCCGGTGATCGCCTATCGCATCGCGATCAGCTTCTTCGGCACCGGGCTGCTGCTGTTCCTGGCTTTCTATTACCTGCGGCCTGCCGGCTTCGTCGCGGACCTGGGCGCGCTCGACGGAAACATGCTCTCGGCGCTCAACCCGGCCTCGGCGACGTTCAGTCCGGTGCTGATCTTCTGGCTGTTCGTGCCGATCCTGCTCGCCGGGCTCGGGCGCGGCACGCTCAACTTCGTGCCCTGGTCGATCTACAACTACCTGCCCGACGTCGACGAGGCAGTCACGGGCCAGCGCCGCGAGGGCATCTTCGCCGGAGTCATGACGCTGGTGCGCAAGCTCGCGCAATCCGCCGCAATCATCTGCACCGGCTTCATCATCGACCTTGGCGGCTATGTCTCGCCCAAGGCCGGACCCGGCGAAGCCATGCAGCAGACCCCGGAGGCGATCGCCACGATCACCTGGCTGCTCATCCTCGGGCCGATCCTGGTCATGCTCGCCGGCCTGCTCGCCTCGTGGCGCTTCCGGCTCAATGCGCGGACGCATGGCGTGCTGATGGCCGAGATCGACCATCTTCGCGCCGGGGGCACCGAGCCCACCTCGCCGGAAGCACGTGCGGTCGTCGAGGATCTGTCCGGCTGGAAATATGCGCAGCTCTGGGGGAGGAACACCCTCGCCGCGGTGCGCCGCTGATGCTGTTCGCTGCGCTGGCGCTGCTCGCCCCCGACCCCGTCGCTTCGGTCCCGCTGTTCCGCGATCCGGTACATGACGGCGCCGCCGATGCCTCGACCGTCCATGACGCCAGGACGGGCGAATGGGTGATGTTCTACACCAATCGCCGCGCCGACCTGAAGCTCGCCGACCCCAAGGACGTCAGCTGGGTGCACGGCACCACGATCGGCGTGGCTCGATCGAAGGACGGCGCGAAGTGGCGCTATTCGGGCACCGCGGCGATTCCAGCGAGCTGCACCGGCGCAACCTTGTGGGCGCCCGAAGTCCAGCGCTTCGGTGATACCTGGCACATGTGGATCACCGTCGTGCCCGGCGTGTTCCAGGACTGGAACGCACCGCGCTTCCTCGTCCACCTCACCAGCGGCGACCTCAAAAGCTGGAAGTGCGGCGAGCGCGTCGACCTCGGCTCGGACCGCGTGATCGACGCGAGCGTGCTGGCACTGCCGCAGGGCGGCTACCGCATGTGGTTCAATGACGAGCGCGCGAACAAAGCGATCAAGTACGCCGACAGCGCCGATCTCAAGACCTGGACTGTGCGCGGCGCTGTCACCGACACCCCCGGCGAAGGCCCCAAGGCGTTTCGCTGGCGCGGGCGCTGGTGGCTGGTCAGCGACGCGTGGAAGGGGCTGTTGGTACAGCATTCGCCCGACGGCGAGCAGTGGACCGCGCAGCCCGGCTATCTCGGTGGCGAGCCGGGCACCCGCCCGACCGACCGCGCCAAGGTCCAGCATCCCGACGTCATCGTTTCCGGCGACCGCGCTTATCTGGTCTACTTCGTCCACCAGTCGGGCGAACCCGAAGCCGCCAAGGATCCCGATTGGAGCCGACGCACCGTGCTCCAGATCGCTGAGCTTGAGGAAAAGAACGGGGTGATTTCGATCGATCGCACCAAGCCGGTGACGATGCGGCTGGGCAAATAAGGGGAAGAAGCATGGATCGGCGCGCGTTTCTGGCAACCACGGCGCTGGCGTCCGCGCTTCCCGCGCTCCCCGCCCGCGCCAAGGCGGTGGACAGCTATAACGGCAATGACCTGCCGATGCCCGCGCCGCGCGACGGCCTCGATCCGCGCCCGACCCCGGAGGAACCCGGCCGCCTGCTGCTCGACCAGGGCTGGCGCTTCCATCTCGGCGACGTGCCGATGCCCGAGATCAAGGGCCATCAGGCGAGCTACGAGAATGCCAAGGCCGGTGCCTCGCACGGCGCCGCGGGACTAACCTTCGACGACAGCGACTGGCGCGAAGTTACCCTGCCGCACGATTGGGCGATCGAGGCGCCGGTCGATCGCGGCGCCAACATCGCCCAGGGCTATCGCCGCCGCGGCGTGGGCTGGTATCGCCGCACGATCCGGCTCGATCCGGCGCTTAAGGGCAAGTTCCTAGAGATCGACTTCGGCGCGATCGCCACGCACGCGACGATCTGGATCAACGGCACGATCGTCGACCGCAACTGGAGCGGGTATAACGGCATCCATGTCGACCTGACCCCCTATGCGCGCTTCGGCGACGAATTGAACACGATCGCGATCCGCGTCGATGCCGAGCCGATGGAAGGCTGGTGGTACGAAGGCGCCGGCATCTATCGCCATATCTGGCTGGCGGTGCGCGAGCCGGTGCATATCGTCACCGACGGCGTGCATTGCGACCCGCGGCGCACCGCAGACGGCAGCTGGAGCGTCCCGGTCGAAGTCACGCTCGGCAATGTCGCCACCGCCGACCGGGCGGTCACCGTTCGCGCGCGACTGTTGCGCGCAAACGGTCAGGAGATCGCAGTCGGATCGGACGAAGTATCGGTGCGCCCGTTGGTCGCCGCAACGGCGAACATCGCGCTGCCGGTGGCGGACCCTGAGCTATGGTCACCCGACAGCCCGACGCTCTATCCGCTGCTGGTGACCGTGCATGCGGGCGACAAGCAGGTCGACGAGCGCCGCATCAATATCGGGTTCCGCACCTTCGCCTTCGACAGCAAGACCGGCTTCCACCTCAACGGCCAGCCGCTCAAGATCAAGGGCACCTGCAACCACCAGGACCATGCGGGCGTGGGCACCGCGATTCCCGACGCATTGTGGGACTGGCGCATTCGCCGGCTGAAGGCGCTCGGATCGAACGCGATCCGCATGTCGCACAATGCCCCGCCAACCGAGTTGCTCGACGCCTGCGACCGCCACGGCCTGCTGGTGATGAACGAGAACCGCCAGTTCAATCCGAGCCCCGACTATATGGAGCAGCTCGAATGGCTGGTCCGCCGCGACCGCAACCGGCCCTCGGTGTTCATGTGGTCGGTGTTCAACGAGGAGCCGATGCAGGGCAGCTCGCAGGGCTATGAGATGGTCCGGCGCATGGCCGCGGTGGTCAAGGCGCTCGACGACAGCCGCCCGGTGACCGCGGCGATGAACGACGGGATGTTCACGCCGCTCAACGTCAGCCACGCAGTCGACGTGGTCGGGTTCAACTACCAGATCCCGCAATACGACAAATATCACGCCGCGTTCCCGGACAAGCCGCTGACCAGCTCGGAGGACACCAGCGCCTTTGCGACCCGTGGCGAATGGGCGAGCGACAAGGCCCGCAACGTCATGACCAGCTATGACGACGAAGGCGCGCCCTGGGGCGCCACCCACAGCGCCGCCTGGAAGGCGATCGCCGAGCGCCCGTTCCTCGCCGGCGGGTTCGTCTGGACCGGTTTCGACTATCATGGCGAGCCGACGCCGTTCGAATGGCCGTCCACGTCGAGCTTCTTCGGGATCATGGACATTTGCGGCTTTCCCAAGCTCGCCTTCCTCCAGCACCGCGCACAATGGATCGACGACGAACCCGTGCTCGCGCTCCAGCCGCATTGGAGCTGGCCGGGCAAGGAAGGGCAGCCGATCCGCGTGGTGGCGCTGACCAATGCCGAGCGCGTCGTACTGCGCCTGAACGGCAAGCCAGTCGGCGAGGCGACGGTGGATCGGCTCAAGCAGCCCGAATTCCAGGTCCCCTATGCGCCTGGCAAGCTCGAGGCGATCGGCTATCGTGGCGGACGCGAAGTCTCGCATGCGGTGATCGAGACCGTCGGCGCGCCGGTCGCGCTGCGCCTGACTCCCGATCGTCGGGTGATGGCGGGCGACGGCGAGGACGCCCAGCCGGTTACGGTGGACGCTATCGATTCGCGCGGGCGGCACGTACCGCTGGTGAACCTGCCTGCGAGTTTCACGATAGAGGGCGGTGAAATCATCGGTCTCGGCAACGGCAACCCCAACGACCATGACCCGGAAAAGGGCAACACCAGGAAACTGTTCAACGGCCTCGCCCAGGTGATCGTCCGCGCCGATGCCGGGCGGGGCAGGCTCACGCTTCGCGCCACCGCGGCCGGGCTCAAGCCCGCGACGCTGACGATCGACCGGATTGCCGCCAAGCCGCGCGCGCAGGTCGCCAGTACCCGGCCCGAGATGCTGCTGAGCTTCTGGGCCCGCGCCCCGTTCACCACCACCCGGCCCGATCCCCTAGCCAAGATCGGCACCGACGACCGCTACGCCACTGCACGTGGCCGCTCGGGCAGGCTCGAAGGACCTTCGCAGGACGGCCGCTGGAACGGCTATCAGATGGACTTCACCCCGCCGGCTCGGGTCCGCCAGCGCGGCGGCGTGCTGACCTTTACCGAGCTGGCCGGCACCGCCGAGATCTGGATCGATGGCAGCAAGATCGCCGAAAAGCGCGATCCCGCCCCCGCGCGGCTCGATGTCACGCTGCCCGCCGGCCAGGGCGAACGCAATCTGGTGGTGCTGGTCGAGACCGAGCCCGGCAAGGCCTCCGGCTTCGGCAAGATGGTTGTTGTGCGCGAGACGGTTGACCGATAGCCGCGGGTTGTGGCAGTCGCGCAGCCGGCTCGCGGGTATAGTACAATGGTAGTACAGCAGCCTTCCAAGCTGAATACACGGGTTCGATTCCCGTTACCCGCTCCAAGCCCCTCCGGCCGCCGAACCCATGATTCCTTGTGGCGCTACGCCCTAAAGGGATACGCGCGGGGTTCGATTCCCGTTACCCGCTCCAGCCCTTCTCAGACCGTCAAACCCATGATTCCTTGTGGCACCACGCCCTGAGGGGCTACGCGCGGGGTTCGATTCCGTTACCCGCGCCGAGCAGCCAAGCGAATGACCACCGACACCAACCCGCTCGCACTATATGTGCATTGGCCGTTCTGCGTGTCCAAATGTCCCTATTGCGACTTCAACAGCCATATCCGTGAGAGCGTAGACCAGGACGCCTGGCGCAGCGCGATGCTCGCCGATCTCGCACAGGAGGCGGCGCAGCTGCCGGGGCGCAAGCTCGGCTCGATCTTCTTCGGCGGCGGCACGCCCTCGCTGATGCCGCCCGAGACGGTCGCGGCAGTGATCGCCGCGGCGGAGCGGCATTGGGGCTTCGAACCGGGCATCGAGATCACGCTGGAGGCTAATCCCTCCTCGGTCGAAGCCGCGCGGTTCGCCGATCTTGCCGCGGCGGGGGTGAACCGGGTCTCCTTGGGGTTGCAGGCGCTGGACGACGAGGCGCTGCGCTTCCTCGGCCGCGCGCACGGCGTCAGCGAAGGCCTCGCCGCGCTGGAGACCGCGCAATCGGTGTTCGAACGGGTGAGCTTCGACCTGATCTATGCCCGCCCGGAGCAGGATCTCGCCGCGTGGGAAGCCGAGTTGAACCGCGCGATCGGCTTCGGGACCGAGCATCTCTCGCTCTACCAGCTCACCATCGAACCCGGCACGCGCTTCGCGACTCTGTTCGAGAAGGGCCAGCTCGCCGCCTATGATCCCGACGCCGCCGCCGACCTGTTCGAGGCGACCCGCACCATCACCGCGGCGTCCGGCCTGCCCGCCTATGAAATCTCCAACCACGCCCGGCCGGGCTCGGAGAGCCGGCACAACCTGATCTATTGGCGCTATGGCGACTATGCCGGCATCGGCCCGGGCGCCCATGGCCGGCGTGGCGGCTACGCGACGATGCGGCACAAGAAGCCCGAGAACTGGCTCGGCGCGGTGGCACGCAACGGCCATGGCACGCAGATCGAGGATGCGCTGACACCGCAGGAGCGCGCGGTCGAGGCGCTGGTGATGGGGCTGCGGCTGCCCGAGGGCGTCGATGTCGCGCGCGTCGCCGCGCTGGCCGGCGGCGAAGCGCCGCTCGACCAGCATGCGCTGGCGCGGATGCAGGAGCAGGGACTGGTAACCCTGGCGAGCGACCGGCTGTCCGTCACCGAAGCGGGCATGCCGGTGCTGGAGGCGATCCTGCGCGAACTGGTGATCGCCTGATCCCGTCCCTCACCCCGGCTTCCGCCGGGGTGAGGAATAGCCGTCAATTGCCGTTAAAATTCGGCGGCGCAGGCGAAACCGTGGCGGTGGTCCCCCCGCGAATTTCCTGCACCTCCAGCGCGCGCTCAGCTACGCCGTCACGGCCCAGGCGGAACGCGCCGTCGAGACCGGCAAAGCCTTCGCGCTCGGTCAACCGCGCCGCGGGGAATTCGTCGCCCGGCCGCCAATCGCGCGCGATCCGCACCGTCAGCAGCACCGCGTCATAGCCCAGCGTCGACATTCGATACGGCGCCGCGCCGAAGCGCGCCCGGTATTTGCTGGCATATTGGCGATAGTAATTGTCCGGCACACTGGCGAACCACGCGCCGCCGAGCGCCGCCTTGCCGCCGATCGCCGAATCGGTGTTCCACAATTCGGTGCCGAGCAGCCTCGCGGTCTTGCCGGTGGCCGAGCGGCGGATCAGCGGCGCCGCGGTCACCGCGCCATCGGTGCTGCCCGCGATCAGGATCGCCTGGAACGGCGAGCGGCTGATCTTGGCGACCGCGCTCGCCATCGAGCCCGGCCGGCCGTCATAGGTCTCGAGCGCGAGGACCCGGCCGCCGGCGTCCTCCACCGTGCGCAGCAGCGCCGTCGATGCGCGCTCGCCGTAGAGACCGGTCGGGATCAGCCCGGCAAAGTCCTTGATCCCCGAACGCGTGGCATAATTGACCACACGCTCGATCGACTGCGCGGGCACGTAGCCGAGGATATAGGTGCCGTTGCCGGCGACGCTGGCATCGTTGGAGAAGCTGAGCACCGGCACGCGCGCGCGCCGGGCGATTGGCGCCACGTCGCGCGCCTCTTCGGCGAGCAGCGGGCCGAGGATCAGCCGGTTGCCGTCGGCGATCGCCTGTTGCGCGGCCGCCGCCGCACCGCCGGCCGCACCGGTATCATAGGTGGTGATCCGCATCGCATCGCTGCGGGTATCGAGCACCGCAAGCTGCGTCGCGTTCTGGAGCGAGCGGCCTACCCCGGCATTGGGACCGCTGAGCGGCACGAGCAGCGCGATGCGATGACGCTCGACGTCCTGGGGCAGTCCCGGCTGGATCGGGCGCGGCGCCACGGGCACCGGCCGGGTGACCGGCGCGGGGCGCTCGGCCTCCGGAACGATTCGCGGCCCGCTGGCGCAGGCGGCGAGGAACAATGCCGCGCCGACGGCGGCGGCGCGCAGCATGTTCCAAAGGCCCGGTTGCACAGTTGCTCTGGCGTCTGCCATGACTCTCCCCGATGGATGATCTCGTTCTTGCCCCCGGCCTCTACATCGTCGCGACGCCGATCGGCAATCTCGGCGACCTCAGTCCGCGTGCGGCTCAAATACTGATGAAGGCCGATGTGGTTGCGGTCGAAGACTCGCGTGTGACAGCCGGACTGTTTCGCCACCTCGGCACCAAGGGCAGGATGCTGCCCTATCACGATCACAATGCCGATGCGGTGCGCCCCGGGCTGATCGCGCGGATGGCGAGCGAGGCAGTGGCGCTGGTTTCCGACGCGGGCACGCCGCTGATCTCCGATCCCGGCTTCAAGCTGGTGCGCGACGCGCGCGCCGCCGGCCACATCGTCACGACGATCCCGGGCCCGTGCGCCGCGATCGCCGCGCTCACGCTGGCGGGATTGCCGACCGACCGCTTCCTGTTCCTCGGCTTCCTGCCGTCCAAGCAGCAGGCGCGGGCCGAGGCGATTGCGGAGATCGCCGCGATTCGCGCGACTTTGGTGCTCTACGAATCGGGGCCTCGGCTCTCCGGCTGCCTCGCCGCATTGGCCGAAGAGCTCGGCGACCGCGAAGCGGCAGTCGCGCGCGAGATCACCAAGCGGTTCGAGGAATGCGTGACGGGGACGCTGAGCGAACTGGCGGCGCGCTATGCCGATGCGCCCCCCAAAGGTGAGATGGTCGTGGTGGTCGCGCCGCCGGGCGAAGCGGCGCCTGCAAGCGAAGCGGATGCCGATGCGGCGCTGGCCGAAGCGCTTACTCGATTGCCCCCCGCAAAGGCGGCGGGCGAAGTCGCCAAGAAGCTCGGGCTGGACCGCAAGGCCCTGTATGCCCGTGCCATGGCACTCAAGGCTTAGGCGAACTCTTGCAGACGCGCGGGATTGGAATCGAGCAGGAAGCTCTCATCCGATCCGGTCAGTTCCGAAAGACGGCGGACATAGGTTTCGGCAAGCAATCGCCTTCGCGCTTTCGCGTTCGCAGTAATCGCGTGCCGTGCAGCCACGATCTCCTGGATGGCGCGACGCCGATAATAGCTTTCGTTGGATTCCATAACCTTCGGCACCCCCCGGTGACGACTTGCGACCCGGCTTCTAGTGAGTCGGAATGGTGAAGATTAATCAAAGTTATCAACAGGCGCCAACCCCTGGCAGGGTTTCATGAAGATGAAGCGGCCTCACCACGCGACAAACGCCCGAAAAGCCGCGGAAAATCGCGGCCGAGAAGGCGAGCGCCGCGCCGCCTGGTGGCTGTGGCTGCGCGGCTGGCGAATCCTTGACCGGCGCGTGCGCACCCCCGCCGGCGAAGTCGACATCGTCGTGCGCAAGGGCAATCTGGTCGCGTTCGTCGAAGTGAAGACCCGCGCCACCAATGCCGAACTCGACTTCGCGATCGACGAACGCCGCCTGCGCCGGGTGGCCGCCGCGGCGGAATATCTGATGCCGCGCTATGCCGGTCCCGGCGACGATATCCGTGTCGACGTGATCCTCATTGCCCCCCGCACCCTACCTCGCCATATCGAGAACGCCTGGATGGGGTGACTTAGTCGAATAGGTCACCTATAGCGGGCGAAGGAGGCCGAATGTCGCTTGTTGTTGCCGTGCAGATGGACCCGCTCGATGCGATCAACATCGCCGGCGATTCGACGTTCGCGCTTATGCTTTCCGCCCAGCAGCGCGGGCATCGGCTGTTCCACTATGCGGCCGAGGATCTGAACTATTCGGACGGCCGCGTCTGGGCCAGGGCGCATCCGGTCAGCGTCCAGCGTGTCGCGGGCGATCATTTCCGCTTCGACGATCCGGTCAGCCTCGATCTGGGCGAGGAAACCGATGTCGTGCTGATGCGGCAGGATCCGCCGTTCGATCTCGGCTATATCACCGCGACGCACCTGCTCGAGCGGATCGCCGACCGGACGTTGGTGGTCAACGACCCCGCCAGCGTCCGCAACGCGCCCGAGAAGGTGTTCGTGCTCGATTATGCGCAGTTCATGCCGCCTACTTTGGTCACCCGCAGCCTCGACGAGGCGCGCGCATTCCTGGCCAGGCATGGCGAGATCGTCGTCAAACCGCTCCACGGCAATGGCGGCAAGGCGATCTTCAAGGTGGGCAGCGACGGCGCCAACCTCTCGGCGCTGATCGAAGTGTTCAACACCGCCTATCGCGAGCCGCACATGGTGCAGGCATTCCTCCCTTCGGTCGCGGCGGGCGACAAGCGCATCGTGCTGGTCGATGGCGAGGTCGCCGGCGCGATCAATCGCATCCCGGGCGAAGGCGAGATTCGATCGAACCTCGCAGTCGGCGGCTCGGCGGCGAAGACCGAGCTGACCGAACGCGAGCAGGAAATCTGCGCCGTGCTCGGGCCCGAACTCAAGAAGCGCGGACTGCTGTTCGTCGGCATCGACGTGATCGGGGGCGAATGGCTGACCGAGATCAACGTCACTTCCCCCACTGGCATCGTCGCAATCGACAAGTTCAACGGCAGCGATACCGGCGCGCTGATCTGGCAGGCGATCGAGCGCCGCGTCGCCGAGCGCGCGGCCTGATCCGATGATCGACTGGCTCGACTGGGGGTATTTCGGCATTTTCCTGCTGATGGTGCTGGAGAATGTCATTCCTCCGGTCCCGTCCGAAGTGATCATGAGCGTCGGCGGCATCGCCGCGGGCCAGGGCAAGATGGATTTCGTCGCGCTCGTCGCCGTCGGCACGCTCGGCTGCACGGTCGGCAACCTGTTCTGGTGGGAGATCGGCCGGCGCTATGGCTATGAGCGGCTCAAGCCCGCAGTCGAGCGCTGGGGCCGCTGGCTGACGATGGATTGGGAGGATGTCGAGAAGCTGCGGCGCTTCTTCGATCGGTGGGGCGGCGCGACGGTGTTCGTGTTCCGCTTCATGCCGCTCGGGCGCACCGTGATCTCGATCCCCGCGGGGCTGCTGCACATGCCGTTCTGGCGCTTCGTCGCCTACACCACTGCGGGAAGTCTGGTGTGGAACACGCTTCTCGTCGGCATCGGCTATTGGCTGGGTGCCAGCTTCGAGACGGTCGATCACTGGATCGCGCCGATGGTCACCGGAGTCGTGGTGCTGGCGCTCGCGGTCTATTTGTGGCGCGTTCTGACCTGGAAGCCGCGCGCGCAGCGCTAGGCGAGCGCGCGAAGCCGATCGAGTTCGATCGCGATCCGGCCTGCCATCGCCTCGATCAGCGGCAGCGAGTCCGCCAGCGAAATGTGGCGCTCGGTCGGATCGATCGCGCAGAGCGTGCCGAAGAAGCTGCCATCGGCCAGCAGGATCGGCACCGAGATATAGCTCTCGAACCCGTACATCGCCGGTGTGTGGTGCGTGCGCCATTCGGCATGCGCGCCGACATGGTCGATATAGACCGATCGTGCGCTCTGGCGGATTTCGTCGCAGATCGTCGTCTTGATCTGAAGTTCGTCGCCTGGCTTCATCCCGAATTCGATGCGATCGAGCACCTGGCAGGCGATCCAGCGCTCGCTGGTCACGCGCGCGACCGCCGCGAAGCCCATGCCGGTGAGCGCGCAGACTTCCTCCAGCATCTTCTCGACGTCGGGAATGTGCTGCACGGCCGCAATATCGGTATCGTAGCTGTAAGTCATTGAACCCCCACGCGCTCTTTTATCGCGACGCGGGGCCTGTGTCACGCCCGCGGGTGGGCGTTGCGATACACGTCCAGCAAGTGCGCGGCATCGACCGCGGTGTAGATCTGAGTCGAGCTGAGGCTGGCATGGCCGAGCAATTCCTGCAGCGCGCGCAGATCGGCGCCGCGGCCGAGCAGATGGGTGGCAAAGCTGTGCCGCAGCGCGTGCGGCGTGGTTCGTTCGGACAGGCCCAGCGTCGTACGTGCCGAGCGCACTGCCTTGCGGATCGCCCCCGGCGGCAGCGGCCCGCCTTTGGCTCCGCGAAACAAGGGCACGTCGCGCGCCACGCCATAGGGGCAGATCTTTGCATAGGCTTCGATCGCCTCGCGCACTTCGGGAAGCAGCGGGACCAGCCGCGTCTTGGCACGCTTGCCGGTGACGCTCATCGTCGCGCCGAGCGGCAGCACCGCGCCGGTCAGGCCGACAGCCTCGCCGATGCGCAGCCCCGCGCCATAGAGTAGCAGCAGTACCGCCCAGTCGCGCGCGCCGATCCACGGCTCGCTCGCTTCTTCCGACACGGTTTCGGCCAGCGCCACGGCTTCGTGCGGCGCGATCGGCCGCGGCACGCCGCGCTTGACCCGCGGCCCGCGCAGCCGCGGCATTTCGGCAGCGTCGCCCACCGTGAATTTTAGGAAGCCGCGCACTGCAGAAAGCTCGCGCGCGGCCGAAGCGTTCGACAGCCCGTCATTGCGGCGATGCGCCAGAAAGGCGCGGAGATCGGCGGCAGTGATGCCTGCCAGCGCTTCGCGGGTAACTTCGCCGCCCCAATGCGACCGGAGGAACGCGACCAGCCGGACCGCG
Organism: Sphingomonas sp. LM7; assembly: GCF_002002925.1. Lineage (NCBI taxonomy): Bacteria > Pseudomonadati > Pseudomonadota > Alphaproteobacteria > Sphingomonadales > Sphingomonadaceae > Sphingomonas > Sphingomonas sp. LM7. The sequence goes on along the minus strand of NZ_CP019511.1, from coordinate 3,797,073 downwards.
GTCGCCTCATAGGCACGCACGGTGTGCGCCGAACGCCGCCGGTCGCGGGCGAGGTGCCGGCCGTAAAGGAGCGGGAGTGCGGGTTCGGTCACCGGGACACAATGCCCCCTGGACTCCCCTCCCTGCAAGGGAGGGGTTGGGGGTGGGTGCGAGCGCAGCGAGCCCAGCGATACGCCTCGACAAAAGAAAAGGCTGGGCATCGAGCCCGACCTTTTCCAAACCCACCCTTGATCCCCTCCCGTTCAGGGAGGGGAACAGATCACCCGATCTTCTGCCCGGTCTTCGCCCAGTCGGCGAGGAAGCCTTCGATGCCCTTGTCGGTCAGCGGGTGCTTGACCAGCTGGCGGATCACCGAGGGCGGTGCCGTCATCACGTCGGCGCCGATGCGCGCGGCTTCGAGCACATGGATCGGATGACGCACGCTGGCGACGAGGATCTCGGTCGAGAAATCGTAATTGTCGTAGATCAGGCGGATGTCGCTGATCAGCGCCATGCCGTCGAAGCCGTTATCATCGTGGCGGCCGACGAACGGCGAGACGAAGGTCGCACCGGCCTTGGCGGCGAGCAGCGCCTGGTTCGCCGAGAAGCACAGGGTGACGTTGACCATCGTGCCGTCGTCGGTCAGCGCCTTGCAGGTCTTGAGGCCGTCGATCGTCAGCGGCACCTTGACCGCGATGTTGTCGGCAATCTTCCGGACGATCTCGGCCTCGCGCATCATGCCTTCGTAATCGAGCGCGACGACTTCGGCCGACACCGGCTTGCCGGGGACGATCTCGCAGATCTCGGCGACGACTTCGAGGAAGTCGCGGCCCGCCTTGTGAATCAGCGACGGATTGGTGGTGACGCCGTCGAGCAGCCCAGTATCGGCGAGGTCGCGGATGTCGGCGGTGTCGGCGGTGTCGGCGAAGAATTTCATGGCTGTCCCCAGGCGAATCAGTAGCGCACCAGCATCAGCCGTGCGCGCGTCGCCTTAAGCTTGTTGACCGTGACGCGATAGGTCCCCGGGCGCAGCTTGTACCGGACGATCTTCCGGATTGTCGTGCATTCGGGCCCATGCCCGTGCGCCACCGATTCGAGTGCCTTGCCGCGTGCCGGCGCGAGATCGATCCAGCCCGGCTCGCTGAGCGCGATGCCATAGGTGCCCGCCTTGCGGATGCGCACGGTCGTGGAGAGCGCGCCATCGCGCCCGGCATGGAGCGTGACCGCGCCACCGGTATCGAGTGCCCCTGCCGTACGCGTCCATCCGGCCAGCGGCGCAGGAAGGCGCACGTCGTAAGTTCGGCATTGTGGAACGGCTATCGTGAGTGCGAGCGCAGTCAGCAGCATGGCACTTCCCCCTTTTTACACCGGACGACCGGCAAAATGAGTTTAGGCAGGCCCGAGCTGCGTAGCAACCGCCGGCCCGGACAAGACGATTTCGTGACAATATTGCTATACTATTGCTACAGGCGGCGCCGTACCGGACCGGCTTTTCTTCCGAGGATATCGAACGTGCCGCGCCTTCCCCTTCTTGCTGCGATCCTGCTGCTCGCGCCGTGTGCCGCGCACGCGCAGGTCGAGGATGCGCAGCTCTGGCTTCAGACCAACGCCAACGTGGCGATCTCCGACGATACGCGAGTCACGCTGGAAGGCATTGCGCGCTTCAGCGATCGCCAGGACGGCCTCTTCCATACCGAGATCGGCGGGATCGTCAGCCACAAGCTGTCGAAGCATGTCGAGATCGGCCTGGGCTATCGCCATGTCGCCGGCCATGGCGGCAACACTGCCGACGACGAGAATCGCCTGCGCCAGCATATCGTGCTGTCCTATGGCCGCTTTACGTCGCGCTTCCGCATCGACGAGCGCTTCCATCCCGACGGCAACGAGGTCGGCATCCGCCTGCGCCCGCTCCTCCGCTACAACCAGCCGGTCGGCAAGGATATGTCGCTGTTCGTCAGCCATGAGAGCTTCTTCATGGCGAACACTACCAATTGGGGTCAGCGCGCGGGCTATGACCGGATGCGCAACATCGTCGGCGTGACCCTGCCGATCGCCAAGGGCGTGTCGAGCGATGTCGGCTATCTCAACCAGTATCGCTTCCCGCGGAACGGCAGCCGCGCGCAGATGGATCACGCGCTGTCGGTACAGCTCTCGCTGAACCTCTAGCTGTTCCCGGGCGAAGGCCGGGGAACACTACACGCAAAATGCTCGCCCAAGGCCAGCCAGGCTTTTCAGGCGAGTCCGAAGCAACGATATGAGCGGCATGTCGCGCGCTCGCATCCTCGTCCTCCATCCGGCACTCGGCCCGCTCGACTATCGCGTGCCGCAGGGCATGACGGTCGAACCCGGGTCGATCGTCGTCGTGCCGATCGGCCCGCGCCAGTTCGCCGGCGTGGTCTGGGAGCCCGAACGGCTGCCGACCGAGGAGATCGGCGACAATCGCCTGCGCAACATCCTCGCAGTCGCCGATACGCCACCGATTCCCGAGCCGGTACGCCGCCTCGTCGAATGGACCGCGGACTATTATCTAAGCCCGCCCTCGGCGGTGCTGGCGATGGCGGTGCGCACTTCGGCGGCGTTCGAGGCGGCGCCGACGATCACCGAATATCGCGCGACCGGCGTCGTTCCCGACCGGCTCACCCCGCAGCGCGCGCAGGCGCTCGGGCGGATCGGCGAGCGGCAGGGACTGGTGCGCGAACTCGCGACGATCGCCGATGTCTCGGAAGGCGTGATCCGGGGGTTGTGCAAGGTCGGCGCGATCGAAGGCGTGACGGTCGATACCGACAGTCCCTATCCGCTGCCCGACCCCAATTTCGCGCCGCCCGATCTCAGTACCGAGCAGGCCGATGTGGCGAGCATCCTGCGACAGTCGGTAACCGCGGAAAGCTTCCAGCCCTTCCTGCTCGACGGGGTCACTGGGTCGGGCAAGACCGAAGTCTATTTCGAGGCGGTCGCCGCGGCGCTCGCGTCAGGCAAGCAGACGCTCGTGCTGCTCCCCGAGATCGCGCTCACCGAACCCTTCCTTACCCGCTTCGCCCAGCGCTTCGGCTGCGAGCCGGTGGCATGGCATTCGGGGCTGCGCACCTCACAGCGCCGCCGAGCATGGCGGGCGATCTCGCGCGGCGAGGCCAAGGTCGTCGTCGGCGCGCGCTCGGCACTGTTCCTGCCTTATCCCCAGCTCGGGCTGATCGTCGTCGACGAAGCGCACGAGACCAGCTTCAAGCAGGAAGAGGGCGTCCATTATCACGCCCGTGACGTCGCGGTGATGCGCGGGCGCTTCGAGGAATGCACCGTAGTCCTCGCCTCCGCCACGCCGGCGATCGAGACACGCCACCAGGTCGAGCTCGGCCGCTACGAGGAGCTCAAGCTGCCCGGCCGTTACGGCCTTGCCGAGCTCCCCGACATCGAGGCGATCGACCTGATCAAGGAGCCGCCCGACCGCGGCCGCTGGCTGAGCCCGCGACTGATCCTGGCGATCGACGCGGCGCTGGAGCGCGGCGAACAGTCGCTGCTGTTCCTCAACCGCCGCGGCTATGCGCCGCTGACGTTGTGCCGGCACTGCGGCCACCGCTTCCAATGCCCGAATTGCACCGCGTGGATGGTCGAGCACCGGCTGATCCGCCGCCTCACCTGCCATCATTGCGGGCACACCGTTCCGACGCCCGAGATCTGCCCGGAGTGCGAGGAAGCCGACAGCCTCGTCGCCTGCGGCCCCGGGGTCGAGCGGATCGCCGATGAAGTGTCCGTGCTCTGGCCCGACGCGCGCACGGCGATCGTCACGTCCGACACCCTGTGGTCGCCCGCCAAGGCGGCAGAGTTCGTCCACCGGATGGAGCATAAGGAGATCGACATCGTCGTCGGCACCCAGCTGGTCACCAAGGGCTATCATTTTCCCAACCTCACTGTGGTCGGCGTCGTCGATGCCGATCTCGGGCTCGACGGCGGCGACCTTCGCGCGTCCGAGCGCACCTTCCAGCAGATCATGCAGGTCTCGGGGCGCGCCGGTCGCGGCGAGAAGCCAGGCAATGTCTTCATCCAGACCCATTCGCCCGACGCGCGGGTGATGCAGGCGCTCGTCTCGGGCGACAGCGCCGCCTTCTACGCCGCCGAGACCGAGGCGCGGCGCGACGCCGGTGCCCCGCCTTACGGCCGCTACGCCGCGATCATCGTGTCGAGCGAGGACAAGGCGGCCGCCGAGGAAACCGCGCGGATGATCGGCCGCACCGCGCCGCGCCGTGACGAAATGCACGTCTATGGCCCGGCCCCCGCGCCGCTGGCGATGCTGCGCGGCCGCCACCGATTCCGCCTGCTCGTCCATGCCCGCCGCGCCTTCGACGTGCAGGACATGATCCGCGACTGGCTGGGCGCGCTCGAATGGAGCGGCAAGGTGCGCGTCGCAGTCGACGTCGATCCCTATAGTTTCGTCTAGTCCCGTCGATTCGACCCTGTTCGCGGCACCCGCGGCGAATTAGCTTCGTGGCGACGCGGGGGGTGCCGATGATTCGCAGATTGGTGTTGCCGTTGCTTCTGCTCGTCCCGGGCGTTGCGCAGGCCGACTGGTACGAGGCGAGCAGCCGGCACTTCGTCGTCTATTCGGACCAGCGGCCCGAGCGGCTGGAGCAATTCGCGACCGAGCTCGAACGGTTCGATCACGCAGTGCGGCGCTATGGCCGGTGGAAGGACGAACCGATCGCCGCGCCGAACCGCGTCACTGTCTATGTCGTCGATGACCGCGACGCCGTGGTCGATCTGATCGGCGACAAGTTCGTAGGCGGGTTCTACAAGCCGCGCGCCGGCGGTTCGATGGCGGTGGTGCCGCGCCGCATCGGCTCGGGCGCGAAGGCGGATCTCGACGCGCAGAGCATCCTCTTCCACGAATATGCCCATCATTTGATGTGGAGCATCGCGCCGCACGCCGTGCATCCGTCCTGGTTCATCGAAGGCTTTGCCGAAGTGTTCGCGACCGCCGACTTCGAGAAGGACGGCGCGGTGCGGATCGGCGCGCCGCCGCAATATCGCGCGCGCACGCTGATGTCGGGAAACAACCTGCCGATCGACAAGATGCTGATCGCCGACACGCTCAAGCTCGACCGCGAGCAGCGCAGCGCGCTCTATGGCCGCGGATGGCTGCTCACGCATTATACGATGATCGCGAACCAGCGGCGCGGCCAGCTCACCGACTATCTGACGGCGATGAATCAGGGCAAGAAGTCGCTCGAGGCCGCGCAGGTGTTCGGCGACCTGCGCGCGTTCGACGCCGAGCTTGAACGCTACAAGCGCGGCAAGCTCATCGGCTATCGGATCGCCGCAGCGGAAGCCGGCCAGATCAAGGTCACCCTGCGCAAGCTCACGCCGGGCGAAGCGGCGACGATGGATGTCCGCATCCGCTCCAAGAACGGCGTGAACGCCAGGACCGCGCCGGGCGTCTATGAGGATGCGCGCAAGGCGGCGGCACCGTTCCCCAGTGATCCCGGCGCGCAGATCGTCCTTGCCGAAGCCGCCTATGACGCGCGCGACCTGCCCGGGGCCGAAGCCGCTGCGGACCGCGCGATCGCTGCCGATCCCAGGGCCGTCGATGCCTGGCTCTACAAAGCGATGGTGAAGCTGCAACTCGCCCGCAAGGCGGGGGACAAGAGCAAGGAGACGCAGGCGGCGATCCGCAGGATCATCGCGCAGGGCAACCGGCTCGAACCCGACGACCCCAAGCTGCTGATCCTGTACTTCCGCAGCTTCGTCGATCTGGGCGCTGCGCCGAGCGAAAATGCCAAGCAGGGCCTTGCCCGCGCGTTCGAGCTCGCGCCCCAGGATCTCGCCCTTCGCTTCAACGCAGCGCAAATGTACCTGCGCGACGGCAACAAGACGGAAGCACGCGCGATGCTCGCGCCGCTCGCCTACAGCCCGCATGGCCACGGCTATGCCCGGCGCGCGACCGCGCTGATCGCGATGATCGACAAGGGCGATGCCAAACAGGCGATCGAAGCGATCGACAGCCCGCCCGCCGGCGACGCCGACAACGGAGACGAGGACGCACCCGCCGCCAAGGGAGCGCCGATGTGAAATCCCGCGCCGCGCCTGCTTGAACCGCCGGCGCTTTTGCCCGAAAGCTCGGTGCGAATAAGGGATTTGGGTGGCTAATGGTCCGGCGCTTGCTGATGATGGTCGTGCTGGCACTGGCGGGGATCGCGCCTGCGCGCGCCGACGACATCTCCGCCTCCGGCCGCGGCGTCGTGCGGATCGTCACCATCGCAGTGGTGGACGATGAAGTCGTCGGCTTCGGCCATGGCAGCGGCTTCGCGGTTGCGCCGAACCGGATCGTTACCAACGCACATGTCGTCGAGCTTGCCGATCGCTATCCGGGCAATGTCGTCATCGGCATCGTGCCGTCGGAAGGGGACAAGTCGTTCCAGGGCAAGCTCGTCGCGATCGACCAGCAGCGCGATCTTGCGCTGATCGAATTCAGCGGCGTCCGGCTTGCGCCGCTTACGCTGTTCACCGGCCTGCCGAGCGATGGCGAAAGCCTGATCGCGCTCGGCTATCCGGGCAATGTCGATCTCGCCACGGCGCGGTCGGCGGCGGACTTCATCCGGCCGCAGTCGCCGGTCCGCTCGCAGGGTGGGTTCGCCGGCGATCGCACGCTCCAGGGCACCAACGTGCTGCTCCACACCGCCAGCATCGCGCGCGGCAATTCCGGCGGGCCGCTGCTCGATCGCTGCGGACGCGTGCTCGGCGTCAATTCGGCGATCACCCGCGGCGACGAAGGCGATTCGACCTTCGCATTCGCCATTGCGGGGAGCGAGCTTGCCGCCTTCCTTCAGGGCGCAAAGCAGCCCTTCGCCTCGGTCGGCGTGCCGTGCACCAGCGTCGAGGAGCAGATGGCGCAGGAGCGCAACGCCGACGAGAAGGCGCGGCTCGATGCCGATGCGCGCGCGCGCACCGACGCAGCGAAGAACGCGACCGAGCGCGAGGATGCGATTGCCCAGGCGCGCTCGCGCAACGTGGTCGCGCGCGAGAATTACATGGCGGGCGCCGCGGTGCTCCTCGTCCTCGGTGCGCTCGCGCTCGGCGGGGCCGGCATGCTGTTCTCGCGTGACCGGCGGCGCGAGGCGATCTGGCTGGCGGCAGGCGGCGGCGTGCTGATGCTGGGCGCGGTCGCGCTGTTCCTCAGCCGGCCCGATTTCGACGAATCCAAGATCCTGTCGGTGCCCAAGGCGAGTGCGGGTCCGGCCGTTCCGGGCCAGTCGGCGACCGGGCGGATGGTGTGCACACTCGTCCCCGAACGCAGCCGGGTGACCGTCACCGCCATCGACAAGGTCGATCTCGATATCGGTGCCGACGGCTGCATCAACGGCCGTACCCAATATGCCGAATCAGGTGCCCGCTGGCAGCGCATCCTGGTCCCCGAACAGGAACAGTCGGTCTCGGTGCTCGACTATGATCCGGCGAGCCGCACCTACACCAACACGCGCTATCTGCTCTCCTCCGCGCAGATGACCAAGGCGCGCGCGCTGCGTTCGGGCGTGCCGCTCAAGACCTGCTCGGCTGATCAGGCGGCGCGCGCCAGCCTCGCCACGCAGCAACAGGCGCTGCGCGCCGCCCTGCCGCCGGTGTACAACGAGAAGCTGGTCTATAGCTGCAGTCCCGCTGCCTCGGGACCGCCGGCAGCCGCGCCGCAATAGCTCAGCCGCGATCCACGCACGCCGCGAAGCAGCCGCGCCGGGCATAATGGATGTGCAGGAAGGCGACGGCCGGATCGCCGAACATCGTGCCGATCATCGGTTCCAGCGCGGATCCCTCCACGACATCGGCATTTGTCATCATCGCGTAACGATCGAACGCTCTGACCGACAATAGTCGAGTCGCGAGTTGCTCCGGTATCTCGTCAATATAGAGCGCTGGCGTCTCGGCACCTTCGCGCACGAAAATCGCGTGACGCGCGCGATACGGGCCCGGATCGGGCAGATGCTCGTGATTGAGCAACAGCAGCGTCTCGCCCGGCGCGGCGTCCTCCAGCGTCACCCGGCACGGAAAGCCGGAATCGTCGTCCGCGGTCATCCGCACGACCTGCTCGGCGGCGAGCGCCTGTTCCGACAGGCCATAGAATTGCCGGAACGGCGCGGGATCGATCCCGGCGATGACATAGCTCATTCGCTCACCCCTTCCCGCTTGCGCAGCACCCGCTTGCGGTCGATGCCATAGGCGTAGCCGCCCATGCTGCCGTCGGCGCGCTGGGCACGATGGCACGGGATCAGCACCGCGACATGGTTCGCGCCGCACGCCGTCCCCGCCGCACGCACGGCGCGCGGATTGCCGGCTTGGGTGGCGAGTTGGGCATAGCTGCGCGTCTCGCCAGGCGGGACTGCGCGCAACGCCTGCCACACCGCTTCCTGGAAAGCCGTGCCCTGCACATCGAGCGGCAGGTCCAGATCGCGCCCCGGGGTCTCGACTTCGCGCACGACCTGCGCGGCAAGCTCTGCCAGCGCCGCGCCGCCCTGCGCAATCTCCGCCGCGGGGAAGCGCCGGGCGAGGTGGAGGGCATCCTCGTCGAAGGCGACCCGGCACAGCCCCTTGTCGGTCGCCGCGATCAGCAACGGCCCCAGGCTGGTCTCCGCAACCGTCCAGCGGATCGTCACGCCCGCGCCGCCGCGCTTCCACGCGCTGGGCGTCATGCCGAGCCGGGCATTGGCGGTTTCGTAGAAGCGGCTGGGCGCGGCATAGCCCGCCTCGTAGATCGCGTCGGTCACGCGCTCCTCCTGCGTCAGTGCGGCGGCGGCGCGGCGGGCGCGGAGACCGCGGGCATAGGTTGCGGGAGTCACGCCGGTCGCGCGCTTGAACAGCCGCTGGAAATGATGCGGCGCATAGCCGACATGCGCGGCGAGTTGCTCGAGTCCGATCGGCTCCTCGGCGGCCTCGATCAACGCGGCGGCCTGCGCCACTGCGATCCGGTCGCGCCCCACTTCATCGGGCTTGCAGCGCAGGCACGCCCGGAACCCCGCGGCGCGCGCCGCATCGGCATCGGCATAGAACCGCACATTCTCGCGCTTGGGGCGCCGCGCCGGGCAGGTCGGCTTGCAATATATCCGCGTGGTGGTCACCGCGACGATGAAACGCCCGTCATAAGCGCGGTCGCGCGCGTCGAAGGCGGCCCAGGCGATATCGTCGCTGATGGTCTGCGGATTGCTCATGCAACCGATATAGCCGCACACGATCTGCGCCACATCCCGCGGCTTGCGCTCAAAGCGAAACCGCGCCACCGTTAGCGCTAACAGCGCCGGATACGGGCGCAGAGGAGGGGCGCATGGGCTTCTGGCAACGTACCCGCGCGCTGCGCTGGTGGATCATCGCGATCGTGATGCTGGGCACGATCATCAATTATCTCGTCCGCCAGACATTGGGCGTGGTCGTCGCGACCCCCGAATTCCAGGCCGACGTGCCGATGACCAAGGAGCAGTACAGCTGGGTCACCGGGGTGTTCCAGGCGTTCATCATGCTCCAGCCAGTGGTCGGCTACATCCTCGATCGCATCGGGCTGCGCACCGGCATGGCGGTGTTCGCCACTGCCTGGGGGCTGCTCACCTTCGCGCATGGCTGGGTGACGAGCTGGCAGGGGCTGGCGGTGCTGCGCGGCGCATTGGGCTTTGCCGAGGGCACGTCGCACACCGCCGGGCTCAAGGTCGTTTCCGAATGGTTTCCAGCGCGCGAGCGCGGGCTTGCCGGCGGCATCTATAATCTCGGCGCCTCGGCCGGCATCGCGCTGGCCGGCCCGATCGTCGCGATCGCCATCGTCTGGTGGAACTGGCGCGCCGCCTTCTACGTCGCCGGCGCGCTGGCCCTGCTGTGGGTCGTGTTGTGGCTGCGCTATTATCGCACGCCCGAGGCGCATCGCACCGTCTCTGCCGAGGAACTCGCGCTGATCCGCTCGGGGCAGGAAGCGCATGTCCAGGCGACCGGGGCCAAGCCCGCCGTGCTGTCGCTGCTTGGCCGGCGCAATTTCTGGGGCATCGCCCTTCCCCGCTTCCTCGCCGATCCGACCTGGGCCACCCTCACTTTCTGGCTGCCGCTCTACCTTAGCGAAGTCCGCGGCTTCGATTTGCGCGAACTGGCGATCGCGGTGGTGCTGCCTTTCGTCGCCGCCGATATCGGCTGCCTGTTCGGGCCGGCGCTGGTGCTCTGGCTCGAACGCCGTGGCATCGCGCTGATCGATGCGCGCCGCTGGACCTTCACGCTCGGCGCGTTGATGATGACCAGCATGATCTTCGTCGGCGGAGTCACCAGCCCGTATATGGCAGTGGCGTTGCTCAGCATCGGCGCCTTCGCGCACCAGACGCTGTCGGTCACCTGCATCACCATGGCGAGCGATCTGTTCCCCAAGAACGAAGTTGGCACCGTGGCGGGGATGGCGGGGACGATGGCCAATCTGGGCGTGCTGATCTTCACGCTGCTGATCGGCGCGCTGGTCGTGCGGATCGGCTATGACCCGTTCTTCATTGCGCTGGGCATTTTCGACCTGATCGCCGCGGCCTTGCTGTGGACGCTGGTGCGCAAGCCCGGCGAGGATCCGGGACGCGACAGCGGCTGGATCCCGATTCTGTTGGGCGCGATCCTCTCCGCCGGGCTCACCTTGTTCTATGCGAGCGGGGTAGCGCCGGTGCCGTGCGCCGCCTTCACCAGCTTCAGCGCCTGCGACGTGCCGATCGCGATGCGCGGGATCTGGGGCTTCGGGCTGGCGCTCGCGCTGCTCGGCATCGTCATCGAAATCCGCGCCCGGAGGAACCGGCCCCAATGATTCGCAATCCGATTCTTCCCGGCTTCAATCCCGATCCGTCGATCTGCCGCGTCGGCGACGATTACTATATCGCCACTTCGACCTTCGAATGGTTTCCCGGCGTCCAGATCCACCATTCGCGCGACCTGGCGAACTGGCGGCTGGTCGGCCGCCCGCTCGTCCGTGCCGCCCAACTCGACATGCGCGGCGATCCCGACAGCTGTGGCGTCTGGGCGCCCGACATCAGCCATGACGGAGAGCGCTTCTGGCTGATCTACACCGATGTGAAGCGCTATGGCCGCACCACCATCGGCGGCGCATCGGGCGCGAGCCTGCGCGACTTCCACAACTACCTCGTCACTTGCGACACGATCGATGGCGACTGGTCCGATCCCATCCATCTCAATTCCAGCGGGTTCGATCCGGGACTGTTCCACGACGAGGATGGCCGCAAATATCTGGTAAACCAGCTCTGGGACCACCGCCCCGGCCACAACCGCTTCGCCGGGATCGTCCTCCAGGAATATTCGCATGACGAACGTCGGCTGATCGGCGAGCGAACCAACATCTTCCCCGGCACGGCGCTCGGCCTCACCGAGGCGCCGCATCTCTACAAGCGCGGCGACTGGTACTATCTGATCGTCGCGGAGGGCGGCACCGGCTGGAACCACGCCGTGACGATGGCGCGGTCTCGCGACCTTCGCGGCCCATACGAGCTGCATCCCGACACCTACATCCTCAGCAGCCGCACCCGCCCCGATGCACCGCTCCAGCGCGCCGGCCATGCCGATCTGGTCGAGACCGCCGACGGCCGCACCTACATGGCCTATCTCTGCGGCCGTCCGCTCGCCAATCGCGGGCGCTGCGTGCTGGGCCGCGAGACTGCACTCCAGCCGATGGTCTGGGGCGACGACGATTGGCTCTATACGCAGGATCGCACCGGCATGCCGGTGATCGAGGCGCCTGGGCTCGCCATGCCTGCCTCACCGGCCCGCGAAACCGAAGCGCGTTACGATTTCGACGGCCCTGAACTCCCGCTCGACCTGCAATGGCTGCGCACGCCCGCGCCCGACCAAATCTACACCCTGACTGCCCGCCCCGGCCATCTCCGGCTCCATGGCCGCGAGACGATCGGCAGCCTGTTCACCCAGGCGCTGGTCGCGCGCCGCCAGCAGGATTTCTGCTATTCCGCATCCTGCGCGATGGAGTTTGCGCCCGAGCATTTCCAACAGGCCGCGGGGCTCGTCGCTTATTATAATGGCAGCAAGTTCCATTACCTCCATGTCAGCCATGACGACGAAGTCGGGCGGCACATCCGGGTTATGTCCGCGCTGCCCGACGCACCCCAGGCCGACGCCTTCACCGCGCCGATCGCGATCCCAGAGGGGCGGATCGAATTGCGCATCGAAGTCGATTTCGAACGCCTGCGCTTTGCCTTCCGGATCGGCGATGGCGGCTGGACCTGGCTGGCCGAGCAGTTCGACGCGAGCATCCTGTCCGACGAGGCGACCCAGCCGGGCCAGCCCAACTTCACCGGCGCGTTCGTGGGGATGGCGTGTCAGGACATGGCGGGCACGGGCCGCGCGGCGGACTTCGACTGGTTCGACTATCGCGAGCGGGCATATCGCGAAAACCCGGCGCAGGATTAGATCGGGCGCGGCCGAGCGATGGCCGTTTACCCGCCGGCGGAGGGCGTCAGGCTGCGGCCAGACAAACCGCTTGAAATGCAGGATTTCGCCTGCTGATCGCGCTCGGGCACTTGGCCCTAGCTATTTGACAGCGTCGATCCCGGCAGGAACCCAAACTCGCGTTGGGCGGAACCTTGCGATTTCCGCATCGCCGCGCCGCCGCTGAAACATCGCGACAGTGTGACCCTGGTGTGACCTCAGGTCCCCAAAAATGCGTGCCTTCAAGCCCCACCCCTTCAGGGGAGGGGGTTGGGGTGGGGCCTATCCGTCTCACCGAGACTGAAGCTTGAGGCACTGCCCCACAACGCACACCCACGCTCGCCTACTCGTCGAGAAACTGCCGGATCGCGTCGACGAGCTTCTGCTTGCGGAGATGGCGTGGCGGCGGTGCGGGCGGTGGCGGCGCCTTGGCAGCCGCGGGCCGCGCCTGGGGCAGGCGCTTGCGGAGTTCGGCTTCGAGGTTGGCGAGAACGCTCGCATGCCCTTCGAACGCGCGCGCCATCTTGGATTGGGGCAGCGGCACGAGGAACTCGCAGCCGTGCCGGCGCCCTTCGCTCCACACCACTTGCGCCTCGCGCGAGCCCGCGCCCGACAGGCCGATCGCAATCAGCGTGCCCGCGGGAAACGCCTCGTCCGAGACGAACAGGAAGCCGGTGCGCGAGAAATTGTCGACCAGCACTTCGAACGGATGGCCATCGGCGCCGCGCAGGGTACTTTCACGCGCGACATGGAAGCGCACCGCGCCCCGCGGATCGACTTCTCCCAGAACTTCCAGACGCGCGACGAGCACAGCCCAATTCCTCGGCAAAAATGGGAGCGTCCGGGCTACGCCCCGATTGGTTAAGCAATCCTTTCGATTTGCAGTGAAGCGCGCGGCAACCAGAACAGTATTGGCGCCACATTGACTTAGGGCAGCTTTGCTACCATATAGCGCCGCAGCGAGGCATCATGCAGCGTGATCGGACGAAGGCCCTGATGGGCGTCGCCCCGGCTCTGCCTCGGTTATACCACGGCTTCCCTAGTCACGCGGGTCGTCAATTTTTTGACCCCGCCTCCGTGCGCCCATTTTCCGTGCGCGCCCGCTGGCCGTATTCGTAAGGTCCATAATGCAATTCAAAGAACTCGGTCTCTCGCAGACCGTTCTCACCGCGCTCGCCACCAAGGGTTACACCGAGGCGACGCCGATCCAGGCACAGTCGATCCCGTCGCTGCTCGAAGGTCGCGACCTGCTCGGCATTGCCCAGACCGGCACCGGCAAGACCGCGGCTTTCATGCTTCCCTCGATCGACCGGCTGATCGCTTCAGGCAAGCGCGCCCAGCCGCGCGGTTGCCGCATGCTCGTCCTCGCGCCGACGCGTGAACTCGCCAGCCAGATCGCCGACAATGCCCGCCATTATGCCAAGGGCACGCCGCTCAGCGTCGCCACGATCTTCGGCGGCACGTCGATTCACAAGAACAAGACCGATCTCGCCCGCGGCGTCGATATCGTCGTCGCCACCCCGGGCCGTCTCGTCGACCTGATGGATCAGCACTATGCGATCCTGCTCGGCATCGAGATCCTCGTGCTCGACGAAGCCGACCAGATGATGGATCTGGGCTTCATCCACGCATTGAAGCGGATCGTCCGTGATCTTCCGACCAAGCGCCAAACCCTGTTCTTCTCGGCGACGATGCCCAAGACGATCCGCGAGCTCGCCGGCCAGTTCATCAAGAACCCCGTCGAAGTGAAGGTCACGCCCGAGGCGACCACCGCCGAGCGCGTCGAGCAGCAGGTCACTTTCGTCGCGCAGGCCGAGAAGCAGGCGCTGCTGACGCTGGCGCTGCGCGATCCGAGCATCGATCGTGCGCTGGTGTTCACCCGCACCAAGCACGGCGCCGACCGCGTCGTCCGCCTGCTCGGCGGCAACGGCGTCGCGTCGAATGCGATTCACGGCAACAAGAGCCAGCCGCAGCGCGAGCGCGCGCTGGGCGAGTTCCGCAGCGGCAAGGTCAAGATCCTCGTCGCAACCGACATCGCTGCACGCGGCATCGATGTCTCGGGCGTCAGCCATGTGTTCAACTTCGAGCTGCCGAACGTGCCGGACCAGTATGTCCACCGCATCGGCCGCACCGCGCGCGCCGGCGCGACGGGTCTCGCCATCAGCTATTGCGCCGATGACGAGCGTCCGTACCTCAAGGACATCGAGAAGCTGACGCGCCAGAAGCTGACGATCGTGCCTTTGCCGGCCGACTTCATCAACGAATCGAACAAGATCAAGTCGACGCGCTCGCCGATGCCGGTGGGCCGCGACGAGCAGAACGGCCGCAATGGCCGCGCGATGCAGCAGGGCGGCCGCTCCGGTGGCGGCCAGCGTCCCGGCCAGGGCCAGGGCCAGGGCCAGCGCCGCGAGGGTCAGCCCTTCGGCGATCGCCGTCCGGCGCAAGCCGGTGGCGAGCGTTCAGGCGAGCAGCGCCGCAACGACGCCCCCCGCGGCGATCGGCCCGCCGGCGACGCCCCCCGCAACTATGCGCGTCCCAAGGGCAAGTTCCACGCCCGTCCGGCGCGCCCGGCCAATGCCGGCGGCGGTCGCGGGCGGTAAGCCTAGCTGAAGCGAATATGGAAGGGCGGCGACACCATCGAGTGTCACCGCCCTTTCTCGTTGGGGGTCCGTAATCGGGCTGAGCTTGTCGAAGCCGGGCTCTCCGCGAGCCCAACGCCCGCGGATAGCCGCCCTTCGACAGGCTCAGGGCGAAAGGGTCGGCCTTACCCGCGCCGGCGCTTCGCCCGCTCCGCTGCATCCTCGCGGCCAGCGATCAGCCGCGTCGCACGTTCAGCGCCCTCGCGGCCTTCGTTCGCGCCGGCCTGCGCTGCGTCCTGATAGAAGCTGATGGCCCGCTCATAGGCGCCGCGTTGCTCGGAACAGAGGCCGAGGTTGAACAGCAGCGACGGATGCTCGGCCGCCTCTCCTTGCATCGCGCTCCAGCCGGCGCACGCGCCCATGGCGTCGCGCTTGGTCAGCTTGACGAGCGCCTTGAAACGGTTCGCCAGATCCTTAGGGAGCCCCTTGGTGCTCTCGCGCACACGTATCTTATAAGTATCCATATGCGGGACGAGGTCGCCGCGCAGCGATCCGGCGATGTCGCGGATCGCGGTCTCGATCACGTCCTCCGCCGTGCGGCCCGCATTACCGCCGGGGCACCAGGTAACTTCCTCGCGGAACGGCTTGGGCTCGGAGTAAACAATGCGGCCGTCGCTATTGCGGACGATGCGGATGTCGGCCTTCACGTCGATGATTCGCCGCTTGCAGCTGATCTCGCGCGATTCCTCCTCGATGCACTTGCCCTTGTCGTTCTTGGAGACGCACTTCTTCTCCTTCTTTTTGAAGGTAGTTTCGTCGACGCCGGAGGATACGTTTCCCGAGATCGAGCCCTCGGCGGTTTCGCGCCCGGTGCGCCCCGCGAGCAATTCGAACTGGCTGCCAGTGAGCGCCCGCTCGATCGCGATCTGCAGCGCCGCGCCGTCGCTCCCACCAAAGCGCTCGACCGCGACCGATTCGAGAAAACTCGCCTCGCGATTGTTCGCCGGGAACTCGCCGGTGATCTCCAGCACTTCGCCCTGGGCGACTCCCGCCCAGGCCAGCGCCGAAGCCGCGAGCAGCAGCCTTTTCCTGTTCATATTCCCCCCATTGCCGATAGACCCTGCCGCATAGAGCACCGCTGCTTACGTGCTTGTCCAGAGGAGTCGGGTTGCATCCCCGTGACACCGATGCTAACCGCGCCGCGACCCATCGGGGCGCCCTCCCGGCGTGCCCCTTTTTTGCATGGGGCCAATTCCTAACCCTCCAAGAGGAACAGTCACGCGTGGAGAATTCCGGCGGTATCCAGGCCAGTCTAAGCGGACGCTATGCAACCGCCCTGTTCGAGCTTGCGCGTGATTCGAAGGCTCTGCCCCAAGTCGAGGCGAGCCTCGCCACGGTGCGGCAGGCGCTCGACGAGTCGGCTGATTTCAAGGCGCTGACCAACAGCCCGCTGATCGCCCGCGGCCCCGCCGCCAAGGCGATCGCAGCGACGGCCGGCGTGCTCAAGCTCGACTCGACCACCACCAATTTCCTCGGCGTGGTCGCGCAGAACCGGCGCCTGAGCCAGCTCCCCGCGATCATCCGCGCTTTCGGCCAGCTGGCCGCCGCGCATCGCGGCGAAGCAACCGCCGAAGTGACTTCGGCGCACCCGCTCGACGCCGAACAGGTCGACGCGCTCAAGGCGCAGCTGCGCACCCGGCTCGGCCGCGACGTCAATGTCGACCTTTCGGTCGATCCCTCGCTCCTTGGCGGGCTGGTCGTGAAGATCGGCAGCCAGATGATCGATTCGTCGATCAAGACCCGACTGAACTCCCTCGCGCAGGCGATGAAAGGCTGAACATGGATATCCGCGCCGCAGAAATCTCGAAGGTCATCAAGGACCAGATCGCCAGCTTCGGCACCGACGCGCAGGTCTCCGAGACCGGCCAGGTGCTCAGCGTCGGTGACGGCATCGCGCGCATCCACGGGCTGGACAATGTCCAGGCCGGCGAGATGGTCGAGTTCGCCAACGGCATCCAGGGCATGGCGCTCAACCTCGAGGCCGACAATGTCGGCGTCGTGATCTTCGGCTCGGACGCCGAGATCAAGGAAGGCGACATCGTCAAGCGCACCGGTACGATCGTCGACGTGCCGATCGGCAAGGGCCTGCTCGGCCGCGTCGTCGATGGCCTCGGCAATCCGATCGACGGCAAGGGCCCGATCGTCGCCGACCAGCGCAGCCGCGTCGAAGTCAAGGCACCGGGCATCATCCCGCGTCAGTCGGTCAGCGAGCCGATGCAGACCGGGCTCAAGGCGATCGACGCACTCGTTCCCGTCGGCCGCGGCCAGCGCGAGCTGATCATCGGCGATCGCCAGACCGGCAAGTCGGCCGTCGCGATCGACGCCTTCATCAACCAGAAGGGCGTCAACGCCGGCGACGACGAGAGCAAGAAGCTGTACTGCGTCTATGTCGCGGTCGGCCAGAAGCGCTCGACCGTCGCGCAGCTGGTCAAGACGCTCGAAGAGAATGGCGCGATGGAATATTCGATCGTCGTCGCCGCGACCGCTTCGGAGCCCGCCCCGCTGCAGTTCCTCGCGCCCTATACCGGCACCGCGATGGGCGAATATTTCCGCGACAACGGCATGCACGCGCTGATCGTGTTCGACGATCTTTCGAAGCAGGCCGTTGCGTACCGCCAGATGTCGCTGCTGCTGCGCCGCCCGCCGGGCCGCGAAGCCTATCCCGGCGACGTGTTCTATCTTCATAGCCGCCTGCTCGAGCGTGCGGCGAAGATGTCGGACGCCAATGGCGGCGGCTCGCTGACCGCGCTGCCGATCATCGAGACGCAGGCGGGCGACGTTTCGGCGTACATCCCGACCAACGTGATCTCGATCACCGACGGCCAGATCTTCCTCGAGACCGACCTGTTCTTCGCGGGCATCCGCCCGGCGATCAACGTCGGCCTGTCGGTGAGCCGCGTCGGCTCGGCCGCACAGACCAAGGCGATGAAGAAGGTGTCGGGCTCGATCAAGCTCGAGCTCGCCCAATATCGCGAAATGGCGGCGTTCGCGCAGTTCGGCTCGGACCTCGACGCCTCTACCCAGAAGCTGCTCAACCGCGGCGCACGCCTGACCGAGCTGCTCAAGCAGCCGCAGTTCTCGCCGCTGCCGTTCGAAGAGCAGACCGTGTCGATCTTCGCGGGCACGCAGGGCTTCCTCGACGGCATCGCCGCGCAGGACGTGGTCCGCTATGAGGCGGCGATGCTCTCCGAGCTGCGCTCGAAGCACGCCGGCATCCTCACCGCGATCCGCGACAGCAAGGATCTCAAGGACGACGTCCGCGACCAGCTCAAGACCGCGCTGACCGAGTTCGGCAAGACCTTCGCCTGATGCAGCGCGCGCTTCGCCTTCTGGCCGGTGCCGGTCTGGCGGCGCTGCTTCCCCTGGAAGCGGCGGCCCAGGACGCGACTGGCCTGAACGGGACTTGGACGGTCGATCTGACCGCCAAGCCCGGCGACGCGCCCTATACCAAGCCGATGGTCCTGACGCTGGCGACGGATGGTTCGGTCACCGGATCCTTCTACGACAGCAAGATCGAAGCGGGCCGCTGGAAGACGGCGCGAGGGCGCACCTGCGTCAGCTTTCGCACCACCGACGGCACCGGCCCCTATCACACGGCCGCATGTCTCGCCGGCGACCATGTCGAAGGTCAGACCTGGGCGGAACACCGCAAGTTCCTGTTCAACTGGAACGCGGCTCGAGCGAATTGATGGATAGAAATGGCTAGTCTCAAGGCACTCAAGGTCCGGATCAACTCGGTCAAGTCGACCCAGAAGATCACCAAGGCGATGAAAATGGTCGCCGCTGCCAAGCTGCGCCGCGCGCAGGAGGCGGCGGAAGCTGGGCGTCCCTATGCCCAGCGCCTCGAGAGCGTGGTCGCCAGCCTCGCCTCGAAGGTGACGGTGAGCGAATCGTCGCCCAAGCTCCTCGCCGGCACCGGCAAGGACCAGGTCCATCTGTTCGTCGTCGCGACGTCGGACAAGGGCCTGGCCGGCGCATTCAACACCAACATCGCCCGCTTGGCCCGCCGTCGCGCGCAGGAGCTGATCGCGCAGGGTAAGACGGTCAAGTTCTACACCATCGGCCGCAAGGGCCGCGCGGTGCTCAACCGGCTGTTCCCGAAGGACTTCATCCATTCGATCGAGCCGGGCGACCTGGGCAAGCTCAAGTTTGCCGATACCCGCGGCTATGCCGACGATCTTATCGCGCGCTACGAAGCGGGTGAGTTCGATGTCGCGCATCTCTTCTATTCCAACTTCAAGTCGGTGTTGACGCAGGAGCCGACCGAGCAGCAGATCATCCCGGTCGCGCCGTCCTCGGTTCCCGAGGGTACCGTGCCCAGCACCGCCGCCCCTGCCGCCGTGATCTACGAGCCCGACGAGGAAGCGATCCTCGCCGATCTGCTCCCGCGCAACGTCGCGATCCAGCTCTATCGCGCGATGCGCGAGAACGCTGCGTCCGAGCAGGGCAGCAAGATGACGGCGATGGACAATGCGACGCGCAACGCCGGCGACCTGATCAAGCGGCTTTCGATCCAGTACAACCGCGCCCGCCAGGCCGCGATCACCACCGAGCTGGTCGAGATCATCTCGGGCGCCGAAGCCCTGTAATGCGCAACGGCGCAGTCCTCCTTTTCGCTGCGCTGGCGCTCGCCGGCTGTGGCGGCGCGCCTTCGCAGGATGGCGTAGCGCTGCAGAAGCAGGAGCAGGCGCGCGCGGCGGACCTCGCCAAGGTCAATGGCTGGCAGCGTGCCTTCCAGCCTGATGTGGCAGTGAGCGCCGCAAACCAGTTCGGCTTCCACGCGCCGGTCTATGGCCCGACGAAGCAGGGCTTCGCCAGCATCGGCACTCCGGTGATGGTTTCGGACAGCGCGGCGAAGCAGCCCAACGCAGTCGGTTTCGCAGCCACCGGCAAGGCGGCCGACCGCATCGACGCGTTCACGTTCGATCTGGCGCTCACCGACGCGAACAGCGCCGGGCTGGCGCGCACGCGCTTCGCCGATATCGTCCGCGACTTCCTGTTCCAGTCGAAGATCGACGCCAAGCCGATCCACGACAAGATCGCCAAGGGCGAGGCCGGCAAGGGCCAGCTCGACGGGATCGACTACGCAATCGAGAAGGCGGCCGACCGCCTCACCGTGACTTTCCACCGCACCGGGGCTAGTGCCCCCGCCAACAGCTAGACCGCCAAGGAAACGACAATGGCCACCGCCGCTGAAATCACCCGTCCGGGTACTACGAACAATGTCGGCCGCATCTCGCAGGTCATCGGCGCCGTCGTCGACGTGTCGTTCGATGGCGGCGTGCTGCCGGCGATCCTTTCGGCACTCGAGACCGACAATAACGGCCAGCGCCTCGTCCTCGAGGTCGCCCAGCATCTCGGCGAGAACACCGTCCGTACCATCGCGATGGACGCGACCGAGGGCCTGACCCGCGGCCAGCAGGTCACCGACACCGGTTCGCAGATCCGCGTCCCCGTCGGCCCCAAGACGCTCGGCCGCATCCTCAACGTCATCGGCGAGCCGATCGACGAGCGTGGCCCGGTTAATGCCGAGATCACGTCGCCGATCCACGCCGAGGCTCCCCTCTTCGTCGACCAGTCGACCGAGAGCAGCATCCTCGTCACCGGCATCAAGGTCATCGACTTGCTCGCGCCCTATGCCAAGGGCGGCAAGATTGGCCTGTTCGGCGGCGCCGGCGTGGGCAAGACCGTGCTCATCCAGGAGCTGATCAACAACATCGCCAAGGGCCATGGCGGCACTTCGGTGTTCGCGGGCGTCGGCGAACGTACCCGCGAGGGCAACGATCTCTATCACGAGTTCCTCGACGCCGGCGTCATCGCCAAGGACGCCGACGGCAACGCCATTTCCGAAGGCTCGAAGGTCGCGCTCGTTTACGGCCAGATGAACGAGCCGCCGGGCGCCCGTGCCCGCGTCGCGCTCTCGGGCCTGACGATCGCCGAATATTTCCGCGACGTCGAAGGCCAGGACGTGCTGTTCTTCGTCGACAACATCTTCCGCTTCACCCAGGCGGGCGCCGAAGTGTCGGCACTGCTCGGCCGTATTCCTTCGGCCGTGGGCTATCAGCCGACCCTGTCGACCGACATGGGCGCGCTGCAGGAGCGCATCACCTCGACCAACAAGGGCTCGATCACCTCGGTGCAGGCCGTGTACGTTCCCGCCGACGATCTTACCGATCCGGCACCGGCAACCTCGTTCGCCCATCTGGACGCAACCACGGTTCTCAACCGCGCGATCTCGGAGCTGGGCAT
Organism: Sphingomonas sp. LM7; assembly: GCF_002002925.1. NCBI lineage: Bacteria > Pseudomonadati > Pseudomonadota > Alphaproteobacteria > Sphingomonadales > Sphingomonadaceae > Sphingomonas > Sphingomonas sp. LM7. The sequence goes on along the minus strand of NZ_CP019511.1, from coordinate 3,775,777 downwards.
TTACCCGGCCGTCGATCCGCTCGATTCGACCAGCCGCGTGCTCGAGCCGCGCGTCGTCGGCCAGGAGCATTACGAGACCGCCCGCGCCGTCCAGGCGATCCTGCAGAAGTACAAGTCGCTGCAGGACATCATCGCGATCCTCGGCATGGACGAGCTTTCGGAAGAAGATAAGCTGACCGTGTCGCGCGCGCGCAAGATCCAGCGCTTCCTCAGCCAGCCGTTCCACGTCGCCGAAGTGTTCACCGGCATCCCGGGTGCGTTCGTGCAGATTGAGGACACCATCAAGTCGTTCAAGGCAGTGGTGAACGGCGAGTACGACCACCTGCCCGAGAGCGCCTTCTACATGGTCGGTGGCATCGACGACGCCATTGCCAAGGCCCAGAAGCTGGCCGCTGAGGCGTGAGCTTCATCGGCGTGATACTGGTGTTGGCCCAGGTTGCGGCAGCTTCTGCTCCCCAACCTGCCGCACCTGTGTCGGCGCCGATCGATTCCGCGATCAAGCTGTGTGAGGATAGTTCGCGCTCTTCGAAGTTCATGATGCCGGCTGGACCACAGCTCTACATGAACATTTATCGCGAAGCCGGAGACATCAAGCCGTTCGAGCAGGTCCCCGCTCTTGTAACGCGCTTTGCGGGATCACAGCCGGCAGGGCGCGGCAGCTTGCCCAGCAGCTATGTATCGTTCCCGCTTGCTGACGGTGGCGCCCTTTGGGCAGTGATCTACCAAACGCAAGGTTGCGATCTGATGGCGACCGGGCTTGGCGATCCTGTGCCGGTCGTGAACAAGATCGAGCAAGTGCTTGCGGAGAAGAGCTACACGGTGCTGCGCTCGGTCGACGCGTCGGCACAGCGCCCGCTTGCGCAGAAGCTGCTCCTCAAGCGCGATCCGCAGCCTGACAGCCCGGCTTATGGAACGCGGGTCAAGATCGAAGCTCTGGCATCTTCAGCGGCAGATCGTGACGGCGTTCAGCTATCGGTGAGCTTCCTGTCTGGCGACATCCAAGTTCCGCAGGCAACCGCGACCACTCCCAAAACTCCCAAGCCATAGGCGATCCATGCTGCACTTCGAACTCGTCACTCCCGAAAAGCTCGTCCGCTCCGAGGACGTGCATATGGTCGTCGTCCCCGGCACCGAGGGTGATTTCGGCGTGCTCGAAGGCCATGCGCCGCTGATGTCGACGATCCGCGACGGCAATCTCGAAATCTACAAGACCGGCGCCATGGCGCCCGAGACGATCCGCATCGAAGGCGGTTTCGCCGAGGTCAACGAGCGCGGCCTGACCGTGCTCGCCGAAAAGGCCGAGTAACTATTCCAGCGTGCGGTGGAAGGTCCACCGCACTGCCTTGCTGCCGTCGAGCATCGAGATCTCCGCCAGCAACTTCTCGCCTTCGCGCCGATAACGTACGCGCTGCGGATAATCGTGGCTGCGCTCCTCGAAGGTCACCGATCGCGCCGCGGGATCGAACGTCGCCATGCGGAAATCGCCGGGCGCCTGGTTCGCCGGCTCGGCATGGAAGACCATTCCCAATTCATCGACCGTGATCGTCATGGTCTCGTTGGTCCGGACGGTGCCGCCGGTCCGGCTGATGTTCTTGCCGTGCATCACGCCCTTGTCCATCGGCGCCCAGCTGTCGCAGATGACGGTTCCGTTCTTCGGCTCGGTGCACCAATGCCCGGCCAGCCAGCCTAGATCGGGCTGCCGCGCGTCGAGCGTCAGGGAAGCGAGCAGCAGCAGCATGGCAGGGCATCCTCCGGCGAAGCGCCGAGCGTCCCACAGCGGCGGCGGCGATGCAATCCGCGCGCGCCGCCGCGTGCCCGGATTGGTTAGGCAATTCTAAAGCCTTGCTCGCTAAGCCTGCCCAATCGCGGGGATTATGGGTTAACCGATGAGCGCTTTCGGACGACGCAACGGAATGGGTGGCGGCACAGCGGGCGGACGGCCTGCGTTCGGCGTCGCACGCCCGATGCAGGGCCCCGGGCCCGCGCCGCGGCCTTCGGATCCGATGCCGATGGGCGGCGAGCAGTTTCCGCCGCTGAACAGCGTTCCCCTCCCGGGTGCAGCCACGCCCGATCCGATGGAGGAGCGCGATCCGTCCGCGGGCAGCCTTGCCAACAGCGACGCGATGCAGCGGCTTGCCGATCGCCAGGCATCGTCCGGCGATGCCGGCAATTCGCGCGTCGAGGGCTTCGAGGCCTCGATCCACCGCATCAAGGAACAGGTGCTTCCGCGCCTGCTCGAACGAGTCGATCCCGAGGCCGCGGCGACGTTGTCCAAGGACGAGCTCGCCGAGGAATTCCGCCCGATCATCGGCGAAGTGCTCGCCGAGCTGAAGCTCACGCTCAACCGCCGCGAACAGTTCGCCCTCGAAAAGGTGCTCGTCGACGAGCTGCTCGGTCTCGGGCCGCTCGAGGAATTGCTCTCCGATCCGGCCATCTCGGATATCATGGTCAACGGCCCCGAGCAGACCTACATCGAGCGCAAGGGCAAACTCGAGCTCGCCAACATCCAGTTCCGCGACGAGGAGCATCTGTTCCAGATCGCCCAGCGCATCTGCAACTCGGTCGGCCGCCGCGTCGATCAGACCACGCCGCTTGCCGACGCCCGCCTCAAGGACGGTAGCCGCGTCAACGTGATCGTGCCGCCGCTCTCCTTGCGCGGCACCGCGATCTCGATTCGTAAATTCTCGGCCAAGCCGATCACGCTCGACATGATGGCGAACGGCGGATCGATGTCGCAGAAAATGGCGACGATGCTCAAGATCGCCGGGGCCAGCCGCTTCAACGTGGTCATCTCCGGCGGCACCGGCTCGGGCAAGACGACGATGCTCAACGCCCTGTCGAAGATGATCGACCCGGGCGAGCGCGTGCTCACCATCGAGGACGCCGCCGAGCTTCGTCTGCAGCAGCCGCACTGGCTGCCGCTCGAAACGCGTCCGCCCAACCTCGAGGGTCAGGGCGAGATCACCATCCGCGATCTGGTCAAGAACGCGCTGCGTATGCGCCCCGATCGCATCATCCTCGGCGAAATTCGTGGATCCGAGTGCTTCGACATGCTCTCGGCGATGAACACCGGTCACGATGGCTCGATGTGCACCCTTCACTCCAACTCTCCGCGCGAGGCGCTCGCCCGTATGGAGAACATGGTGATGATGTCGGACATCAAGGTGCCCAAGGAAGCGATCTCGCGCCAGATCGCCGACTCGGTGGATCTGATCATCCAGGTCAAGCGCCTCCGCGACGGTTCGCGCCGCGTGACCAACGTCACCGAAGTGATCGGCATGGAAGGCCCCGTCATCGTGACGCAGGAGCTGTTCAAGTTCGAGTATCTGGACGAGAGCGCCGACGGCAAGATCATCGGCGAATACCGTTCGATGGGCCTGCGCCCCTATACGCTCGACAAGGCGAAGCAATATGGCTTCGATCAGGCGATGCTCGAGGCTTGTCTCTAAGACCGATGTCCCCATGGGCGTTTCGGCACTAAGGCTGGCTCATGCTCGCTTTGCTCGCTCCGGTCGTCGCGCTCGCCCAGCTCCAGCCGAGCACCACGCTCGCCCCGGACACCGAGGCGCGCTGGATCGAATTCCAGCTCACCCCGTACAATCAACTGCGCTTTCCAATCACGCTCGACGGCCATGCCGCATGGGCGATCCTCGACACCGGGCTCAGCGACACGATCGTCACCAGCAGCTTCGCGCGGACCGCGGGGCTGAAGCCGGCACACCGCCAGCGCGCGGTCGCAATCGGCGGCGGCGTCGAAGTCGCCTGGGCCAATGCCGCGTCAATCGCGTTCGGCGGCCTGACGCGTAGTTCGGGCCGCGTCGGCATCGCCGATCCGGCGGGGGGCATCCGTTTCGGCGCCGACATGCTGGTCGGCGCGGACATATTGTCCTGCTGCGCGCTCGACATCGACTATGACGCGCGCCGCTTCCGTATCCTGCCGAGCGGTCGCATGCCCTTCCTCGGCGACACCGCTCCGCTCCGCCGCAGGAGCCCGAACGGCGTCTACCAGTCCGAAGTCACCGTGGCGGGCAAGTTGCTCCGTCCGGTCATCGTGGATACCGGCGACGGCGGGTCGCTGACGCTCAGCCATACCGCCTGGGCATCGACCGGCTATCGCGGCGCGCGGATCACGACGACGCTCGGCTGGGGCATGGGCGGCCCGGTGGTCACCGACACGCTGGTCGTCCCCTCGCTCGCGATCGCCGACATGGCGCCGCGCGAAGCCGAACTGCGTATCGAGGGAGACGGCGGCTTCTCTGCCTCGGTCGGCGCGGCGGGCCGGCTCGGCTCGGGCCTGCTGCAGCGTTATCGCGTGCTGCTCGATCCCCGCGCCGGCCGGATGATCCTCCAGCCCGGAAATACCATCGCGGCGCGCGTCCCGCGCTCGACGAGCGGCCTGCTGGTCGAAGTCTCCGGCACGGCCCTGCGCGTCGTCCATGTCATGCGCGGCTCGCCGGCGGCAGGCGGCGGCTGGAAGCCCGGCGACCAGATCTGCGCCGCCGACGGCATCGCCGTGGCGGACGATATCCGGGACGGGACTTTGGAATGGACGATCGGCACGCCCGGACGCACGGTGAATATCGGCCTGTGCGACGGCACCAGCCGCAGCCTGACGCTGGCGGACTTCTACTGAAGCTCCGACCCGTTTGCGCTGCGCTTGGCGAAGCATCCGCGCAGTAAACGCCCTTCGACAGGCTCGGGGCGAACGAAGTGCAAGGCTAGCTGGTCGAGGCGAGGGCTGTCGCATCAGGGCGTGTGCGAACGCAAAGGTCACACCAGGGTCACACTGTCGCGCATGTTTTAGCGGCGGCGTAGCCATGCGGAAAATCTCAAGGTTCAACCCAATGCGAGTTTGCGTTCGGTCCGGGATCGACGCCGTCAAAGAGCTAAGGACGAAGTGCCCCGAGCATCGACGCAGCATCGAATCCAATCGACTACAGACCCTAACGCACGTTGATCGCCACGCTCGCCAGGGCCAGCGCGGCGAGCATCGCCAGCATCTGGAGCAGCGTCCATGGCATGAAGCCTACGCGGTCCATGTCGCGGCGCCGCTTGCGCCGGTGCTCGCCGAAACCGCTGACCACCGCAATCGCGACGGCAACCGCGGCCCCGCCCCAATATTGTTGTTGCATGGTTCCAAAAAACTCCCACATGGCCTGTGCCCATCTAGGCAAGGATTCGTCATGCGCCAGACCCTGACCGTGTTCGCTCTTCTCACGACGGCGGTCGCTGTCGCCAGCGTCGCGGCGGGAGAGCCCAAGACCCAGCGAAACACGATCAAGGACGCGGTGGCCGCGACGACTCGCGCACCTGCCAACGTCGTGCGCGACAAATATCGCCATCCGCTCGAGACGCTGAGCTTCTTCGGCGTAAAGCCGGGCCATACCGTGGTCGAGATCTGGCCCGGCGGCGGCTGGTACACCGAGATCCTTGCGCCGCTGACCGCCGGCAAGGGCACGCTCTATGCCGCCGCGCCTTGGCCGAACGGCCTGAAGGGCGTGCAGGGCCTTCAGGCCAAGGACGCCGCCACCTATGGCAAGGTGAAGCTTGCCGCTTTCCCGTGGAGCGAAGGCCAGCCCAAGGTCGCGGACGGCACCGCCGACGTCGTCCTCACCTTCCGCAACGTCCATAACTGGCGGATGGGCAACAAGCAGGAGGGCGATTATTCGCCCAAGGCATTCGCGCAGATGTTCGCGATGCTCAAGCCCGGTGGCGTGCTCGGCATCGAGGACCATCGCCTCCCCGAAAGCGCCAGCGCCGAGCGCGAGAAGAACAGTGGCTATATCAAGGTCTCGACCGTGCGCCGCCTGGCCGAACAGGCCGGCTTCAAGTTCGTCGCCGCATCCGAAGCCAATGCCAACCCGAAGGACACCACCGAGTGGACCGACGGCGTCTGGACGCTGCCGCCGACCTATGCCCTGAAGGACGTGGATCGGGCCAAGTATGCAGCGATCGGTGAGAGCGACCGAATGACGCTAAAGTTCAGGAAGCCCTGATTTTTTTCGTTTCGGTTACGGAATAGTCCACGCTCCGTTAACCCTTCGCCGATACCAGTTGGGTCCGTGCCACGCAGGATCCGCTCCTTGTTGTCCGTCCTTCGCGACGAGGTCGACACTTTCGCCAGCACGAGCGAGGAAATTGCCGCGCGCACCAGCCTCCTCGCGCTCAACGCCGCGATCGAGGCCGCCCGTTCGGGCGAGGCCGGCCGCGGCTTCTCGGTGGTCGCGCAAGAAGTGAAGGCGCTCGCCCAGCAGGCACGCCACGCCAGTCTGGAATTCCGCTCCGAAGTCCGCGAGCGCCTCGCAATGGGCGCCGGGATCGCCGACGAAATGGTCGGCGAGATTGAGGGCACCCGGCTGGTCGAGCTTGCGCAGGCGCTGATCCAGAACGTCACACGCCACCTTTACGGCCGCAGCGTCGACCTCCGGGTAATGGCGTCCGATGCCGAAGTAATTGCCGCAACGCTTGATCCGACCCCCGAGAAGATCGCGGCCGCGCAGGCGCGGCTCGCGGTGTTCACGCGCACCTCGCCTTATTATCTCAATGCCTTCGTCGCCGATCGCGACGGCCGCATCATCATCTGCTCGGACCCCAATGCGCGCGTCCGCCAAACCAATGTCGCCAACGCATCGCAATATCTGAAGGCGATGGGCAGCAGCCATCCCGATCAATGGTACACCGACGCAGTCTGGCAGAACCCGTGGTCGGATCACCGCGCGGTGCTCGTCTTCGTCACCGGCATCCGCGAACGCGGCGCCGAGGGCCGGCCCGCGGGCGTCTTCTATGTCGAGTTCGACTGGGAAGAGCGCATTCCGGCAATCATCTCCGACCGTTCGCTGTTCGGCGAGAAGGAATGGGGCCGCACCCGCATTTCGATCGTCGACGAGGCCGCGCGCATCGTCGCCGATTCCTCGGGCACTCGCTTCGGCGAGACCATCCCGCTGCCGGCAAAGGCCGTGCGCGGCGCCGAGGCGCGTGCCGACACCACGATCGCCTTCGCCACCGCGGGCAGCTATCACGGCTTCGACGGATTGGGCCTGCGCTGCGTCATCGAGCAGAAGATGATCAGCATCGAAGAGATCCAGGCCTCGCTGGGTGGACTGGGAACGCGCAAGCTCGCCTGACTCCCCTCCCTGAAGGAGGGGTTCGAGGAGCCCGACGAGCGAATCGACACAAAGAAAAGGCCGGGCATCGAGCCCGACCTCTTCTTACCCATCCCTGCATTGGAGGTAGGGGGATCTAGCCCGGCCTACTTCGCCAGTTTCTCGATCTTGTCCTGCAGCCGGGCCAGTTCGGCCTTGAGCGCGGAAACATCGTCGCCGCCCTCGGCAGGCTTCGCCGCCGTCGGGGCTGCCGCCCCGGGGACGCCCGCCGCACCCGGCTTGAACGCTTCGGCCGCTGCTTCGAACATCGCCATGTTGCGCTTGGCGATCTCGGCGAAGGGTGAATTGGCGAATGCGCCCTCGACCGCCGACTTGAACTGTTCCTGGTTGCGTCGGAAGCTGTCCATCGACGCTTCCAGATAGCCCGGCACCATCGCCTGCATCGAATCGCCGTACAGCGAGATCAGCTGGCGCAGGAAATTGACCGGCAGCATCGACGTGCCGCGCGATTCCTCTTCCATGATGATCTGGGTGAGGACGTTGTGCGTGATGTCCTCGTCGGTCTTGGCATCGACCACCTTGAAGTCCCGCCCCTCGCGCGTCATCGCTGCGAGATGGTCGAGCGTGATATAGGACGAGGTTTCGGTGTTGTAGAGTCGGCGGTTCGCGTATTTCTTGATGATAACCGGACCCGAGCCCGCAGCAGCTTTCTTCATGGACACCCCCGCGCGTGAATGACGCACACCTAACATCCTTTGCCGCATCGCAACAAGGGCCTCGGCCACTACCCTTGTTTCTGGCGCTGCTGCGCAGCGAAACTGCAGCATCGCCCGAACGACGCGCCGCAGCACTTGCCGGGCTGCGCGCCTATCAGGATGCGCCCCGCCCCGCGCCGCAGCCGCCGATGCCGGCGATTGCCCGGGCCGGCCGCGCGACGCTGCGCGACTATGGCGGAGACGGCGCGCCGGTGGTGTTCGTGCCGTCGCTGATCAATCCGCCGGTGGTGCTCGACCTCGACGCGGAGAATTCGCTGCTCCGCTGGCTTTCTCGGCGGGGCGTGCGGCCGCTGCTCGTCGACTGGGGAACCCCGACGCCCGACGATCGCGCGCAGGACGTCACCACGCATGTCGAGCAGCTGCTCCTGCCGCTGCTCGCCGCGCTCGATCGCCCGCCAATACTGGTCGGCTATTGCCTGGGCGGCACGATGGCGATCGCTGCGGCCGTCGCAGCCAAGGCTGCAGGGCTGGTCACCATCGCCGCGCCCTGGCGTTTCGCCGGCTATGGCGATGCGCTGGATCCGATCTCGGCGCTGTGGGACGAGGCGCATGCCACTTGCGAGCAGCTCGGCCTGGTGCCGATGGAAGTGCTGCAATCGGGCTTCTGGCAGCTCGATCCCAAACGCACGGTCGCCAAGTTCGAGCGCTTCGCGCGGCTCGAGCTCGCCAGCGCCGAGGCGCGCGCCTTCGTCACGCTCGAGGACTGGGCGAATGGCGGCGCGCCGCTCCCGTTTGCCGCGGGCCGCGAATTGTTCGACGACTTCTTCGTCGCCGACCTGCCCGGGAACGGCCGCTGGCGGATCGCGGGTGCGCCCGTCGATGCGGAAGCGCTCGGCATCCCGGCTCTGTCCTTCGTGTCGACCACCGATCGCATCGTCCCCGCCGCCAGCGCCGCGCGCCTCGGCGACGTGCGCGAGCTGGCAATGGGCCATGTCGGGATGATCGTCGGCGGACGCGCCCGCGCCGCGCTGTGGCAGCCGCTTGCGGACTGGCTAACCGCCCTCCCCGCCCCTAGATAACCCGCAAACATCAAGACACCCGCAGGAGCATCCCGACCATGACCGACATCGTCATCACTGCCGCCAAGCGCACGCCCGTGGGCAGCTTCCTCGGCGCCTTCGCCGCGACCCCGGCGCATGAGCTGGGCCGTATCGCGATCGAGGCTGCGCTGGAACAGGCCGGCGTGAAGGGCGAGGAGGTTAGCGAAGTGATCCTCGGCCAGGTGCTCACTGCGGCGCAGGGCCAGAACCCGGCACGCCAGGCATCGATGGCGGCAGGCGTACCCAAGGAAGTCCCCGCCTGGGGCGTCCAGCAAGTCTGCGGCTCGGGGCTTCGTGCGGTTGCCCTAGCCTATCAGGCGATCAAGACCGGTGACGCGACGATCGTCGTCGCGGGCGGGCAGGAATCGATGTCGATGTCCACCCACGCCCAGTCGCTGCGCCCTGGCACCAAGATGGGCGATCTCAGCCTGGTCGACACGATGATCAAGGACGGGCTGACCGACGTGTTCAACGGCTATCACATGGGCATCACTGCCGAGAACCTCGCCGAGCAATATCAGGTCACGCGCGGCGAGCAGGACGCGTTCGCGGTCGCCAGCCAGAACAAGGCGGAAGCCGCGCGCGCGGGGGGCAAGTTCAAGGACGAGATCGCGCCGGTGACGATCAAGGGCCGTAAGGGCGACACGGTCGTCGCCGACGACGAATATATCCGCGCCGGCGCGACAATCGACGGCGTCTCGGGCCTGCGCCCGGCGTTCAAGAAGGACGGCACGGTTACCGCCGCCAACGCATCGGGCCTCAACGACGGCGCCGCAGCGCTGGTGATGATGAGCCGCGAGGAAGCCGAGAAGCGCGGCGCCCCGATCCTGGCGACGATCCGGAGCTGGGCAAGCGCCGGCGTCGATCCCTCGATCATGGGCATCGGCCCGGTCCCGGCATCGAAGAAGGCATTGGAGAAGGCCGGCTGGACGATCGCCGATCTCGACCTGATCGAAGCCAATGAGGCGTTCGCCGCACAGGCGCTGTCGGTCGGCAAGGAGCTGGGCTGGGACGCAGACAAGGTCAACGTCAATGGCGGCGCGATCGCGATCGGCCACCCGATCGGCGCCTCGGGCGCCCGCGTTCTCACTACGCTTATCTATGAGATGCAGAAGCGCGACGCCAAGAAAGGCCTTGCCACGCTATGCATCGGCGGCGGCATGGGAATCGCGATGTGCATCGAGCGATAATTCATTCCGCGTTAAGCTTGGCGTGTATTGCGCGCCTGATACAGTAGTTAAATATTACTCAGACGGCGGGTTTTCGGAAATTTCCGGTAACTCGCCGTCGCATTTTTGCAACACTGCCGACATGAAATCGTGCACTGCAATATTATGTAACTTGCCCCGCATGGCGTCAGGCGGTGAGTAGCGAGCCATCGGGCATTTCGCCTGAAGGGGCTCTATACCATGAAGCTATCGCAACTGCTGGGAGCGTCAGCCCTCGCCAGCGCCACTTTCCTCATTCCGCAGGTCGCCTTCGCGCAGGCCAGCCAGCCCGCAGAGGCGGGGCAGGTCGACAATACCGCGACCGCCGAAGAGGAAACCACGATCGTCGTCACCGGTTCGCGCATCCGTCGCCCGAACGATGACTCGCCCGTTCCCGTCACCACGGTGACCGCAGAAGAAATCTTCGAGACCGGCCGCGTCTCAGTGGGCGACGTGCTCAACGACCTGCCGCAGCTCCGCACCTCGATGGGCTCGCAGAACTCGACCTCGGGTCTCGGTACCCGCGGCGTCAACTTCCTCGATCTTCGCGGCCTGGGCCGTGCGCGCACCCTCGCGCTGATCAACGGCCGTCGCCAGACCTCGGCCGACATCATCAACAACGGCAACGCGATCGACATCAACACGCTGCCGACCGACCTGATCGAGCGCGTCGACATCGTGACCGGCGGTAACTCGTCGATCTACGGTTCGGACGCGATCGCGGGCGTCGTGAACTTCATCCTGAAGGACAGCTACGACGGCGTTCAGATCCGCGCGCAGAGCGGCATCAGCACCTATGGCGACGCCGGCAACCAGTATGTCTCGCTCGTCGCGGGCAAGAACTTCGCCGAAGGCCGCGGCAACATCGCGATCAACGCCGAATTCGCCCACCAGGACGATTACTATGCGTCGGGCCGTCCGAACCTGCGCCAGAACGATGCCTTCGTCATTGTCGATACCGACACCGGCGCGTCGTTCGACAGCGTTCCCGATCGCCTCTATTATCGCGACATCCGCAGCGCGACGATCGGCCTCGGCGGCCAGGTCGGCATCCGTTATGCCAACACCCCGACCGCACCGTGCGGCGTCGACGCAGTCGGCTCGTCCTACACCTGCGGCTTCCTGTTCCAGCCGGGCGGCACTCTCACGCCCCAGCAGGGCCTGCGCATCGGCCTGGGCCCGAACGGCAACTATGTCGGCGGCAACGGCACCAGCAGCCGCGAAGGCAAGCTGACCGCGCTGTCGCCCGACCTGAAGCGCTATGTCTTCAACGCGCTCGGCCACTTCGAAGTCTCGCCGGCTTTCCAGCCGTACTTCGAAGCCAAGTACGTCCGCACCGAGGCTTTCGGCACGCAGAGCGGCCCGTTCTTCTCGCAGGGCCAGACGCTGGGTGACGGCGTAGCCATCGCCGGCTTCAACGATCGCTCCTACGCCTCGGCCACCGGCGGCGCAGCGGGTGGCGTGGTCAACCGCGAAGGCATCCGCCTCGACAACCCGTTCCTGTCGGCCGCAGCACGCGCGACGATCACGGGTCAGCTCACCGCGGCGATCAACTCGGGCGTCAACCCGAACACCGGCACCGCCTACGGCACCACCGCGGCAGGCCTCGCCAACCAGGCGACCTCGCTCGCGCAGATCGCTGCCGGCACCTATCGCTTCTCGCTGCGTCGCAACTGGGTCGATCTCGGCACCCGCGACGAACAGATGAAGCGTGAGCTGTATCGTGGCGTGCTCGGCATCAAGGGCGATCTCGGCTCGGACTGGAGCTACGACGTCTCGGCGAACTACAGCGAGCACAAAGAGTCGAGCGTGATCACCGGCAACGTCAACACCCAGCGCTACCTGCTGGCACTTGACACGACGACCAACGGCGCTGGCCAGATCGTCTGCCGTTCGCAGGTCACTCCGGCCTATGCCGGCGACGACGTTGCAGGCAACGCCGCACAGCTTGCTGCCGACGTCGCAGCCTGCGTTCCGCTCAACCCGTTCGGTCAGGGCTCGGTCAGCCAGGCAGCGCTCAACTACCTGGTCACCCCGACCACGGCAGTCGGCAAGTCGACCCAGTTCGTTGCCAGCGGCTTCGTGTCGGGCAACCTGCCGATCACCCTTCCGGGCGGCGCCATCGGCGTTTCGGTCGGCGCCGAGTATCGCAAGGAGACGCTCTCCTACGATCTCGACGATCTGACCCAGGCCGGTTACGCCTTCTACAACGCGATCCCGAGCTTCACGTCGCCGGCGTTCGAAGTGAAGGAAGTGTTCGGCGAAATCTCGCTGCCGCTGATCAAGGACGTCACGCTCCTCCAGGAACTGACGATCAACGGTTCGGGCCGTATCGCCGACTATCAGGGCGGCGCGGGCACTGTGTACGCGTTCAGCGGCGGCGCCACGTGGCGTCCCGTCCGCGACCTGCTGCTGCGTGGGTCGTACTCGAAGTCGGTGCGCGCACCGTATCTGGGCGATCTCTATTCGGTTCCCGGGCAGAACTTCACGCCCGCTCCGTCGGATCCCTGCTCGACGCGCAACATCAACACGGGTTCGGCAACGCGCGAAGCCAATTGCGCAGCTGCAGGCCGTCCCGCCGGCTATGACTATGTCTACACGGCATCGCTCGAGATCCTCAGCGGCGGCAACCCGAACCTGAAGTCGGAAACCTCCAAGTCGATCACCCTCGGCGGCGTGTTCCAGCCGAGCTTCGTGCCCGGTCTGGCGATCTCGGTCGACTATTACGACATCACCGTGGACGACGTGATCACGTCGCCTGCAGTGCAGTCGGCCCTCAACGCCTGCTACGACGCGCCGGATCTGAACAACCAGTTCTGCGCATTGTTCGAGCGTGCGGGTGCCGCTGGCGGCCCCCGTGGCGAGCAGCCCTTCCGCATTCTGGAAGGTTCGTATCAGGACTCGCCGCAGAACTACGCACAGTTCAAGGCGCGCGGTATCGATACGCAGATCGGCTACAATCGTGACTTCGGTTGGGGCAAGCTGAGCATGAAGGGCGTGTGGACTCACGTCATTCAGCGCGACAACTTCACCGATCCGGCACGTCCGACCTTCAAGAACGTCCTGGCTCAGGAGCTTGGCGATCCGGAGGACAACTTCAACATCGGCACCGATCTGCAGCTCGGACCGCTCACGCTGGGCCACACCTTCCGCTATATCGGTCGGATGTATCTCAACACCTTCGAGGACTATAACAGCGTGAACGGCCAGCCGGCCCAGAACGTCGATTATGCTACTCTTCCGATGTACCCGTCGACCACGTATCACGACGTGCGCTTCGACCTGGAAGTGAACGACTCGTTCAACTTCTACGGCGGCGTGACCAATGTCGGCGACACCAAGCCGCAATACGGTCTCACCGGCATCGGCGCGGGTTCGGGCATCTATGACAACCGTGGCCGCTTCTTCTACGCGGGCGTCACCGCGAAGTTCTGATAGCGACACGACCAACTAAGAAAGGGCCGGGGTTCATTCCCCGGCCCTTTTTCTTTGCGCGCGATCCGGGCTAGACCGGCATCATGGTGCACAATCCCGTCGAACAAGCCCTCGCGCTCGCCGCGCGCGGCCAGGCCGCACAGGCGCTCGCCTGCCTGATCGAAGGCGGCGATGCCGGCGACGTCCATGCGTTGATGCAGCATGCCGTGTGGCGCCTCACCGGCGCCGTGGTCCCGCGCGACCTCGACGCCGCCCGCGTCCTGCTCCGCCGCGCAGTCGCGATCGGGCATGTCGACGGCGCGCTGATGGAGATTGCACTCGCCGCAAACGGCAATGGCAACGCCCGCACGCCCGATTGGCAGACCGCCCGCGCGCTGCTCGACATCGCCGCGGCAGGCGATCCGATCGCCGAGGCCCAACGCGCGCTGCTCCAGCGCATGCAGCTGACCGCCGACGGCGCGCCCCCGGCGCTGCCGCAACCGCAGGTGCTGAACGAAGCGCCGCGCATCGTACGCTATCCCGCTTTGTTCACGCCTGACGAGTGCGCGCATGTCGCCACGGTTGCCGCGGAATTGCTCGAGCCGGCCTCGGTGCTGGATCCGCGCACCGGCCGTGCGATGCCCCATCCGATCCGCACGTCCGACGACGGTGCGATCGGCCCGACGCGGGAAGACTTGGTGGTGCGCGCGCTCAACCTAAGGATCGCCGCGGCCAGCGGCACGCGCGTCGAGCAGGGCGAGCCACTGACGGTGTTGCGCTATGCGCCGGGCCAGCAATATCGCCGCCATCTCGACACCATCGCCGGCGCTGCGAACCAGCGAATCCGGACCGTGCTGATCTATCTCAACCAGGGATTCGGCGGTGGTGAGACGGTCTTCCCCGAGTTCGGCCTGACGATCCGGCCCCAGGGCGGAGACGCGATACTCTTCGACACCCTGCTGCCGGACGGAACGCCCGACACCAGGGCGCTCCACGCGGGCCAGCCGGTGACGGCCGGAGTCAAATGGCTGGCGACGCGGTGGATTCGCGCGCGCGACGTCGATCCGTGGACGCTTCGCGCCGACTAGAACCAGCGCCGATCGAACCGCGCGCCGAGCCCGGTCAGTAATTCATATTGCGACAATCCGCTAAGCGCCGCCGTCTCCGGCAGCGCATAATCGAGCGACACCCAATCGCCTTCGCCCAGATCTGGCGCGGCATCGACGCAAATCGCGGTCAGGTCCATCGACACCCGCCCAATCACCGGCAATTTCACGCCGCCGGATCGCGCGCGGCCCTTGCCTGAGAAGCAGCGGAGATAGCCGTCGGCATAGCCCAGGTTGAGCACCGCCACTTGCGTATCCTCCGCCGCGGTAAAGGTGGCGTTGTAGCCGACGATCTCGCCCGCGCGCACGCCCCGCCGCTGGAGGATCTGCGCCTCTGGCGTCACCACCTGGCGGATGCCGTCATGCGCGGCACGCTGGCGGCCGCCATAGAGCGCAATTCCTGGGCGGGTCAGATCGAAGGCATAGTCCGCGCCGAGGGCGATGCCTGCCGAATTTGCGAGACTCATCCGCTTTGCCGAGGTTTTTCCGGCGAGCGCAGCGAACGCGGTGCGTTGGCGGTCATTGAGCGGCACATCCTCGTCCGCGCAGGCGAGATGGCTCATCAGCGTTTCGATCTCGAGCCCGTCGAGCAGCCCTGCCGAAATATCCTCAGGCGACACGCCTAGCCGGTTCATGCCAGTATCGACCATCACGTCGCATACGCCGCCGCCGCTCGCTTGCCAGCGCCGCACCTGTTCGGGAGTGTCGAGCACCGGCCGCGAATTCGCAGGCCGGTCGGCCATGTCCTCCGGCCGGACGCCGTGGAGCACCGACACCGATACGCCGAGATCGGCGAGCGCCCGCGCCTCGCTCCAATGCGCGACGAAGAAGTCGCGGCACCCCGCCTCGGCCAGCCGGCGCACCACTTCGCGCGCGCCCAGCCCATAGCCGTCGGCCTTGACCGCAGCGCCGCATGCCGCGCCGTGGCTCAAGCTTCGCAGCAGCCGCCAGTTATCGACCAGTGCGGCGCCATCGAGCTTCAGTCTCAGGGGAGAATGCGTCATCCCGACGCGGTTAGCGTCTGGCCTTGCGCAGCGCCACTGTCTCCTGCAGCCCCCAGGCAGTCACGGCCAGCGCCATCGCCACCACGGCAAAGGTGTACCATAGCCCGGCATAGGGATCGCCGGTCCGCGCGACGATATACTGGCTGATCAGCGGCAGGAATCCGCCGAAATAGCCCGTGCCGATATGATAGGGGATCGACATCGAGCTGTAGCGGATGCGCGACGGGAACATCTCCGAGAGCAGCGCCGCCACCGGGCCATAGGTCGCGCCCGACAATGCCATCAGCCCGAGGATCGCGACCACGATGATGGCGATGTTGCCAGCGGGAGGCACACTTGGCGCGAGATCATATCCCGCCGTCGCCAGCGCCGCGTCTAGCCCCGCCGGGCGCGTATCGGCGACCGGCAGGCCCCCGACCGATACCGTGACCGCGGGCGCCTTGACCGTCGTATAGGCGACGCCTTTTTTCGAGAAATGGTCGAGCAGCTTGCCGCATTCGTCGGCCTGGTTGGCCGAGAACGGATCATAGCCGCATTGCGGACCCGACACGACCACCGGGGCGTGGCGCGCCGCCTCCGCAAGCCCGGGATTGGCCGCGCTGCCGATCACCCAGAATAGCGGGAAAAGCAGCACGAGGGTCAGTGCATAGCCGGCGACGATCGGGATCTTCCGCCCGATCCGGTCGGACAGATGGCCGAAGAACAGGAAGAAGCCCATGCCGATGATCGCCGAGCCGCCCGTGATCAGTTGCGCCGCAGTCGGGTCCAGCCGCATCGGGCCGGCGAGGAACGACAACACCGAGAACATCGACGTGTACCAGATCACCGTCAGCCCCGCCGAGATGCCGAACAAGGCAACGAACAGCCTTTTGCCGTTGCCGGGATAGGTAAAGCTCTCGACGAACGGGTTGGCCGCAGTCTCGCCCGCTTCCTTCATCGCCTTGAACACCGGGCTCTCGGAAAGCTTCAGCCGCATCCACAGCGAGATGGCGAGCAACAGGATCGAGAACAGGAACGGCACCCGCCAGCCCCAGCTGTCCCACACGTCCGCCAGCGCGAATTTGGAGATCAGCACCACCGCCAAGCTGAGAATGAACCCGCCGACCACGCTCGCCTGGATGAAGCTGGTGTGGAAGCCCGAGCGTCCGGCGGGCGAATGTTCGGCAACATAGATCGCCGCGCCGCCATATTCGCCGCCCAGCGCCAGCCCCTGCGCGATGCGCAGCAGGATGATCACCACCGGCGCGGCCATGCCGATTGCGGCATAGCTCGGCACCAGCCCTACGCCCGCGGTCGCCACGCCCATCAGCGTGATCGTGACGAGGAACGTGTATTTGCGCCCGAGCTTGTCCCCGAGATAGCCGAACAGCACTGCGCCGAGTGGCCGGAACCCGAACCCCACGGCGAACCCCGCCCAGGCGAGCAGGGTCTGGAGCACTTCATTGCCCGCCGGGAAGAAAGTCCGTCCGATGATCCCCGAAGCGGCGAGCGTCCCGTAGATGAAGAAGTCGTACCATTCAAACACGGTGCCCAGCGACGATGCGCTGATCACCAGCCGCATCTCCTTGGCGCTCGGTTCGGCGGGCGCGTCCTGCGCTACGCTGGCCATGTTCGTCCTCTCCCCTGACTCCACAGCGGTGTAGCGCGCCTGCGCTTCGCGGCAAGCGCCGCGCCGAGGCGTCTAGCTGCCGGAGGCCAGTTTGCGCAGCTTGGCGCGGATCACGCGACCCGCCACGCCCGCGGCAATGCCGCGCAACAAGGGTCCCGACAGCCGCCGCGCCACGGGCAACCCCACTGCGGCCGCCATCGTCCAGAGGCTCGTCCAGGGTGGGATCGCCACCGCCCAGGCGGTCCAGCCGCCGATCGTGAGATAGTCGACACCGCGCATCGGCAGGTCGCTCGCAGCGGTCAGCTGCCGGCCGCCATTCCGCCCGAGAAGCTGCGTCCCCTGCGCCAGCAGCGTGCTCGCAGCCTCGGCATCCCCCGCCGCCGTGCCGAACCCCGGCGGGATCGACAACACCACATCCCCATTGGGCTGCAGCAGCATGCGCAGCCACACGATGCTGCCGTCGCCGCGCCGCACCTCCTGGTCGATCGCCAACCCGCCCTTGGTCCAGAATTCGGCCAGCTCACCCAGCGCGGCCCATTCGTCGCGTATCGCCCGCACGTCGAAGAGATAGGCGGTGCGCGCCGTCAACGCCTGCCATTCGGCTGCGGCGATGGCGGTCCAGCCCATGCCGCCTAGCGCCCCAGCAGCGCGCCGCTGGCCTTTCCGGCAAGCTTGCCCATCGCGTCGATCATCCAGCTCCAATATTTGAACGAGAGCTCCACGGCGCCGCCGTGCATGCCGTGCAGCGTCGCCTTGTCGGGGCCGTCCACGCCGATCTGGAAGCGATTGACCACGTCGCCGTCGATCTGGATCACCGTCTGCATCAGGATGATCTCGGTGCCGATGTCCCAGCCCTTGCGGATCGCGACCAGCGCGTCGGGCGAGAAGATGCTCTCGGTGCAGCCGCGGTGGATCGTCTCCTGCTTGCTGTCGCGAACGATCTCCTTGAACTGGTCCGAATTGCGCCGGATGCGGTGGAAGATCGAGCGGTCCTCCACCCGGAAGCGCTTGCGCGCCTGCCGCGCGTCGTAGAGCTCGTCGGGAGTCAGTTCTGCCCGCAGCGACGAATATCGCTCGGACTGCGCGTCGGCGAGCGAGTCCACGCGCAGCTGCATCTCGGCCATCCATGTCGCGATCTCGCGCAGATGGTCGAAGATCAGGACGGAGACCTCGTCGGGCGAATCCTTGAGAAATTCGCCGTCATGGCCCGCCGGCCTGGGCTCGCGCTTGGTATCGGCGATCGGCCGGTCGGGCGCTCCGGCAGGCTGGGGAAACGGCTCGCGCCCCCAGTCGAAGTCCTTCGAAATCTTGTTCGCCCAGCCTGGCAGCGGCCGACCGGTCTGGCCGAAATCGAACGATTTGCGGCACAGAAAATCCCAATAGCCCTGCGCCACTTCGATCAGCGCATGCGGCGCGCTGGGCATCTTCTGCCCGGACATCCCATTCTTCTCGATCGTGTTGATCTCGAGCGACAGCAGACCCTTGGCGAGTTCTGCGAAGTCCGCCACCGCCTCAATCCGTCAGCGATTTGGCGAGGTCGGCGACCGCCTTCAAATTGTCGGCGACGATCTGGCGGCTGAGCTTCACTTGCTCGGCGTGGATTTCCATCACCTTGGGATTGTCGATCGCCGCGGTGGAGAAGAAGTTCTGGACGTCCCCCTGCTCCAGCCGGATGGTGGTGGTCGCGCCTTCGGCAGTCGCGCCGGTTTCGGGCTGAAGAACCCAGTTGCCGTCGGCGTCCTGCGCAATGGTCATCGCGGTGACGACGGTCTGAATCCGCAACGTCAGCAGCTCGTTCAGCGCCTTGCCGACCGAAGCGAGCGCAGTGTTTACATTGGTCTGAATTCCGCTGGCCATATCATCCTCCCCCCAAGGACTTGCCGGCTGCGAAGCGCACGATACGACTCGCTGCACGGTGAAGATCGAATACTTCACCGTCGCGAAGGAATTGTCGAGCCGGTGTCGGATCCGGCGGGACCGGCGCCTAGTCGGCGATTGCTTCCAGCGCTTCGCTGGCTTCCATCCACGCCGCCTCGGCGGTGTCGATCTTGTCGCTCAGCTCGGCACGGCGCTTCATCAGCTCGGTCATGGTCAGCCGGGTCAGTGCCGCGTCCGCCGCCGACGGATCGAACATCGCCAGCTCCACCGCCGCGCGCTGCCCGGTCAGCTTTGCCAGCTCGGCCTCGGCGGCCTTGGCGACCTTGCGCAGCTCGGTGCCCTTCTCGCGCGCTTCGGCGGCGAGGCGGCGCGCTTCCTTCTTGTCGGCCTTGGAGAGCTTGGGGCCCTGCCCCTCCTTGCTCAGCACGAACGCGATATAATCGTCTAGCGACCCGTCGAATTCCTTCGCGGTGCCCTGATCGACCAGCACCAGCCGGTCGGCGGTCATCTCGAGCATGTGGCGATCGTGGCTGACCAGCACCACGGTGCCAGTATAATTGTTGAGCGCCTGGATCAGCGCCTCGCGCGCATCGACGTCGAGATGGTTGGTCGGCTCGTCGAGGATCAGCATGTGCGGCGCATCGCGGGTGATCAGCGCCAGCGCCAGCCGCGCGCGCTCGCCGCCCGAAAGCTTGCCGACTTCGGTGGTGGCCTTCTGTCCCGAAAAGCCGAACCGCCCGAGCTGGCCGCGCACGGCGCCCTGCGTCGCGCCCTTCATCAGGCTGGTCATGTGCTGGAGCGGCGTCTCCTCGCGGTCGAGTTCCTCGACCTGATACTGAGTGAAATAGCCCACCCGCATCTTGCCGCTGGCGTTCATCGCGCCTTCCATCGGCGTCAGCTGCGCCGCGAGCAGCCGCGCCAGCGTGGTCTTGCCGTTGCCGTTGCGGCCGAGCAGCGCGACGCGATCGTCCGGATCGATGCGCAGGTTGAGCCGCTTGAGGATCGGCGTCTCGCCATAGCCGACCGTCGCCAGATCGAGCGTGATCAGCGGCGGGCGCAGCTCGTCGGGATTGGGGAAGTCGAAAGTCAGCGTCGGATCGTCGAGCAGCTCCGCGATCGGCTGCATCTTGGCCAGTGCCTTTTGCCGGCTCTGCGCCTGCTTGGCAGTGGAAGCGCGCGCGGAATTCTTGGCGATATATTCCTGCAGATGCTCGCGCTGGGCCTGCTGCTTGGCGCGTGCCGAAGCGATCTGCGCCTGGCGCTCCGCGCGCTGGCGCTCGAACGCGTCATAGCCGCCCGGATAGAGCGTCAGCTTGCCGCGATCGAGATGCAGGATGTGATCGACGACATTGTTGAGGAAGTCGCGCTCGTGGCTGACCAGCAGGATCGTTGCCGGATAGCTCTTCAGGAAGTCCTCGAGCCACAGCACCGCTTCGAGATCCAAATGGTTCGAAGGCTCGTCGAGCAGCAGCATGTCGGGCTGCGAGAACAGCAGCGCGGCGAGCGCCACGCGCATCTTCCACCCGCCCGAGAAGCTGTCGAGCGGCTGGTGCTGCATCTCTTCGTCGAAGCCTAGCCCGACAAGGATCTGCGCGGCGCGGCTCGGCGCGGTGTATGCGTCGATCGCCATCAGCCGCTCATAGACTTCGCCCAACCGGTCCGGATCCTGGCTGGTCTCGCTCTCGGCGAGCAGCGTCGCGCGCTCGACATCGGCTTCGAGCACCGTCTCGAACGGCGTCGCATCGCCGTGAGGCGCTTCCTGCGCGATATAGCCGAGCTTGGCGCCGCGCGGCATCTCGACATTGCCGGTATCGGGCTCGAGCTGGCTGGCGATCACCTTGACCAGCGTCGACTTGCCCGCACCGTTGCGGCCGATCAGCCCGATGCGGCCCTTGGGCGGCAGCTTGGCCGTGGCGGCGTCGATGATCGTGCGCCCGCCGAGGCGCACCGTGATGTCGGTCAGGTTGAGCATGATGCGTGCGCCCGTAGCACTCGCAGCTCCTATCCCCAACCCCCGGCCAACCCCTTATTCCGCAACGCAACAATTCATCCGGCGATTCGGCCGAAATGCTGTAGCATCGCGACGCGGCCGCTCGCCGCGGGAGACCGCTCCAATGCGCATGCTGATGCCCTTGCTCGCCCTGCTCACCCTGACGCTTCCGGCCAAAGCCCAGGTCCCGGCCTATCCCGCAACATTCCAGACGCAGGAGATCGCGGTCAACGGCACCACGCTCCACGTCCGCAGCGGCGGCAAGGGCCCCGCGGTGCTGCTGCTCCACGGCTATGGCGAGACCGGCGACATGTGGGCGCCGCTCGCCGCCGCGCTGATGCACGATCACCGTGTCATCATCCCCGATCTCCGCGGCATGGGGCTCTCCGTCGTCGCCCCGGGCGGCTATGACAAGAAGAACCAGGCGGCCGACATGATCGCGCTGCTCGATATGCTCAAGGTGACGCAGGCCGACGTCGTCGCGCACGATATCGGCAACATGGTCGCCTATGCGCTCACCGTGCAGAACCAGAAGCGCGTGACCAGGCTGGTGCTGATTGACGCGCCCGTACCGGGCATCGGCCCGTGGGAGGAGATCCTCAAGAACCCGCTGCTCTGGCATTTCCGCTTCGGCGGCCCGGACATGGAGCGCCTCGTCGCGGGGCGCGAGCGCATCTATCTCGATCGCTTCTGGAACGAGTTCTCCGCCGATCCGAAGCATTTCGACGAAGCCTCGCGCGCCCATTATGCTGCGCTCTATGCCCGCCCCGGCAACATGCATGCCGGCTTCGCCCAGTTCGCCGCGTTCGATCAGGACGCCACCGACAATCGCGGCTTCCTCGCCGCGCAGGGCAAGCTGACGATGCCCGTCCTCGCGTTGGGCGGCGAGAAGAGCTTCGCCGGGACGATGGCAGTGGTGATGCGCGCCGCCGCGACCAACGTCACCGAAGGCGTCGTTCCCGCGTCCGGCCACTGGATCATGGAGGAAAATCCCGACGCCACCGTGAAGCTCGTCACCGATTTCCTGGCCGCCAAGTAATGCGCACGCTGCTCGCGCTCGCCGGCCTGCTTGCCGTCGCGCCTGCGCCAAGCGAGATTCGCCTCACCCCCGCCGAGGTCGCCGCTTTGCCCCAGATCGGCGCGGTCGCCGGCACTTCGGGCCTCGCGGGAGTCGAAACCCGCGTGCTCAGCGGCGATCCGACCAAGCCGGGCCTGTTCGCGATCGAGATCAAGGTCCCGCCCAACACCCGCATCGCCGCGCACAGCCATAAGGACGAACGCACCGCGACGGTCATCTCGGGCATGTGGCATTTCGGCTATGGCCCGAAGGCCGACGACAGCCTGCGCAAGCCCCTGCCCCCCGGCAGCTTCTACACCGAGCCCGCCGGCGTCGCGCATTTCGCGCGCACCGGCGCCGAAGGCGCGCATGTCTACATTACCGGTTACGGCCCGACTGACACCGTTTATGCCGAGCCGGCGGGGATTACGAATTAGCGAACGCATCGTACGCCAAAGGTCCTTGGCACCCCGTTTCGTCACCCCGGCCTTGCCGGGGTCCACCATGCCGCACGGGAAACGCGCTCGCCTCCTGCCCTTCCCCAGCCTCCGGTTGCCCCCGGCACAAGGCCGGGGCGACGCTTGGGGACGATGCCACTACCTAATGGTGCCTCGATCCCGGCAGCAACTGGACGACGGGCGAGTATGCGACGAGATCTAGGGCGCGCGCCGTCGCTGCGCGGGGCAGCGGTGGCGCCCCTTTCAATGTAGGATTTGATGTGGGACGCTTATGCTGGCTCTTTGAAACCGGTAAATAGCGCAGCACGAACGTCGCAATTTCGTTACACGATCGCGCAACGAAATTGCCGAATCACCGTGAAAGGTGTGAAATTAGGCGCCGCAAATCCTACACGCCTCGAGTCGTGCTCCTGCGAAAGCACGATCTCAATCCAGATTCGGCCGCAGATACCGGGTCGCCAAATCGAGCGGGATGCCCCGCCGCGTCGCATATTCCTCAAGCTGGTCCTGACCGATCCGCGCTACGCCGAAATATTCGGCCTGGGGGTGGCCGAAGTAGAAGCCCGAGACCGCCGCGGTGGGAAGCATCGCGAAACTCTCGGTCAGGCTGATGCCCGTCCGCTTGTGCGCGTCGAGCATCTTGAAGAGGATCGGCTTGAGGCTGTGCTCGGGACACGCGGGATAGCCCGGCGCCGGGCGGATGCCGCGATACTGCTCCTTGATCAGCGCCTCGTTGGTCAACTGCTCACCCTCGGCATAGCCCCAGAGCGAAGTTCGCACGAACAGGTGCAGCCGCTCGGCAAATGCCTCGGCAAAACGGTCGGCGAGCGCCTTGAGCAATATGTCCGAATAATCGTCGATTGCGTTCTTGAAGCGCGCCAGATGCGGCTCGATGCCGTGGATGCCCACTGCGAAGCCGCCGATCCAGTCGCCGTCATGATCGATGAAGTCGGCAAGGCACATGTTCGCCCTGCCCTCGCGCTTGGCGATCTGCTGGCGCAGCATCGGCAACGTGTAGTGCACTTCGTCCTCGACATGGACGATGATGTCGTCGCCCTGCCGCCGGCACGGCCATAGCCCCGCCACGCCGCGCGCAGTCAGCCACTTCTCGGCGATGATCTTGTCGAGCATCGCCTGCGCATCGGCGAACAGCGACGTCGCGCTCTCGCCGACCACCTTGTCCTCTAGGATCGCGGGATAATTGCCCGCCAGCTCCCAGGCGCGGAAGAACGGCGTCCAGTCGATATACTTCCGCAGATCCTCGAGGTCCCAGTCGAGGAACTCGTGGACGCCCGGCATCCGCGGCTTGCCCGGCTTAAGCTTCATGTCCGCTTCGAAGGCGTTGTCTCGCGCCTTGTCGATCGGCACCAACTCGCTCTGCCCCCGGCCAGCGCGCGCGACGCGCACCGCCTCATATTCGGCGGCGATCTTGGCGACATAATCGTCGCGGATCGTCTCGGAGACCAGAGTTGTGGCGACTCCCACCGCGCGCGACGCGTCGAGCACATGCACCACGGGACCCTTATACGCCGGCTCTATGCGCAGCGCAGTATGCACGCGGCTCGTCGTCGCGCCGCCGATCAGCAGCGGCATGGTCATCCCGGTGCGCTGCATTTCCTCGGCAACGGTGACCATCTCGTCGAGGCTTGGGGTGATCAGCCCGCTCAGCCCGATCATGTCGGCGTCGTTCTCGTTCGCCGCTTCGAGAATCCTGGTCCACGGCACCATCACGCCCAGATCGACCACTTCGAAGCCGTTACACTGCAGGACGACGCCGACGATGTTCTTGCCGATATCGTGGACGTCACCCTTGACCGTGGCCATGATGATCTTGCCCTTGCCCTTGGCGCCGGGCTCCTTGGCGGCCTCGATATAGGGCAGCAGGTGCGCCACGGCCTTCTTCATCACGCGTGCCGACTTGACCACCTGCGGCAGGAACATCTTGCCCGATCCGAACAGGTCGCCGACCACGTTCATCCCGTCCATCAACGGGCCTTCGATCACTTCGATCGGCCGAGCGAACGCCAGGCGGCATTCCTCGGTATCCTCGACGACGAACGCATCGATGCCCTTGACCAGCGCATGCTCCAGCCGCTTGGAGACTTCCCAGCCGCGCCACTCGGCCGCCTGCTTCTCGGCGACCGCATCGGTGCCGCGATATTTCTCGGCGAGGGCGACCAGCCGGTCGCCGGCTTCGGGATCCTTGTTGAGGACGACGTCCTCGACTGCGGTGCGCAGCTCGGGGTCGATCTGGTCGTAGACGTCGAGCTGGCCGGCGTTGACGATCGCCATGTCCATGCCCGCGGGAATGGCATAATAGAGGAACACGGAGTGCATTGCTTTACGCACGACTTCGTTGCCGCGGAAGCTGAACGACAGGTTCGATAGCCCGCCCGAGATATGGCAGTGCGGGCAGCGCGCCTTGATCTCGCGGCACGCCTCGATGAAATCGACGCCGTAGTTATTATGCTCCTCGATCCCCGTCGCCACGGCGAACACATTGGGATCGAAGATGATGTCCTCGGGCGGGAAACCGATCCCGACGAGCAGGTCATAGGCACGCGAGCAGATCTCGACCTTGCGCTCCTTGGTATCGGCCTGGCCGACCTCGTCGAACGCCATCACCACCACTGCGGCGCCATAGGCCATGCACTTGCGCGCATGTTCGAGGAATTGGTCGACGCCTTCCTTCATGCTGATCGAATTGACGATCGGCTTGCCCGAGACGCATTTCAGCCCCGCCTCGATCACGTCCCATTTCGAGCTG
The DNA here is from genome assembly GCF_002002925.1 of Sphingomonas sp. LM7. Classification (NCBI taxonomy): domain Bacteria; kingdom Pseudomonadati; phylum Pseudomonadota; class Alphaproteobacteria; order Sphingomonadales; family Sphingomonadaceae; genus Sphingomonas; species Sphingomonas sp. LM7. The sequence goes on along the minus strand of NZ_CP019511.1, from coordinate 3,750,367 downwards.
TCGACCATCACCGGGATTCGCGCGATGTCGGGCTCGGCCTGGATCAGTTTGAGGAAGGTGGTCATCGCCTCGTGCGCGTCGAGCAGACCCTCGTCCATGTTGACGTCGAGCACCTGCGCGCCGGCCTCGACCTGCTGCAGCGCCACTTCCACCGCGGCGGCATAGTCCCCCGCCATGACCAGCTTCTTGAAGCGGGCCGAGCCGGTAACGTTGGTGCGCTCGCCGATATTGACGAAGCTGGTGGAGGAGGCGGTGGTGTTCACAAGCAATCCGTTCGTTTCGAACTTGGTCTAAAAAATCCCCGTTCGTTTCGAGCGAAGTCGAGAAACGGCGATCGTGTATTGACCCAGGTTTCTCGACTTCGCTCGAAACGAACGGTCGTGATATTCTCGCGTCAGGCCGCCATCGTGAACGGCTCGAGTCCTGCCAGCCGCGTCCGCACTTCGGGCACCGGAATCGGCCGCGACGGCAGATCCTTCACGGCGTCCGCGATCGCCTTGATATGCGCAGGCGTCGAGCCGCAGCACCCGCCGAGCACATTGACCTGCCCTGCATCGGCCCATTCCTTGACGAGCCCGGCGGTCGTCGCCGGTGCCTCGTCATACGCGCCGAGCTCGTTGGGCAGACCGGCGTTCGGATAGACCATGATCAGCGTGTCGCACAGCGCAGACAGCGTCTTCACATGCGGCCGCAGCTGCTCCGCGCCGAACGAGCAATTAAGCCCGATCGTCAGCGGCTTGGCGTGGCGCACCGCGTGCCAGAACGCCTCGACAGTGTGCCCCGAGAGGTTGCGTCCCGAAAGATCGGTCAGCGTCATCGACATCATGATCGGCAAGTCGCGGCCGAGATCGTTGGCCGCCTCAATCGCCGCCATGATCCCGGCCTTGGCGTTCAAGGTATCGAACACCGTCTCGATCAGGATGAAGTCCACTCCGCCCTCGACCAGCGCGTCGATCTGCTCCCGATACACATCCTTGAGATGGTCGAAGTCGATTTCGCGATAGCCCGGGTCGTTGACGTCGGGCGACAGCGACAGCGTCTTGTTCGTCGGCCCGAGCGCGCCGGCGACGAAGCGCGGACGGCCGTCCCTGGCCTCGAACTCGTCAGCGATAGTCCGCGCCAGCTTGGCGCTCTCGACATTGATCTCGCGAACCAGATGCTCGGCGCCGTAATCGGCTTGGCTGATCCGGTTGGCCGAGAAGGTGTTGGTCTCCGCGATATCCGCCCCCGCCTCGAAATAGGCGCGGTGGATCGAGGCAGGCACCTCGGGCATCGTCAGCGCGAGGATGTCGTTATTACCCTTCTGGTCGTGGCTCAGGCCCAGATTGCCGGCATAGGCCGCCTCGTCGAGCTTCCAGTTCTGGATCTCGGTGCCGAAGGCGCCGTCGGTGATCAGGATGCGCTTGGCGGCTTCGGCCATCAGTTTCTCGCGTGGTGTCATCATAACTTCCCTTCGTCACCCCGGCCTCGTGCCGGGGTCCACGGTGCGGGAGCGCGACAGCGGCGCGGCTCCTGCTTCAACTTCACCACCGTCGCCAGGCGGCCCGGTGGACCCCGGCACAAGGCCGGAGTGACGTTCTGTGCGTCACGCCGCGACCAGCTCCGCGCCCACCTTCGGCCGCAGCCCGAGCAGATGGCAGATCGCGTAGCTCAGCTCGGCGCGGTTGAGCGTGTAGAAGTGGAACTGCCGCACATCGCCGGCATAGAGTTTCCGGCACAGCTCGGCGGCGAGCGTTGCCGCCACCAGCTGCCGCGCCGCGGGATGGTCGTCCAATCCCTCAAACAATTTGCCCATCCACACCGGCACGTCGGTGCCGCACATCGCCGACATCCGCTGGACGCTGGCGAAGTTCATCACCGGCATGATCCCCGGCACGATCTCGGCGGTGATCCCGGCCTTGGCGGCATCGTCGCGGAAGCGGAAGAACGTCTCGGGCTCGAAGAAGAACTGCGTGATCGCGCGAGTCGCACCGGCATCGATCTTGGCCTTGAGATTGTCGATATCCGCGGTCGCGTCGGCTGAATCCGGGTGGCACTCCGGATAGGCGGCGACGGAGATTTCGAACGGATGAAGCCGAGTCAGCCCCGCGACCAGCGCCGCGGCATTTTCATAGCCGCCGGGATGCGAGACGAACTTCTCGCCCGCGCGCGGCGGATCGCCGCGAAGTGCCACGATATGCCGCACGCCCGCCGCCCAATATTCCTCGGCGACCTGGTCGATCTCCTCACGGGTCGCCTCGACGCAAGTGAGATGCGCCGCCGCCGGAATCGCCGTCTCGCGCGCGATCCGCGCCACGGTGTTGTGCGTCCGCTCGCGCGTCGTCCCGCCCGCGCCATAGGTCACGCTGACGAAGCGCGGTCCCAGCGGCGACAGCGTCTGGATCGACTCCCAGAGCGTCTCTTCCATCTTCTCGCTCTTGGGCGGGAAGAATTCGAAGCTCACTTCGATGTCGCCCGCCACGTCGGCAAACAGCGGCGCTGCCAGCGGATCCACGATGCTCATGCCGCCTTCACTTCCTTCGATATCGTGCCGGTCTTGCGACCCAGCCATAATTTTACGGTCAGTTCGCCACCCTTGAGTGTCTCGACCTGCGCCGGGGCGAGCCCGGCATTGGCGAACCAGCCGAGGATCTGCTCGTCCGAGAAGCCCAGCCGGGTATGCGCGTCGCGCGAGCGCAGTTCCTCGCGGTCGTGCGGCGCGAAATCGACGATAAGCAGCCGCCCACCATCGCTCAGCACCCGTGCGGCCTCGCCGATCGCCGCGCCCGGCTGCTGCGCGAAGTGGAGCACATGATGCAATATAGCCGCATCCGCCCCGCCATCTGCCAACGGCAGCGCATAAAGATCGGCCTGGCGCAGCTCGGCATTGGCCAGCCCGCGCTCGGACAATTTGGCGCGCGCCAGCCGCAGCATCTCGGACGAACGATCGATCCCCAGCGCCTGCCCCGCAAGCGGCGCGAATAATTCGAGCATCCGCCCGGTGCCCGTACCGATATCGATCAGCGACCCCAGTTTTGCGTCACCCAGCGCACGCGCCATCGCCGCTTCGACTTCGCTTTCGGCGACGTGGAGCGAGCGGATCGCGTCCCATTCGCGTGCATTCGCCTCGAACCAGTCCGCCGCGGCGCTCGCCCGGTCGGCGCGCACCGCCGCCAGCCGCGCCTCGTCAGCGACGGTCCAGTGATCGGCCTCGCTCCAGCTGTCCAGCGCATCGAGGATCGGGCGGACCTTGGCGTGGGCGCCCAGCGCGACGAATACCCAGCTTCCTTCCTTGCGGCGCTCGACCAGCCCGGCATCGCACAGGATCTTGACGTGCCGGCTGACCCGCGGCTGGCTCTGCCCGAGCACTTGCGCGAGCTCGCCCACCGAAAGCTCCATCGTGCGCAGCAGCGCGACGATGCGCAGCCGCGTGGAGTCTGCGAGGGCGCGGAAGATGGCGAGAGCCTGGACCATGTCTTATAGATATAAAGATATCTTTATATCAGGTCAACGAAGATGCGCGGTTGCGCGCTCCCTCGCCGCTGGCTAGCCCTGCCGGGGTCTAAACAAGAGGTTCGACCGATGCGCAAGACTCTCCTCCTCGCTCCCATCGCGCTGCTCGCGCTATCCGCGTGCGGCGGCGCCAAGAACGAGGCTGCCGAAGCAAACGAGACGATCACCGGCGACAGCAACACGATGGGCGAGGCCGTCAGCGATGTGAACGCCGCCAATGTCGCCACCGAAGATGCCTTCGCCGAAGCCGAGAACAGCTATGCGGGCAGCAACGTCGCAGATGCCGGCAACGAGATCGAAGAGTGAGGGAGGGCCTGCCGCTGCTGCTGATCGCATTGGCGCTCGCCGGCTGCGGCGGGCCCGACGACACAAGCCCGTCGCGCGACGAGGCACGCCAGCTCGACGAGGCTGCCGCCGCCACCGACATCAATGCCACCCTTGCCGATAACGGAACCCAGCCATGACTACGCTCCGCGAACTCGGCGCTTCCGGCCTCATGACGCCGCCGCTGGTGCTGGGTGGCAATGTCTTCGGCTGGACCGCGGACAAGACGGCGAGCTTCCGCATCCTCGATCGCTTCGTCGATGCCGGCGGCACGATGATCGACACCGCCGACGTCTATTCGGCGTGGATCCCCGGCCATACAGGCGGCGAATCCGAAGCGATCATTGGCGAATGGCTGCGCAGCTCTGGCAATCGCGACAAGGTGCTCATCGCCACCAAGGTCGGCATGCTTGACGGCGAAGGCGGGTCGAAGCTTGCCCCGGCCCGCATCGCCGCCGCAGCCGAAGCGTCGCTCCAGCGGCTCGGCATCGACACGATCGACTTGTATTTCGCCCATCAGGACGATGAGGACGTGCCGCAGGCCGAGGTGCTCGCCGCGTTCGACAGCCTGATCAAGGCGGGCAAGGTCCGCACGCTCGGCGCCTCGAACTTTCACGCCATCCGGCTCAAGTCCGCGCTCGACCTCGCCACCCGCGAGGGCCTGCCGCACTATCGTGTGCTCCAGCCCGAATATAATCTCGTCAGCCGCCACAAGTTCGAAGGCGAGCTCGAGGATCTGTGCGTCACGCACAATATCGGCGTGGTGCCCTATTACGGCCTCGCCTCGGGCTTCCTCACCGGTAAATATCGCAGCGAAGCCGACCTCGGCAAAAGCGTCCGCGGCGGCCGGATGGGCGAGTTGCTGGCCGGCAAGGGCGCCGCGGTGCTCGAAGCGATGGACGATGTCGCGGCGGAGACCGGCGCGAGCCTCGCCCAGATCGCGCTCGCCTGGCTTGCCGCGCAGGACGGCGTCGTCGTACCGATCGCCAGCGCCACTTCGATCGAGCAGCTCGACGAACTCGTCGGTGCGTGGAACGTCGCGCTCAGCAAGGACCAACTCGACCGTCTAACCGCCGCGGGCGTCTAGCTGCCCGAAACGATCCGCGGCCTATAGTGCCGCATCTCGGCGATCTCGGGAATGAACGCCCGGATCGCAGCGAGGAACGGCGGGAAATGCGGGCCGCGGCGAAAGCCCTGCATATGCGCCGCCCCACTTGTCCATTCGATGCGCAGGATCAGGCTGTTCGGTTCGTCGTCGCATTGCGTTAGATCATAGGCTAGGCATTCGGGCGCCATGTCCAGATGAACACGCGCCTGCTCATAGGCAGCGATCAGCGCAGCCGGTTCGTGCTCCACAAGAACATAGCGGATATATTCGATCGTCATTACCGTCCCCCGACGACATCGGTGGATGTCGCACGTCGCCGAATTGCGGGCAGCGCGCGGCATATTCAACGCACCAGTTGGTGCGTGCGGAGGGCGGATGAAGCGATTAAAGGCCAGCTATGGCTGCCCGGTCGAGCTGGCGCTCGATTTCGTTGGCGGCAAATGGAAGACGGTGATCCTTGCCCGGCTCAAGGAGGAGCCGCATCGCTACGCCGACCTGCGGACACGCATCGACGGGATCTCGGACAAGGTGCTCACTGAACGCCTTAGGGATCTCGAACGTCTCGAACTCGTCGAAAAGCGAAGCGCGCCCGACGCATCCACCGTTTATCACCTGACCGATCTTGGAGAGAGCCTGCGGCCGGTGCTGGACGCGCTCTATCGCTGGGGTCATGGCGTCGCGGAAGCGCTACCCGCCACAATCCGGCAGGCCTGACGCCGAAGGAACACTGCGCGCGCTGCCGCATTCTCCCCGGCATGCCCCGCACGCGCCCTCTCGCATGACCATCAACCGCTGGCCCACCCGCTTGTGGCTCGTCCGCCACGGGCAGAGCGCCGGCAATGTCGCGCGCGACCTTGCCCATGCCTCGGGCGAGCACCGCATCGCGATCGACATCCGCGACGTCGACGTGCCGCTGTCCGAGCTGGGCGAGCGCCAGGCCGAAGCGCTTGGCCGCTGGTTCGGCCGCGGCGAGGGCAATGGCCGGCCCGAAGTCATCCTTACCAGCCCCTATGTCCGTGCCCGCGAGACCGCGCGCATCTTTCGCGACGCGGGCGGCGCCGATCCCGACGAGAATGTCTGCGCCGACGAGCGGCTGCGCGAAAAGGAATTCGGGATCCTTGACGGGCTTACCAGTGCGGGCATTCAGGCAGTGCTTCCGGAACAGGCCGAGTTTCGCCGCCTGCTCGGCAAATTCTATCATCGACCGCCCGGCGGCGAGAGCTGGTGCGACGTGATTTTCCGCCTGCGATCGCTGATGGACACCGTCTCGCTCCACTATGCCGGCCGCGACGTGATGATCGTCGCGCACCAAGTCGTCGTGCTGTGCCTGCGCTACATCATCGAGAACCTGTCCGAGGCCGAAATCCTGGCGATCGACAAGAGCGGCGATGTCGCCAATTGTTCGATCACCGAATATGCGCACGACCCCGGCGCCGGGAAGGACGGCGGGCTCGTCCTCGTCCGCTACAACGTCACTGCGCCGGTCGACGAGGATCCCGCCGCCGAGACCACTTCCGCGCCCGACGCGATGGTCGCGGCACGCGGATGACACCGCTCGACGCTACGTGGCTCGCCGAGCATCCGCTTCCCGAGCCGGCCGCCGATACCGACAAGAACACGCGTGGGCATGTGCTCGTCGCGGGTGGATCGCAGACCGTGCCCGGCGCGATCCGCCTGACCGGCGAGGCCGCGTTGCGAGCGGGCGCGGGCAAGCTCCAGCTCGCCACAGTCGAGCGCGTCGTTCTGCATCTCGGCGTGCTGATGCCCGAGGCGGCGATCTTCCCGCTCCCGGCAAATGCCGCGGGGGAACTCGACAACGATGCTGGTGAAGCGCTTTGCCGCTATCTCGGCCCCTGCGACACGCTCGTGCTGGGCCCTGGCATGGGCCCCGATGCCGCCGCGGAGGCGATCCTCCGGACGGTGGTTGCCGAGCCCCGCGCGTCGCTGTCGCTGGTGCTCGACGCCGCGATGATCGGCGCCGCGACCGACCTCGCCGCCGAGATCCACGCGCATGACGGCCGCATCGTCCTCACCCCGCATCCCGGCGAGATGATCCGGCTGATGGGATGCGACGCAGCGCGGATCGACTCCGATCCCGCCGGCCTCGCCCAGGAAGCCGCGCGGCGCTTCAATGCCACCGTCCTGCTCAAGGGGCCCGAGACCTGGATCGCCTGTCCGCGCGAAGGATTGCTACGCTATCCCGGCGGCGGCCCCGGCCTCGCCACCGGCGGTTCGGGAGACGTTCTCGCCGGGGTCATCGGCGGGCTGATGGCGCGCGGTGCAGCACCCCGCCTGGCCGCGGCCTGGGGGGTCTGGCTCCATGGCGAAGCGGGCCGCCGGCTCGCCGAGCGAGTCGGCCCACTCGGATTCCTGGCGCGCGAGCTGCCGGGCGAGATCCCCCGGCTGCTCGCGACTATCCGCTAGAAGCAGTTGGCCGCTAGAAGTAGCCGGCCGCTAGAAGTGGCTGGCCGCTAGAGGTAGCTGGTCACAGCGGGCGCGTTCCACCACGCATTGTTGCGGCCGTCGCTGTAGTGGACCGGCGCCGCAGCGAGTTCCGCGTCGGTGGCGTCGTCGAGCGATCCCAGCTGGATCGAGACGAAAGCGCCGCCGATCTCGGGGACGTCGCCCTGGCTGAACGGCGCGCAGCCGCAATTGCTGCAGAAGCGATGGCTCCCCTGCTTCGTCCCGAACGCATAATCGCTCAGCATTTCCCCGCCGCTCAGGAGGCGGAACGCATCTGGCTTCACCTGCGCCCCCCAGTTGCGCCGCTTGGTGCAGATCGAGCAATTGCACTTGCCGGTGCTCGCGGCGAGATCGATCTCAGCCTCGAAGCGGACCGCGCCGCAATGGCAGCTGCCATGATAGGTCTTCTTCATCTGATTCCTCCTTGGTTGCAGGAATCGACTTACTGCCATGCCGCTGCCAGCATGGTGTCAGCAGCATGGCAGTAGAAGACGTGGAATGCGCAAGGCCGACCGACTTTTCCAAATTGTCCAGATCCTGCGCCGCACGTCGCGGCCGGTGACCGCCGACGCAATCGCAAGCGAATTGGAGACCTCGAAGCGTTCGGTGTATCGCGATATCGCCGCGTTAATGGCGCAACGCGTGCCAATCCGCGGCGAAGCGGGCATGGGATATGTCCTCGATGGCGGGTTCGACCTGCCGCCGCTGATGCTCACGGCCGACGAGATCGACGCGGTCGCGCTCGGCGCACAATGGGTCGCCGGGCATGGCGATCCCGCGCTCGCCCGCGCCGCACGCGACGTGCTCGCCAAGGTCGCGGCGGTGCTCCCAGAGGAGATGCGCGGCTTCCTGGAAGACCCGTCGGCGCGTACGCCGCCCGCCTGGGATTCGGCCGAAGACAAGGTCGATGCCGCGCAGTTGCGCCATGCCATCCGCGCCGCCCGCAAGCTTGCCCTCCGCTATGTCGATCCCACCGGCGCGCAGACCGAGCGGATCGTCTGGCCGCTGGTGATCGGCTATCTCGAAGCGGTGCGCGTACTCATCGGCTGGTGCGAACTGCGTAAGGGTTTCCGCACCTTCCGGCTCGATCGCATCGAGCACGTCGTGTTTCTGGACGAACCGATCCCTTCGGATCCCGGCCGCTTGCGCCGGAAATGGCGCGCGACGCTCGGCGTGCCCAAGCCGCTCTGAACCACCGGCCGCGCGATTCGGCACAGCTTCCGGCAATGGCTGGCCAGGACATTGATACCGGTATCATAATTGTCATATCATTGATTTTGCTCATTTAAATTAACCACCCTAGCGGTTGCGATCAGAGCATGTTGCCGCTACCATCATGCTACCGGTGTCTATCACGATTCCGGTAGAGACGGCCGCAAAGGCCGCGCGAAGAGGAGAGGCAGACGCCTCCGGGCCCACGCAGCGACGAAATATCGTCCGCGTGCTCCAGGGTATTGCGGCTACGCCGCCCTCCTCCTCGCTGACATGACGGCACGCCGCAGGGACAGCGGCAACGGGAGGGGAATGATGATCAAGAAGACTGCAACCGCGACGATCCTGCGCAACGGCGCGTCCTTTGCGGCGCTCGCACTGGCAGCGACGTGGAGCTGCGCCGCCGTGGCCCAGGGCGCGGAACCCGCGGAAGAGGCCCAGCCCGCCGCCGTGCAGGACGAAGGCGATGGCGTGCAGGAGGGCGAGATCGTCGTCACCGGCTACCGCGCGGCACTGCGCAGCGCGATCCGCGAGAAGCGCGACGCCGCCGTTCAGATCGACGCGATCAATGCCGAGGACATTGCCGACTTCCCTGATACCAATCTGGCCGAATCGCTCCAGCGCCTGCCCGGCGTGTCGATCGACCGCGACAATGGCGAAGGCCGTACGATCACCGTCCGCGGCCTGGGCGGCGACTTCAACCGCACGCGCCTCAACGGCCTCGAAGCGCTGTCTACCGCGGGCGCCAACGATGCGGGCACCAGCCCAAATCGCAGCCGCGCGTTCGACTACAACACCTTCGCGTCCGAGCTGTTCAGCTCGTTGAAGGTGCAGAAGACGCCGTCCGCCGAAACCGACGAGGGCTCACTCGGCGCGACGATCGACCTGCAGACTGGCCGCCCCTTCGACTATGCTGGACCAACCCTCGCCGTCTCGGCCGAGGGCAGCTACCAGCAGAACAGCAAGAAGTGGAATCCGCGCTTCGCCGGGCTCGCCTCGACGCGGTTCTTCGACGGCACGATGGGCCTGCTGGTCTCGGGCGCGTACAGCAAGACCAAGAACGAGCTCGACCAGTATCGCCGCGCGCCGGGCCAGTCGGACTATCTCTATCGCAACTCGGACTTCCTCGGCGCCGAGAACCCCCAGCGCGCCGGCTTCGCCGCGCCGATCGGCACCAGCTTCGGCGCAGTGGTGACCAACCCCGAAGCGATCGCCGCACTCACCGGATCGGATGCAGCCGCCTATGCCAAGCTCTATCCGGGCGCGCCGTTCAATACGCCGGGCCGCCTCGACGATTCGCTGGTCCGCATCCCCGCGCTCGCCGCAGTCGAGCAGCAGGATGTCCAGAACGAGCGCATCGGCGTCACCGCGTCCTATCAGTGGCAGATCAGCGACCGTACGCTGCTGAGCCTGGACGGCGCCTATTCGCGCTTCTGGAACCAGAGCACCTACAACCAGGTCTCCTCAGTGGGCCTCAACCGCAACAACACCAACGCCGCATACAACACCGCGACCAACTCGATCACGCCAGTCGCCGCGCGTGCGCTGTACCCCGGCCTGTGCGTGCCGAACGCGGGCACTGATCTGGTGCCGGCGCAGGATTGCGGCCAGCAACTCTATGGCTCGACCCCAGCCTTCGCGACGGCGTTCAACGCCAGCGGCGTGCGCGGCCCGTCGATCCTCGGCGCCGCGGCGGTGTCGCCTACCGGCACGACGCCGGCCAACGCCAACATCTTCAGCGTCAATCCGTTCAACCTCGATCCGTACGACTATTACAACAATCCCAATTCGGTTGGGTACATCCCGAGCACCAACCGCCTCGCGTTCCGCGGCGCGCTGATCGGCCGCCCCGCGGTCGAAGTGCTCGACGCCAACGTCACCAACGGGCTCGCCGACTATCTGGTGATGCGCAACGTCGATTTCCGCTCGGCCGCCGACCAATCGACCTACACCACCAAGTTCAAGCAGGGCTCGATCGACCTGCAGCATCAGTTCTCGGACGTGTTCAAGGCGCAGATCATCGCCGGCGCATCCGAATCGACCAACTACACCCAAGGCCTGCTGGTCGAGTTCAACCGCATGGATTCGCAAGGGTCGTTCATTTACGACGAGCGCGAAGGCGGCGCGATGCCCAAGATCGATTTCGGCTTCGACGCGGCCAATCCGGCGAACTGGGAAGTCGTGAAGGGCTTCTCGGGCATTCGCCACTACCAGCGCTTCGTCAAGAACACCTACAAGCAGGCCAAGATCGATTTCGACTGGCAGGCGAACGAGGAGTTCAACCTCGGTTTCGGCGCGAACATTCGCAAATACGCCTTCGAAACCTCGTTCTACGAGCGCAACAACGACCTGCTCAATCCGACGTTGCGCGAAGCCGGCGCCACCACAGCCAGCGTCAGCCGCACGATCAATTTCGGTCAGGGGCTGAACGTCCCCGACGGCACGATGACCAGCTTCATCGTGCCGAGCATCCAGGCATTCGACAATCTGTTCGACTTCACCTGCGAGTGCGTCAACAAATGGGGCGACTGGCGCCTCACCAACAAGCGCAACGGCGGCCGCGAGAATTTCGGCGTCGAGGAAACCGATACCGGCTTCTACTTCCAGGCCGACTGGAACAGCCAGTTGTTCGGGCGTCCGTTCCGCGGCAACGCCGGCACGCGCATCGCGATCACCGACGTGACCTCGAACGGCGCCACCACCGCCGGCCGGCCGATCGTCGGCACCAACAAATACACCGATTACCTGCCGTCGGTGAACGTAGTCTACGAGCCGGTCGAGAACCTGCTCGTCCGCCTTTCGGCGTCGAAGGTGATGGCGCGTCCGCTGCTCGGCAATCTCTCGCCGACGCTTACCGCAATTTCGATCCCCTCGGCCGCCGGCGCGCAATCGGGTGGCACGCTGACGATCGGCAATCCCAAGCTAAAGCCGTTCCGCTCGACCAATTTCGACGCCAGCATCGAATGGTATTTCGCGCCGGGCGGCCTGCTGTCGGTCGCGGCGTTCCAGAAGGATATTTCGAGCTTCCCGCAGACGATCTTCTTCACTGCGCCGCTCAGCAACTTCGCCGACGCGGAGACGATCGCGGCGATCGTCGCACAGTTCGCCGCGGGATCGCCCCAGGCCGAATACATCCTCGCCAATCGCGACTTCCAGGCGCGCCAGTTCGCCGACGCGCCGGGCGGCTGGCTGCGCGGCATCGAAGCCAGCTTCCAGATGGACTTCACCTTTCTGCCGGGATTCCTCAAGAATTTCGGCGCGCAGCTGAACTACACGCACATCGATTCTGAGCTGAACTACATCCTCGATCCGGGCTCGGCGACGGCGCCGCGGACCACCGGCAAGGGGCCGTTCCTCGGGGTATCGCCAGACGCCGTCAACGCCACGCTCTATTATGAGAGCAAGGCATTCCGCGCACGCGTATCGGTGGCGCAGCGCAAGGGCTACAGCACTTCCTATCCGATCGCGGCGGGATCGTGCAGCCCGGGCATCATCCCGAACCCGACGCCGCTCACTCCGGGTCAGGTCAATGCGAACAACGTCCCCGGCGGCTATTGCACCGGTCCGCTGATCAACGACTTCGTCTACAGCCGCTCGACGACCAACGTCGACGCCTCGATGAGCTTCAACTTCACCAGCTGGGCCTCGCTCACGCTGGAGGGGCTGAACCTCACCAACCAGACCAGCGACCGTTATGCCTATGAAGGGCAGAACGCCGTGACCCAATATGCCAGCTCGGGACGTATCTTCCGCGCCGGCGTCCGCTTCCGCTTCTGACGCGGAGGCGCGCGATCCATCCACCTGTCCCTTCCGCCGGCCTGGGCGACTCTCGACTCGATCGACGGTCGCTCCTCGCCGGCGGGTTTGTGCTCGGGGGACTGACGCTCGGCGGGACCGGCTGGGCACAGGAGTCGCCTTATGGCCCTGCCCCGCTTTCGGGCGGGCAGCTCGACCCCAGGGGTGACGATAGCGGCCGGATCGTCCCCGCCCCGCCCAAAGGCTATTGGCCGTATTCGGGTGTGAGTGGCCCGGGCCGCAAGCCCGATGCGGCGAGCGCGCGCGGCGGCTGGCTCTCGGGGCTGCCCGATGTGCGCTATCAGGGGCCGGGCACGCCGCGCTATCCGATCGCGCCGTGGGGCGACGCTGCCAGCGGCAGCGCCGTGAAGGCCGGGCTGCTACCCCCGATCCGCCCCCTTCACGACGTCCATATCCGCGACACGATCGTCTGCCTGGGCGGCGACGGCAATTACTACATGACCGGTTCGACCGGCGACAATATCTGGGCAGTCAATGACGGCGTCGAGCTGTGGCGCTCGAAGGACCTGACGGACTGGAGCTATCTCGGGCTGGTGTGGAGCATCGAGCGCGACGGCGTGTGGGAACGCAACTGGCGGATGCGCAAGGGCGTGCCGTTCCGCGCGCTGTGGGCGCCCGAGATCCACTATCTGCGCGGCACCTACTGGATCGTCCACTCGATGAGCCGCGCCGGCGTCGGGATCCTCAGGAGTACCAGCGGCAAGCCTGAGGGCCCCTATGTCCACGCCTTCTCGCCCGACAGGCCCTTGCGCGGCGGGATCGACGCGACGCTGTTCGGCGACGATGACGGCTCGGTGTGGTTCACACTCGGCTCGGCCGACGAGATCGTCCGGCTGAACGACGACATGACCGGTTTCGCCGGCCCCTGGCAGAAGATGGTCGCGCCCGAAGCCGACTATGATTTCGACCCCGCGCACCACCGCAAGGAATGTGCTGCCAAGGGCTACAGGCATTTCGGCTATGAGGGCGCGACGATGTTCAAGCGCAACGGCGTCTATTATCTCGGCGTCGTCGACCGCTATGAGGACCGCTATTCCTTCGCCATGTGGATGTCAGACAAGCCGACCGGTCCGTGGCGCAACCGCCATGAGGGCCCACCGTGCTGCGGCGGCGGGAATTTCCTGCGCGATCATCTGGGCCGCTGGTGGGTCACTTTCTTCGGCAATGACGAAGCGAGCCCGTGGCGCGAGAAGCCCGGGCTGGTCCGCATCGACTTCGCCCCCGACGGCCGCGTGATCGTGCACCGCGACCAGCCCTTCGCAACAACCTGAAAGAGGACGAGATGGACATCAGCAGGCGGGAAGCGTTCGCGGCGGCGCTGGCGGGAAGCGCAGCGGCACTGGTCCGCCCCGACGAAGCCGTCGCCAAAGCCGCGCCCGACTGGAAACGCGGTTTCGACAACCAGCGGGTCGCCGATCTCGGCAACGGCCAGTTCCTCAATCCGCTGATCTCCGGCGACCGCGCCGATCCCGCCGTCCTCAAGGACGGCGCGGACTATTACATGACTTTTTCGAGCTTTGATTCCTATCCGGGGCTGACGATCTGGCACTCGCGCGACCTGATCAACTGGCAGCCGCGCAAGGCCGCGCTCAGCAAGAATATCGGCTCGGTCTGGGCGGTCAGCCTCGAGAAGCACAATGGCCGCTACTTTCTCTACATCCCTGTCAAGGCGAAGCCCAACTCGATCTTCGTGATCTGGGCCCATCATATCGACGGGCCGTGGAGCGACCCGATCGACTTGAAGCTCCCCAACCATATCGATCCCTGCCACGCGGTCGGCGAGGACGGGTCGCGCTGGCTGTTCCTCTCGGGCGGCGACCGCATCCGCCTTTCCGCCGACGGCCTGTCGACGGTGGGCGAGGTCGAGCATGTCTATGATCCATGGCGCTACCCCGCTGACTGGGAAGTCGAAAGCTTCTCGCCCGAAGGCCCCAAGATCCACCGCCATGGCGACTGGTTCTACATGATCACCGCCGTGGGCGGCACCGCGGGCCCACCCACCGGCCATATGGTCATCGCCGCGCGCTCCCGTTCGATCCACGGCCCGTGGGAGCAACATCCGCGCAACCCGCTGGTCCGCACGGTGAGCGCCGCGGAGAAATGGTGGTCGCGCGGCCATGCCTCGCTGGTCGAGGCGCCCGACGGCAGCTGGTGGTCGGTCTATCACGGCTTCGAAAACGGATATTGGACGCTCGGGCGGCAGACGCTGCTCGATCCGATCGAGTGGACCAGGGACGGCTGGTTCCGGATGAAGGGCGGCGACCTGTCGCAGCCTATCCGCAAACCCAAGGGCGGCACCGCCCTGCCGCATGGCCAGCCGCTGTCGGACGATTTCAGCAAGCCGCTGCTGCTTGGCAGCAAGTGGAATATCTTCAAGCCCACGCCCGACGAAAACCGCCGCCAGCGCATCGAAGACAGCGCGCTGGTGCTCAAGGCCTCGGGCACCGCGCCCAGCGATTCGTCGCCGCTCCTGCTGATCGCCGGCGACCAGGCCTATCAGTTCGAATGCGATATCGAGATCGCGCCGGGCGGCAATGCCGGGTTGCTGCTCTTCTATGACGAAAAGCTCTATTGCGGCCTCGGCTTCGACGAGAAGCGCTTCATCACGCATCAATATGGCATCGCGCGCGGCAGGCCGGCCAATCCCCATGGCCGCCACCTGCGGATGCGGCTGGTCAACAACCGCCACATCGTGTCCTTCCACATCTCGACCGACAAGGGCGCGACCTGGTCGCGCTTCGATCGGGGCATGGAAGTGTCAGGCTACCACCATAATGTCCGCGGCGGTTTCCTGATGCTGCGCCCCGGCCTCTATTCGGCCGGCGAAGGCGAGACCCGCTTCCGCAACTTCCGCTTCCGGGCGCTGTGATGCGCGCCCTCCTCCCCGCGCTGCTGATCGCCGCGCCGGCGATGGCGCAGGAAGCCCCGCGCCCGATCGCCGCTTCCAAGATCGTCCTCGTCGGCGATTCGACCACCGCGGTCATCGGCGGCTGGGGCCCGAGCTTCTGCGCCTATCACGTCACCTCCTTTGCCGCCTGCGTGAACCTCGCGCGGGGCGGGCGCAGTTCGGGCAGCTATCGAACCGAAGGGTCGTGGGACCTCGCGCTCGCCGAGATGCGCGCGCAGGGCTATAAGAAGATTTGGGTGCTCATCCAGTTCGGCCACAACGACCAGCCCGGCAAGCCCGGCCGCTCGACCGACCTCGCCACCGAATTCCCCGCCAACCTTGCCCGCTATGTCGATGAGACGCGCTCCGCCGGGGCGACACCGGTGCTGCTGACGCCGCTTACCCGCCGCAGCTTCAAGGACGGCAAGCTCCAGAACGACCTCGAACCCTGGGCCGCCGCGATCCGCAAAGTCGCCGCGGAGAAGCAAGTGCCGCTGCTTGATCTCAATGCCGACAGTGCCGCCGCGGTGCAGGCAATGGGCGAGGCCGCCGCCGATCGCTTCGCCCAGCTTCCGCCCGGGTCGGCGCCGATCGGCCCGGCACCCGCAAGCGCGACCGAAGTCGAGGTCAAGCCGATGGCCACGCCGAAGCTTTCATTCGATCGCACCCATCTCGGCGTCGAAGGGGCCAACTACTTTGCCGCGATGGTCACCCGCGAACTGGCCGAAGCGATTCCGGAAATGCGTCCGCTGCTGGTGCGCTGACAGCGCGAAACGACTGGAATTGTCCCCCACCCATACCCATATCGGCGCTACGGGCGCGCGAAGCCGCCGTCCGCCTTCCCTTTTCGCGCGCAGCAGAGTAAAGGCACCGCCACTTTTGCTGGCGTTCACCTGAGAGGCATATTTTTGGCCAAAGAAGAACTTCTGGAAATGCGCGGTCAGGTCGTTGAGCTTTTGCCCAACGCCATGTTCCGCGTTCGGCTTGAGAATGATCACGAGATCCTCGGCCACACCGCCGGCAAGATGCGCAAGAATCGCATCCGTGTGCTGGTCGGCGACGAAGTCCTCGTCGAACTCACGCCCTACGACCTGACCAAGGGCCGTATTACCTACCGCTTCAAGTGAGCGTCGGGCCGATGCGGCTCGTTCTCGCTTCCACTTCACCGCGCCGCCGCGACTTGCTCGCGCGGATCGGAGTCGTGCCCGACCGAATCGTCGGTCCCGATATTGATGAAGAACCGCGCCCCGGCGAGTTGCCACGCCCGTACGCGCTGCGGCTGGCCGAGGAAAAGGCGCGCGCGGTGGCCCGTGCCGAGGACGAGATCGTCCTGGCCGGCGACACCACCATCGGCGTCGGCCGCCGCATCCTCAACAAGCCCGAGGACGATGCCGATCATCGCCGCATGCTCGGGCTGCTCTCAGGCCGCCGCCACCATTGCTTGTCCGCGGTCTGCGTGATCGGGCTCGACGGCAAGGCGCGGACGCGTGTCACAGACACGATCGTCACCTTCAAGCGGCTGAGCGACGCCGAGATCGACTGGTACATCGCCAGCGGCGAAGGACGCGGCAAGGCCGGCGGCTATGCCATCCAGGGCCGGGCAGAGGCATTCGTGCGCTTCCTGTCGGGTAGCCATTCGGGCGTCGTCGGGCTGCCGGTATTCGATGCGCGCGCGCTGCTTGAGGGCGCAGGCTATCCGTTGCTTCAGCCGAACGAAGAACGCCCGCTTGGCTGAGTGGCTCTATGAGGCAGGGATCGGCGAGAACCGCGCCGCCCTGGTCTCGCGCGGCACCATCTGGAAAGCGCGCATCGAACTCGAAGCCATGGGCGCGCGCCACGGCGCAGTGCTCAACGCGCGGCTGGTCGACAAGAGCACCGGCAAGGTCGCGTATGACGGCGGCGAGGCGCTGTGCGATCCGTTGCCGCCGGGAATCACCCAGGGCGCCACGCTGCGGGTCAGGATCGTCCGCGAGGCGATTCCCGAGCCCGGCCGCGCAAAGCTGCCCAAGGCAGTGCCTGCGGGCGCCGACGCAGTGCCCGACGCCGGTCCGGACCTGCTTGCCCGGATCACCGCGAGCGGCGTGCCGGTGCGGATGCTGCGCGCGCATGAAAGCGACCTGCTCGAAGAAGCGGGCTGGTCCGAAGTTCTCGAAGAAGCGGTGCATGGCGATATCGGCTTTCCCGGCGGGATGCTGCGGCTGTCGCCGACGCCGGCAATGAACCTGTTCGACGTCGATGGCGCCGGCCCGCTCGAACCGCTTGCCGTCGCGGCGGCGCACGCGGTGGCGCGCGCAATCGAGCGGCACGGCATCGCCGGATCGATCGGCATCGACTTTCCGACGCTGGCGAACAGGGCCGCGCGCCAGGCAGTGGCCGAGGCGATCGACGCGGCGCTTCCCCAGCCATTCGAGCGGACCAGCGTAAACGGCTTCGGCTTCCTCCAGATCGTGCGGCGGCGCACGCGGGCGTCGCTGCCCGAACTGCTCCGCGCCGATCCGGTGGGCGCACAGGCGCGCGCCGAGCTTCGCCGCATCGAACGGCTTCCCCCGCCGCCACCGGCTACCCATATGGTGGACAGGCGAATCGCCAACCGGCTGGCACAGCGGCCCGACTGGACCGCCGAACTGGCGCGGCGAATCGGCGGCGCGACGGCGTTCGTCGGCCCCAAGGAGTAGACATTGGCCAAGCGAGACGGCTGCCCGATCTGCGGCAAACCGACCACCGAAGAGTTCAAGCCCTTCTGCAGCCGCGGCTGCAAGGACCGCGACCTGCTGCAATGGCTGGGCGAGGGCTATCGCGTTCCCGGCGAGCCTGTCGATCCGGGACAACAAAGCGGGCTAGACAGCGCGCGGGACCCCGACTAAGAGGCCCGCTCCCGGCCACGCCGGGTATGCCCGGGTAGCTCAGTTGGTAGAGCATGCGACTGAAAATCGCAGTGTCGGCGGTTCGACCCCGTCCCCGGGCACCACTTCCCAATTCTTGAAATTTGACCCGTCCCCCAAGCCTATTTCACCGGCCGCTTGTCGAGCTTGCGCGCCAGGGTGCGCCGATGCATCCCGAGCCTGCGTGCGGTCTCGGAGATGTTGAAGCCGGTGGCGGCGAGCGTCTCGTTGATCATTTCCCACTCGTGCGTCTTGATCGAGGTGGGGCGGGCAGTGACCGGCGTGTCGGGATCGCCGTCATTCTTGCCGAATGCGGCCTCGATGTCGTCGGTGTTCGACGGCTTGACCAGATAGTGCGCGGCGCCGAGCTTGATCGCTTCCACAGCGGTGCCGATGCTCGCATAGCCGGTGAGCACGACGATCAGCGTGCTGGGATCATGCGCGTGGATGCGGGCGACGCAGGGCAGGCCCGATGCGGTGCCGAGCTTGAGATCGACCACGGCGCGATCGGGAGTCTCGGCCGCGAGCAGCACCTCGAGCTCGGCGGGGGATGCGGCGACGCGCACCCGGTATCCGCGCCGCTCGAACGAACGCTGGAGCGTGCGTGCGAAGGTCTCGTCGTCCTCGACGAGGATCAGGCTGGGGCCGTCCATCTCAGCGTCTCTCCTCGGGCAGGGCCAGCGGCAGCACGATGCGCACCTCCGCGCCCGCCATCGCGCGGTTTCGCGCCTCTAGCCGGCCGCCGAGGCGCCGCGCGACGTTGGTCGCGAGGAACAGCCCTACGCCGTGCCCGGCACCCTTGGTAGACTGGTACAGCTTGCCGACCTTAGCCAGGGCGTCGGGGCTGAAGCCCTCCCCCCAGTCGCTCACGGCAATGGCGAGCATGCCGGCCTCGATCCGCGCGGCCAGCCGCACGCCCACTGGAGAGGCCTCGGCGGCATTGTCGAGCAGGTTCCACACCGCCTGGCGCAGCGCGTCGTCGATTGCGATGACAGCCTCGCCGGCGCCGCCGGGGGCATAGTCCAGCGGGACGTGCGGGTGCGTCGCCTGCCACGCTTCGGCGACGGCATCCATGAAAGGCCCCGCCGCGCGGCTCTCCATCGCCTCGCCGCGCGGCTGGCCGGCGGAGTGGAGGATGTCGGAGACGATCGCCTTGCAGCGCTGGACCTCGGACTGCATTTCCTGAACTTCGGCGGCAAGCTCGGGGTTCGCAGCGATGTCCGGCATGCGCCGCCAATCGGCGAGGATCACCGACAGCGTGCCGAGCGGGGTGCCCAGCTCGTGCGCCGCGCCCGATGCGAAAAGGCCCATGCGGACGATGCCGTCCTCTTCGGCGGCATGCTGGCGCAGATCTGCGAGATGCGCGTCACGCGAGCGCAAGTTGCGCGTGATCCGGGTGATGAACAGTACGAGCAGCCCGGCGACCATGAAGAAAGCGATCCAGTGGCCGATCGCGAACAGATCGGTGCTGTCGTCGGCCAGCCGGTGCGGCAGCGCCAGCGGCACATGGCGGATGCTGAGCAATGCGTAGCTGCCGGCCGTCGCGCCGACGAGGATCGCGGCACGGGCCGGCGGCAACAGGATCGCGCCGAGGACGACCTGCAGCAGGTAGAGCGAAATGAACGGGTTGGTCGCACCGCCGCTGAAATAGAGCTGGAGAGTGAGCGCGCCCATGTCGAGCAGCAGCGCGAGCATCACTTCGGCACGGCGCACCCGGTGCCGCGGCAGCGCGAGCGTGGCGAGCAAATTGGCCGCGGCGAGGGCCAGCGCGACGGTGAGCATCTCCAGCACGGGCAACCGCACGCCCAGCCCGAAATGGACGAACAGGATCGCCAGCGTCTGCCCGGCGACGGCGATCCAGCGCAACTGGATGAGCTGGCGCATATTGTCCGCGGCCGCGGTCTCGGCCGAGGGGCCGTAGAAGGCGCCGGCGCGGCGGCGTGTTAGCGCGAGCAGCGGGGCGTCCATCACTCGGCCTCGCGCATGCGCAGCAGGAGGACCGCCCCGCCCAGGCACAAGGCTGCGAGCCCGAACCAGGTGAGCGCATAGACCAGATGGCTGTTGCGGAAGGCGACCACGGTAAGGCCGCCTATCGGATAGCCGCCGGGATTGGGCGCGGCGTCGACATCGATGAAATAGGGCGCGACGGGGCCGATTCCGCGGGCGCGGGCGATCGCCGCCACGTCGCGCGAATACCAGCGGCCCTGCGCGGGATCGTTCGCGCGCAGCAACTGGCCGCCCGGCTCGCTGACGCGCAGCAGCCCGGTGACGGTCACCGGGCCCTTGGGCTGTGCCCGGCTTGCCGGATCGCGGCGCTCGGAAGGCACGAAGCCGCGATTGACCAGCACGATGCCCTGCGCTGTGCGTAGCGGCGTCAGTACCCAGAAACCGGCGCCGCGCTCGGTCAGCGCCTGGACCAGCGTCTCGCGGTCGGGGAGGAACTTCCCGGTCGCGACTACCCGGCGATATTCATGGGCGTGCGGGTCTGCTTCGAGCCCCGCCAGCGATACCGGAGCGGCATGGACCCGCCCCTCGACGCGCGCGATCAGGTCGAGCTTCCAGGCGCGCCGCTCGACTTGCCAGACGCCCAGCGCCGCGAATCCCGCCGCGGCGAGCAGCGCCAGCGCGACGAACAGCGCGCGCTTGACGCGGCGGCTCAGGACCCGGCACCCATCTCCGCCGTCATCGGCATCATGTTGGTGTTGAGATGGTACATGATCCACAGCGACCCCGCGATTACGATCAGGACGACAACCGCGGTGAAGGCGTAAGCCATCAGCGTCCAGCCGCCTTCCGACTGCGTGTTGACATGGAGGAAGCAGACGGTGTGGACGATGATCTGCACCACGGCGAACGCGACGATCAGGATCGCAGTGGTCTGCGCATCCTGCAGCACCCCGGTCATCACCAGCCAGAACGGCACCGCGGTGAGCACGACCGAGAGCAGGAACCCGATCAGATAGCCGCGCCGCGAGAGGTGGCCGTGCGCCTGGGCGTGGCCATGGGCGTCGGGGGTTTGGGTGGCGTCGTTCATCGCAGGACCCCGAGCAGGTAGACGAAGGTGAAGACGCCGATCCAGACGACGTCGAGGAAGTGCCAGAACATGCTCAGGCACATCAGCCGGCGCTGGTTTTCCGGATGCAGCCCGCGCTGCGACAGCTGGACCAGCATGACGCCGAGCCAGAGAATGCCGAAGGTGACGTGCAGCCCGTGCGTCGCGACCAGGGTGAAGAAGGCCGAGAGAAACGCGCTGGTCTGCGGCGTCGCGCCTTCGTGGATCAGCTCGGTGAACTCGAACAGCTCGATCCCGACAAAGCCGATGCCGAGCAGCCCGGTCAGCGCCAGCCAGAGCTGGGTGCCGCGCAGATTGCCTTCCTGCATCGCGATCATCGCGAAGCCATAGGTGATCGAGGAGACCAGCAGCAGGCCGGTGTTCACCGCGACCAGCGGCAGCTCGAATATCTCACGCGGGCTCGGGCCGCCGGCATAGCTGGTGCTCAGCACGCCATAGGTGGCGAACAAGGTCGCGAAGATGAGCGCGTCGCTCATCAGGTAGATCCAGAAGCCGAGCATCGTGCTGCCGCCGGCTTCGTGGTGATGCGTGTCATCGACGTCGTAGAAAGACACGTCGGTCACGCGGGCATCGGTCGCTGCGTTCGCGGCCATGGTCAAGCTCCCGTCGCGAGCAGCTTGGTGCGCGCGTCCTCGCTCTGCGCCACTTCATCCGCCGGGATGAAATAGTCGCGGTTGTAGTTGAAAGTGTGAACGATGCTGACCACGAACAGCCCCAGCGTGGCGGCGATCGCCAGCCACCACATGTACCAGATCATCGCGAAGCCCAGCGCCGCAGCGAGCACCGACAGGATCACGCCGGTGCCGGTGTTGCGCGGCATGTGGATCGCCTTGAAGCCGGTCGTCGGCCGTACCGCGCCGCGGTCCTTCATGTCGTACCATGCGTCGAGATCGTGGACCTGCGGCGTGAACGCGAAATTATACTGCGGCGGTGGTGACGAGGTCGCCCATTCGAGCGTGCGGCCGTTCCAGGGATCGCCGGTGGTATCGCGCAGCTTCTCGCGATTCTTGATGCTCACTCCGATCTGGATGACGAAGGCGAGGATGCCGATCGCGATGATCCCCACGCCGATCGCGGCGATGATGAACAGCGGCTGCGTCGTGGGGTCCTCGATATGCTGGAGGCGGCGGGTGACGCCCATCAGCCCGGCGACGTACATCGGCGTCCAGGCGACCCAATAGCCGATCACCCAGCCCCAGAAGTGGATCCTGCCCCAGAAGGGATCGAGCCGGAAGCCGAACGCCTTGGGGAACCAATATTCGATCGCCGCGAACAGCCCGAACACCACGCCGCCGATGATGACGTTGTGGAAGTGCGCCACCAGGAACAGCGAATTGTGGAGCACGAAGTCGGCGGGCGGCACTGCGAGCAGCACGCCGGTCATGCCGCCGACCGTGAAGGTCAGCATGAAGGCGATGACCCACTGCATCGGCAGCTCGAAGCGGATCTGGCCGCGATACATCGTGAACAGCCAGTTGAAGATCTTCGCGCCGGTGGGGATCGAGATGACCATCGTGGCGATGCCAAAGAAGCTGTTCACCGATGCGCCCGAGCCCATGGTGAAGAAGTGGTGGAGCCACACCAGCCACGACAGGATGGTGATGACCACGGTGGCGTAGACCATCGACGAATAGCCGAACAGGCGCTTGCCGGTGAAGGTCGAAGTGATCTCGGAATAGATGCCGAACGCCGGCAGGACGAGGACATACACCTCCGGGTGCCCCCAGATCCACACCAGGTTCCAGTACATCATCGGGTTGCCGCCGAGATCGTTGGTGAAGAAGTTGGTGCCGATATAGCGATCGAGCATCAGCATCGCGAACGCCGCGGTGAGCACCGGGAAGATCGCGACGACCAGGATGTTGCTGCAGAACGCGGTCCACACGAAGATCGGCATCTTCATCATCGTCATGCCGGGCGCGCGCATCTTGATCACCGTCGCGATCATGTTGATGCCCGACAAAGTCGTGCCGATGCCGGCTATCTGCAGCGCCCATAGATAATAATCGGGACCGGTGCCCGGGCTGTTCTGCAGATTGGCGACCGGCACGTAATTGAGCCAGCCGGCAGTGGAGAACTCGCCGACGAACAGCGAGATCATCACCAGCACCGCGCCCGCCGCGGTCAGCCAGAAGCTGAGATTGTTGAGGAAGGGAAACGCCACGTCGCGCGCACCGATCTGGAGCGGCATCACATAGTTGACGATGCCGACGACCAGCGGGATCGCCACGAAGAAGATCATGATCGTCCCGTGCGCGGAGAAGACCTGGTCATAGTGATGCGGCGGAAGATACCCTTCGCTGCCGCCGAAGGCGATCGCTTGCTGGAGGCGCATCATCACCGCGTCGGCGAAGCCGCGCAGCAGCATGATGACGCCCAGGATCACGTACATGATCCCGATCTTCTTGTGATCGATGCTGGTGAACCACTCGGTCCACAGCCAGCCCCACAGCTTGAACTTGGTCACTACCGCGACGACGCCGAGCCCACCCAGGATGACGACGGCGAAGGTGACGAGCAGGATCGGCTCGTGGATCGGGAAGGATTCGAAGGTTAGGCGGCCGAAGATCGCCCGGCTGAGACTTTCGTCGAACATGATGGCTCCGGCCGTTCAGGCTGCGCCGGCGCGGGCGAGGCCCGGCGTGGCAGGGATAAGGTTCAGCGACGTGTTCCGGTTGGCAGGCGCTTCCTTCTCTTCGGGCGAGGTGCGATTGGGGCCGTTCCCCTTTTCCTCGCCTTCCTTGAAGATCGCGCCTTCCGGCTTTTGCCCATGCGGGGGCGGGTTGTTGCGGCCCGAAGGCATGCCGGCGCCGGCGCGCGGATCGTGCGGATGCGTGCCGCCCGCCTTGCGGTCATGGCGCATCACGTCGCTCATGCACGGCGTACCGGGGCGAACGCAACGGTTATAGACGCGGTCGAACAGCTGCGCCTCGACGCCCGAGAAATACATCGCCGGCACCTTGTCGGTCGGCTTTTCGAGCTCGAGGAAGCGCGTGGCGTCGAGCGCCGGGCCGCTGGCCTTCACGCGCGCGACCCATCCGTCGAACCCGCCCTGATCGACGCCGTACAGCTTGAAGCGCATGTTCGAGAAACCCGCGCCGCTATAGTTGGCGGACATGCCCTCGAACGTGCCGGGGCGATTGAGCACCGCGTGCAGCGTGCTGCGCATGCCGGGCATGGTGTAGATCATGCCGGCCAGCGTCGGCGCGTAAAAGGTGTTCATCATGTTGGTAGAAGTGAGTTCGAAGCGCACCGGGCGATCGACCGGGAGCGCGAGCTCGTTGACCGTCGCGACGCCCTGTTCGGGATAGATGAACAGCCACTTCCAGTCGAGCGAGACGACCTGGACGACGAGCGGCTTGATCTTGGGATCGACCGGCTTGTTCGCCGACACGCGATTGATCGGGCGGAACGGGTCGAGCAGATGCGTGCTCCACCAGGTGAGCGCGCCCAGGCAGATGATGATCAGCAGCGGCGCCGACCAGATGACCAGTTCGAGCCCCGTCGAGTGATCGAAGTTCGGGTCGTAGGTCGCGTCCTTGTTGCCCTTGCGATAATGCCAGGCGAACACGACGATCAGCGCCATCACGGGCACGATGATGAGCAGCATCAGCGCCGTGGAGATATAGATGATGTCGCGCTGCTGGACCGCGATGTCGCCGGCCGGATCGAGCACGGCACCGCTGCACGCGGACAGCAATGCCGCCAGGGGCAGCATCGTCAGGAAGCGGCGTACGTTGGGCACAAGTTTGTCTTCGCGCATGGACCTCCGCCTATCCCGGCGCCTACCCGCACCGACATTGGACATTTTGTCCTATCCCCGCCGTGCGCTTTTCTGGTGCAACGCACGTTCAAACGCAATAACATCAAATCAGGCCGCCGGAGCGAAAAGAATGAGTGCACCGATTGCCGCGTCGACCTCGACGCCGCTCGAACGCGATGCTCGACTCGTGAATGCCCGCGATCACAAGATCGCGCCGGGCGAAATCGCGATCGGCGTCATCGTCGGGCGGACGAGCGAATTCTTCGACTTCTTCGTCTACGCCATCGCATCGGTGCTGGTGTTCCCGTCGCTGATCTTCCCCTTCGTCGACCCGCTGACCGGCACGCTCTATTCGTTCGCGCTGTTCTCGCTGGCGTTCATCGCCCGCCCGCTCGGCTCGGCGATCTTCATGTGGATCGATCGGCATCACGGACGCGGCGTGAAGCTCACCATCGCGCTGTTCCTGCTCGGCGGATCGACGATGGCGATGGCCTTCCTGCCCGGCTACGACCAGATCGGCATCGCCGCCGCGTGGATGCTCGCGGCGCTGCGCATCGGCCAGGGCATCGCCCTGGGCGGCGCCTGGGACGGGCTGCCGTCGCTGCTCTCGCTCAACGCGCCCAAGGACCAGCGCGGCTGGTACGCGATGATCCCGCAGCTGGGTGCGCCGCTCGGCCTGATCGTCGCCGCCGGACTGTTCGCCTTCTTCCTCTCGACGCTGTCGACCGAGGATTTCCTGTCCTGGGGCTGGCGCTATCCGTTCTTCGTCGCCTTCGCGATCAACGTCGTGGCGCTGTTCGCGCGGCTGCGCCTCGTCGCGACGCCCGAGTTCGAGCATCTGTTCGAAAGCCGCGAGCTCCAGCCGGCGCCGTTCTGGGAGACCGTGCGGCTGGAGGGCCGGACGATCGTGCTCGGCTCGTTCGCGCCGCTCGCCAGCTTCGCGCTGTTCCACCTGGTCACCGTCTTCCCGCTGTCGTGGGTCACGCTGTACAGCGGCGAGCCGGCGGAGCGGTTCCTAATCATCGAGATCATCGGCGCCGTCGTCTGCGTGCTGGCGATGATCGCTTCGGGCGTGATCGCGGACCGAGTCGGCCGACGCGCGGTCCTCGGCGTCTCGGCGGTGCTGATCGCCGCCTATAGCGGGTTCGCGCCGCAGCTGCTGGGTGCCGGCGGCTTTGGCGAGACCGTGTACATGATGGCCGGCTTCGTCCTGCTCGGCCTGGCGTTCGGCCAGTCCTCGGGCGCCGTCAACGCCAGCTTCTCGAGCCAGCGCCGATATACCGGCGCGGCGACCACCGCCAATCTCTCCTGGCTGATCGGCGCCGGCTTCGCCCCCCTTGTCGCGCTGGCGCTGGCGAGCAGCTTCGGGCTGTGGTCGGTCGGTGCCTATCTGCTATCGGGTGCGATCTGCACGCTGGCGGCGCTCGGCATCAACAAGGAATGGGCACGCCGCAACGAGGAATCGAGCGACGCCGTCGCCGCTGCCGCCGCCCAGGGCTGAAGCCCCCCGACAAACGAAAAGGGGACCGCGCCTTGGTTGGCGCGGTCCCCTTTTCTTTATCACGCTCTCCCGCCGGGAGAGGGAGGATCATGCGGTTTCGAACGTCGTCGTCTCGGGCTTGGGCAGGCCTGACGCCTTATACTCGGCGGTCAGCTCTTCCTTGCGCGCGCGGAGCTGGTCGCCCAGCGCGTCCATGTCGAGCCCGGCCTTGCGCGCCTGCGAGAACATGCCCTCCATGCGCATCTCCTCTTCCTCGACATGGTGCTCGATCTGCTCGGACAGCACCTTGACCTTGGCGTCGTAATATTCGTCGTCGGGGCTGCCCGCCTCGATCTCGGCAATCAGCACCTTGGCGCTGTCATGCTCGACATAGGCTTCCTTGAGCAGGTCCTCTTCGATCTTCCCCTCGCAGGCTGGATAGAAGATCTCTTCCTCGATCTTGGCATGGACGGTCAGTTCCAGGCAGATCTGCGTCGCGAGCTTGCGCTTGGTAGCGGCGTTGCGCGCCGCTTCGAACTTCTCGAACAAGTCCTCGACCACGCGGTGATCGGCCTTGAGCAATGCGACGGCGTCTTGCTTGGTATCGGTAGCCATGCGGTGTCTCCCTCTTCACGAGGTTCAACCGTGCGCGGTGCTGTTCGTTCCGCGTGCCCGCACGATGGCGCTCACGATTATTCCACCGAGAATCAGTGCCATACCCGCATAGTGATGCGCGTGAAGCTGCTCGCCCAGCGTGAGCGCGGCGAGCAGCGCGCCGAACAGCGGCATCAGCGTGATCGCCTGCCCCGCGCTTGCCGGGCCGAGCGTCGCGACGGCGGCGTTGAACAGCGCATAGGCGACCACCGACGGCAGCAGCGCGACGTAGAGGATCGCGGCGAACACGCCCGGCGACCAGGTCATCGCTGTGATCTCCCGCCATTCGGTCGCGGCGAGCGGCAGCATCGCAATCACGCCGATGGTGAAAGTGACTGCGAGGAAGCTCTGGGCATGGAGCTTGGGACGCAGCCGCAGCAGCGAGGTGTAGAACGCCCAAGCGACCACCGCCGTGAGGATCAGCGCATCGCCGCGATTGAATGCGATTTCGGAGAGCGCGCCGAGCCGCCCCTGGAAAACGATCACCACCACGCCGAGCGTCGAGAGCGCGACGCCGAACACCGCGCCGATCCCCGCCCGGATGCGGAAGATCGCGAAGTCGACGAGCAGCACCAGCGCGGGGATCGCGGCCTGGAGCAGCATGCCGTTGCTCGCCGTGGTGTAGCGCAGCCCCGAATAGAGGAAGGCGTTGAACGCGGCGACGCCGAGCAGGCCGAGCAGCAGGATCATCGGCCAGTTGCGGGCGATGACCGGGCGGTCCTCGGCAAGATAACGCGCGGCGAAGGGCAGGATCACCAGCAGCGCCCCGCTCCAGCGCAGCAGCGCAAGCAGGAAGGGTGGGATATCATCGCGCACCGCACGGCCGACGATCGAATTGCCCGCCCAGAGCAGCATCACCAGCGCGAGCATGCAATAAGCGGCGGTCTGGGGGCGCAGGCGGATCATGATCCGCCCTCTACGGGCCGCGGGTTCGAATGGCGAGCCGCCTCGCGCGGTGATAGAGCCGCGCTTCGCCAGAGGGGGCCCCAGTGCAGATTGCAGTCCTGACGTTCGACGGGTTCAACGAGCTGGATTCGTTCGTTGCCGCCGCGATCCTCAATCGGATGAAGGCCAGGGGCTGGGCCGCGCACATCACCTCGCCATCCGAGCAGGTGACCTCGATGAACGGCGTGACCGTCCACCGCCAGCGCCCGATCGAATTCGCGCGCGAGGCCGATGCAGTGATCATCGGCAGCGGCATCCGTACCCGCGAGATCACAGCCGATGGCGCGCTGCTCGCCCGCATCGCGCTCGATCCGTCGCGCCAGCTGATCGGCGCACAATGCTCC
Organism: Sphingomonas sp. LM7; assembly: GCF_002002925.1. Lineage (NCBI taxonomy): Bacteria > Pseudomonadati > Pseudomonadota > Alphaproteobacteria > Sphingomonadales > Sphingomonadaceae > Sphingomonas > Sphingomonas sp. LM7. The sequence continues at coordinate 3,721,924 of NZ_CP019511.1, read as the reverse complement.
GGAACGCTGTTGCTCGCCAAGCTCGGGCTGGTCGGCGACCTGCCCGCCTGCACCGACCTGACGACCAAGCCCTGGGTGATCGAGGCGGGGGTGACAGTGCTCGACACCCCCTTCGTGGCGCACGGCAATGTCGCGACGGCGGGCGGATGCCTCGCGTCGCAATATCTGGCGGCATGGGTTCTCGCGCGGCTGGCCGGGATCGACGCGGCCGAAGCGGCGATGCGCTATGTCGCGCCGGTCGGCGAGAAGGACGCCTATGTCGCCCGCGCGCTTGCGGCGGTGACGCCGTTCCTGCCCGACGCGACGCCCTTGGCGGCCTGAGCTCAGCGCTCCGGCAGGATCGCGCCGACATGCGCCTCGCCGCGCGCCGCGGCGAGCGCCGCTTGGCGATGGCGCTCGGCATAGCGTTCACGCTGTTCGTCGTTCCGCTCGGCGTGGCAGGCCGGGCAGGCACTTCCCTCGACGAACAGCGGCGAGCGCTGGTCCTCCTCGCTCACCGGCCGGCGGCAGGCGCGGCACAGGCCATGGCTGCCCTGCTCCAGCCCGTGGCCGACCGAGACGCGCTCGTCGAACACGAAGCATTCGCCTTCCCACCGGCTGTCGGTGGGCGCGACCTGCTCCAGATAAGCGAGGATGCCGCCCTTGAGGTGATAGACCGAGTCGAGCCCCTCGGCCTTGAGCAGCGCCGTCGCCTTTTCGCAACGGATGCCGCCGGTGCAGAACATCGCGATCCGGGGCTTCGCCCCCTCGCCTTCCCATTCGTGGCGATGCGCGCGCACCCATTCGGGAAACTCGCGGAAACTCTGCGTCCTGGGATCAATCGCGCCGGAAAAGCTGCCGATCGCGACTTCATAGTCGTTGCGCGTGTCGATCAGGATCGTGCCCGGCGCATCGATCAACGCGTTCCAGTCCTGTGGCGCGACATATTCGCCGGCGTCGGTTGGATCGATACCGGGCTCGCCCATCGTCACGATCTCGCGCTTGATGCGCACCTTCATGCGGTGAAACGGCATCGTCGCCGCGCGCGATTCCTTGACGTCCAGGTCGCCGCAGCCCGGCAGGCCGCGGATATGCGTGAGCACGGCCCCGATCGCCGCGTCGGTCCCGGCGATCGTTCCGTTGATCCCCTCGGGCGCGAGCAGCAGCGTGCCCTTCACGCCCTGCGCGCAGCACAATTGCGCAAGCGGCGCCCTTATCGCTTCGCAATCGTCGAAACGGGTGAATTGATAGAGCGCGGCGACGCGGAAAGTGGCAGATTCGGACACCGCGCGCTCCTAGCAGAGCGGCGGCGCCGCGTCATGCCGCCATGCGCAGCTGGTCCTTCGAGAGCAGCGCGAGCAGCGAGATCCGGTTGAAGAACCACATCTTCTCGATGCGCAGGCCGCTATATTTCTGGATCGTGTTGGTGAAGGTGTAGGGCGTGTACCAGACATTGTGATCGGGGTGGACGACCTCGACGAAGGTCTCGCTGTCGCCGAGATAGTCGAAATGCCGCGCACGGCACTGGAACGCGTCGGGCACCGAGATCAGGAATGCGCCGGCATCGATGTTCTCCAGTTCGGCGAGGAAGTCCGAGACATTGGCGACATGCTCCATCACTTCGGGGACGAGCACCAGGTCATAGCTTTCGGTGACGTCGCTCAGGCTGGAGAACAGCCGCCCCTTCACATGCGGCGCGAGCTGGTCGAGCGCCTCGGTATGCGGATCGACGCCGTCGAGCTGCGCGCAGACCGGCTCGAGCGCGAGGTGGAGCGAGGTGTTGATATCGGTGATCGGCCAGTCCGCGCAGCCGATATGGAGCACGCGCTTGCCCTCGCAGAAATTGCGCAGCACCGAGCCGCGGCCCAGCCCGACGAGTTCGCTGCTGACCTGCACGCGCTGGACGAAATAGGGCGCATTGCCCGCTTCGACCGGCGAGACGCCGGGGACCGCTTCCACCGGCGGCGGCGCAACGATGCGCGGCTTGGGCGGCGTCAGTTCGGCCGGCTCGCTAACGTCCAGCGTGTGGATCTCGTCATAGGCGCGCCGAGTCGAGCCCCAGAGCTGGTCGGCATAGACCGGATCGCTGCCGTCATATTCCAGGCCGGTGAAGTGCCGCGGGATGAAATAATGGCTCGGATAGACGCGCAGCTTCGAATAGCCGTATTTCCGATAGCTGTCGGTCAGCCGCTGCGGGCCGACGGTCTTCCACGCCTTGGCATGGGTGACGCTGGGCTCGGCATGGATGTCGTGGATGATCTGCTCGACCAGCGGATTGCCGGCCTCGCAGCCGAAATAGCCCGCGGCGATCAGCCCGGGCCGGGCGATTTCGTTTTCCCAGCAGGCGAACGCCTCGCAATCGAGCAGATGATCGTCGAGCGGGCGCAGCGCGATGCTGTCTGCGTCGACGACCACGCCGCCCTTGGCATGGAGGATCTCCCAGCGCATCATGTCGGCGACGCCGTTGAGCTCGCGCTCGTACATCGCGGTCATGTGATCGCGGTTGAACCAGTCCTGGCTCGCGAAATCGTCATTGCCCCATAGCAGGAATTCCCAGTCGGGATTGAGTGCGCGCCACGTATCCATGCAGTTGGTCGGGCATTTGCTTTCGTCGCCAACCCAGATGAAGTGCATCAGCTTCGGGATCATGCTCGGTTCCTTACGGTGCTGTCACGAAGCTAGGGCGGTTTGGTTAACAGTTTGTTTGCCTTGTTCGCCGATGTTCCGGCAGCGTCACCAACAGCCCGGAACCGATCGATGCGCCGCACTTTGCCGCCCAAGCCCGTCATCGCCGCGGTGCTGATCGTCCGCGACGAGGCACGCTGCATCCTGCGCTGCCTCGAAAGCCTCCGCCCGCACGTCGACCGCATGCTGGTGCTCGATACCGGCTCGACCGACGGCACGCCGATGCTCGCGGGCGGCTGCGGCGCCGAGGTCCATCATCTGCCCTGGCCGGACGATTTCTCGATCGCGCGCAACCACGCGCTCGATCTCGCCGACGCAGACTGGAACCTGATGCTCGACGCCGACGAGTGGATCGTCTCGGGCGGCGAACAATTGCGCCGCTGGTGCCGCCAGCCGCGGCTCGGCAAGATCTGCGTCCATAGCGACATGGACGGCGCCGCGACGCCCGACGCCGAGCGCCGCAACTGGCTGACCCGGCTGCTGCCGCGCGGCGTCCGCTTCGAAGGCCGCGTCCACGAACAGGCGATATCGCCGCTGCCGCGCGCGCGCATCGAGCTCCATGTCGGGCATGACGGCTATCTGCCCGATCAGCTGGACCGCAAGCGCGGCCGCAACACCCCGCTGCTGCTCCGCGATCTCGCCGAGCGGCCGGGCGATCCGTACATCCTCTACCAGCTCGGCAAGGATGCCGAAATGCGCGGCGATCTGGCCGCGGCATGCACGCACCACGCGGCGGCGCTTCGCGACACGCCCGCCGGCGCCAATTGGCGGCATTCGCTGGTGGTCCATCAGCTCCATTGCCTGAGCAAGCACGGCGACACCGATGCCGCGCTGGCGCTCGCCGACGCGGAGATGGCGAACTATCCGGATTCGCCGGACCTGTTCTTCGTGCTCGGCAATCTGCTGCTCGATCGCGCCCTGACCGATCCGGCGCAGGCGATCGACCAATGGCTGCCGCTCGCGATCGGATCGTGGGAGCGGTGCCTGGAGATCGGCGAGCGGCCCGATCTCGAAGGCAGCATGCAAGGCTGCGGCAGCCACCTCGCCCGCCACAATCTCGACGCCGCACGCACCCAGCTACGCCTGCTCGACATGCAACAGGAACTGGCGCGGCTGGTGGCTTGATTCACTGGGCTGCTGCTTTCGCAGGAGCACGAGACAAAGAAAACCCCGCCCGGATCGCTCCGAACGGGGTTCAATTCACACAGTCACGCGCAGGCTCACCCCACGCCGTGTCCCGCCAGCGCCGCCAGCAGCAGCAAGGCGACGATGTTGGTGATCTTGATCATCGGATTGACCGCCGGTCCGGCAGTGTCCTTGTACGGATCGCCGACGGTGTCGCCGGTCACCGCGGCCTTGTGGGCCTCGGATCCCTTGCCGCCGTAATTGCCGTCCTCGATATACTTCTTGGCATTGTCCCAGGCGCCGCCGCCCGACGTCATCGAGATCGCGACGAACAGGCCCGAGACGATCACGCCGAGCAGCATCGCGCCGAGCGCCGCAAAGCCCTCATGCTGGCCCGCCACTGCCGTGATGATGAAATACACGGCGATCGGGCTGAGCACCGGCAGCAGCGACGGGATGATCATTTCCTTGATCGCCGCCCGCGTGACGATATCCACGGTACGGGCATAGTTGGGACGGCTGGTCCCCTCCATGATGCCCGGATTGTCGCGGAACTGCGCCCGCACGTCCTCGACCACCGATCCCGCTGCGCGGCCCACGGCGGTCATGCCGAACGCACCGAACAGATAGGGCAGCAACGCGCCGAGCAGCAGCCCGACGATGACGTACGGATTGCTCAGCGAGAAATCGACGTCGACGTTGGGGAAGAACTCGTGAAGGTCGGTGGTGTACGCCCCGAACAATACGAGCGCCGCGAGCGCAGCCGAGCCGATGGCATAGCCCTTGGTCACGGCCTTGGTGGTGTTTCCCACCGCGTCGAGCGCGTCGGTCTTGTGCCGCACTTCGTCCTCGAGCCCCGCCATCTCGGCGATGCCGCCGGCATTGTCGGTCACCGGCCCATAAGCGTCGAGCGCGACGACCATTCCGGCCAGCGCGAGCAGCGACGTCGCCGCGAACGCCACGCCGATCACTCCGGCGATCTGGTACGACGCGATCACTGCGACCACGATCACCAGCGTCGGCAGCGCCGTCGATTCGAGGCTGATCGCCAGCCCCTGGATCACGTTGGTGCCGTGGCCGGTCACCGATGCCTTGGCGATCGACTTGACCGGGCGATACTGGGTGCCGGTGTAATATTCGGTGATCCACACCAGCAGGCCGGTCACCGCCAGGCCGATCATCATGCAGATGACCAGATCCCAGCCGGTGAAGCTCGGACCGTCGGCAAGGCCGGTATTGACCTGGTCGGCAGTGCCGGTCGACGCTTCGAGGAACGCCGCGGGATCGGGCATGCCGCCGATCACCGTGTCGAGACCGCCCAGCGTGTAATGCGTCACGCCGATGATCGCCGGGATCGACAGGATCACGGTGACCCAGAAACCCTTGTAGAGCGCGCCCATGATCGACTGGCTCTTGCCCAGCCGGACGAAATAGGTGCCGATGATCGACGTGATGATGCACACCCCGCCGACGATCAGTGGCAGCGTCATCAGCGCCAGCAGCTGTTCGGGCACCAGCCCGCGCATCAGCAGCGCGATCGTCACCATGGTGATGCCGATCGTGACGACATAGGTCTCGAACAGATCGGCGGCCATGCCCGCGCAGTCGCCGACATTATCGCCGACATTGTCCGCGATGACGGCAGGGTTGCGGGGATCGTCCTCGGGAATTCCGGCTTCGACCTTCCCCACCAGATCGGCGCCGACGTCAGCCGCCTTGGTGAAGATGCCGCCGCCCAGACGCGCGAAGATCGAAATCAGCGAAGCGCCGAAGGCGAGACCCGTCAGCGTCTCGATCACTGCGCGCGAATTGGGCGCGAGATCGGCGACGTCGACCAGATAGGCGAAGATCCCCGCGATCGAGAGCAGTCCCAGCCCCGCCACCAGCATGCCGGTGATCGCGCCGGAACGGAACGCCAGCGTCAGCCCGGCCTGGAGCGAATGCCGCGCAGCCTCTGCCGTGCGGACATTGGCGCGCACCGAGATGTTCATCCCGATGAACCCGGCAAGCCCCGAAAGCACCGCGCCGATGACGAAGCCCAGGGTCGGCAGCGCCCCGAGCGTGAAGAACATCACGACGGCGACGATCACGCCGACGATCGCGATGGTGAGATATTGCCGGCCGAGATAGGCCTTCGCCCCTTCCTGGATGGCGGCGGCGATGTCCTGCATCTTCTCGTTGCCGGGCGAGGCGCGGAGCACCTGCTGGCTCGTCAGAAAGCCATAGGCCACCGCCAGCAAACCGCAGGCGATGGCGAGATAAACAATCGTCATCAGGCGAAGTCCTTCCCCTAGAACTGGATCCCGCGCCGGTCTTGTGCCGGTCATTGCGGAAGCGGGAAGGTATCGGGCGGTCTTGGCGGGCGCAACCCGCCTCAGCGGTGCTCGTAGCCGAGGCGTTCGGGGGGCGATTTTCCGTCGAGAAGAAGCGAATGCTCGGCCTTCTGCACCATCGTGCCGATCCGCGTCGCCGGCACCGGGAGCGCCGCGTGCTCGGGCGCCGAGAATAGCAGCTCGTAATCGTCGCCCCAGCGCGCCGCCGCCAGCCGGTCGGTCACGCCCTGCGCAAACGGTATCGCGTCGAACTCTATCGCCGCCGTGCACCCGCTGGCCTCGGCCATGCGGCGCGCGTCGAGCAGCAGCCCGTCGGACACGTCCATCATCGCATGGACATGGCCGCCCAGCACCAGCCCTTCGGCAAGCCGCGGCCGTGGCCGCAGATAGGCAGCGCCGTCGCCCGCCTCGAACCCGAGCAGCGCCGCGCCGATCGTCCCGGTGACGTAGAGCGCATCCCCTGCCTGCGCCCCGGTCCGCGCCGGCACCGGGCGCGTGGTCGCACGCCCGATCGCGGTGCAGCCGAAGGTGGCGGGGCCGCTATGCGAAATGGTGTCGCCGCCGAGCAGAGGGACGTCGTAGGTTTCGAGGACTTCGCGGAGCCCTTCGACGAAACGCTCGGCGCCCTCGACCAGCGTCGCGCCTATCAGCACCCCGATCGGTTCGGCGGCCTTGGCAGCAAGATCGGAAAGGTTCACCGCGACGAGCTTCCACGCGATATCGGCGGGATCGGTCCCGGCGCGATAGTGCACGCCTTCCGCGATCGCATCGTGCGTGAACACCAGCACCTCGCCGCCGATCTCGATCACCGCCGCATCATCGCGGAGATCCTGCGCACCGCGATGCAACGGCAGCCCACGCAAGGCAGCGATGAAAGCGGCCTCGTCCATCTAGATCCTCCCGGGAACGGGGAGGATCGAATTCAACCCCGGACTTCCTTCGCCACTGCGTCGAGGATGCCGTTGACGAACCCCTTCTCGCGCCGGTCGTAGAACGCGTCGGTCACGTCGAGATACTCGCTGATCACCGCGCCCACCGGCACATCGTTGCGCGCCAGCAGCTCGTACGTCCCGGCGCGCAAAATCTGCCGCATCGGCTTGTCCAACCGGTCGAGGGACCAGTCGGCGGCCAGCTTCGCCGCGATCAGCCGATCGACTTCCTCGCGCCGCGCATCGACGCCCTTCACGATATCGTCGAAGAAAGTGACGTCGGCGTCGGCATATTCGACATCCTCGATCGTCGCGCCGAGCCGGTGCTGGTGGAATTCGGTGAGCAACACGGTGAGCTTGGTGCCCTCCATCTCCTGCTGGTAAAGCGCCTGCACGGCGGCAAGCCGCGCGGCGGCGCGGGCCTTGGATCGGGTCTTGGCTTTGGGACTGGGCATAATTCTCTTCACTACACCGTTCATGCTGCGCTTGTCGAAGCGCGCGAAAGGCGAACGGGTTCAGGGTTTCAAACGGATCGCGACCGATTTCGCGTGCGCGGGCAAGCCTTCTGCATTGGCGAGCGCAACTGCGGCGGGTCCGATAGCAGCCAGCCCGGCTTCGTCCAAGGCCAGGAAGCTCGTCCGCTTCATGAAATCGAGCACCGACAGTCCCGATGCGAAGCGCGCCCGCCGCCCGGTCGGCAGCACATGGTTCGGCCCGGCGACATAATCGCCCACCGCCTCGGGCGTGTGCCGGCCGAGGAACACCGATCCGGCATGGCGGACGATATCGAACAGCGCTTCGGCGTCGTCGCAGGCGAGCTCGAGATGCTCGGGCGCCAGCCGGTCGCACAGCGGGATCGCCTCGACCAGGCTCGGCACGAGGATGATCGCGCCGTTCGCGTCCCAGCTCGCCCGCGCGGTCGCCGCCGTCGAAAGCGTCTCGATCTGCGCGTCTACGGCTTCGGCCACGCGATCGGCGAAAACCGCATCGTCGGTGAACAGGATCGACTGGCTGGTCGGGTCATGCTCGGCCTGGCTGAGCAGGTCGGCGGCGATCCATTCGGGATCGTTCCTGCCGTCGGCAACAACCACGATTTCGCTTGGCCCCGCGACCATGTCGATCCCGACCACGCCGTAGAGCTGGCGCTTGGCCTCGGCCACCCAGGCGTTGCCCGGGCCAGTGACGACATCGACCGGGGCGATCTTTTCGGTGCCATAGGCGAGCGCGGCCACCGCCTGGGCCCCGCCGACACGCCACAATTCGTCCACCCCGGCGATATGCGCCGCGGCCAGCACCAGCGGATTGACCTCGCCGTTCGGTGTCGGCGTCACCATCACCAGCCGCCGCACGCCCGCCGCCTTGGCCGGAATCGCGTTCATCAGCACCGAGCTGGGATACGCCGCGCGCCCGCCGGGGACATAGACCCCGGCAGAATCCACGGCCCGCCAGCGCGCGCCGAGCCGGACGCCGGCGCTGTCGATCCCGTCGCTGTCCTCCGGCTTCTGCCTGGCGTGATAGACGGCGATCCGTTCGGCGGCGAGTTCGAGCGCGCCGCGCAGTTCGGGAGTCAGCCCCTCCCATGCCGCAAGGCACTCGGCGCGGTCGATCTTCCAGCCGCTCTGGTCGAGATCATGCTTGTCGAACAGCCGGGTCAGGTCCTTGAGCGCGGCATCGCCTTCGTCGCGCACCCGCTTGATGATGTGCGTGACGTTGCGCGCCACATCCTCGTCCGCCTCGCGCCGCGCGTTGACCAGCGTGGTGAACTTCGCGGGGAAGTCGGAAGTAGAGGCGTCGAGCCGGATCACGCCACAGCCTTCCGAAACCCGTCGACCAGCGGCACCACTTCGGTCGCACGCATCTTGAACGCGGCGCGATTGACGACGAGGCGGCTGGTGACCTGCGCGATCACCTCGACTTCGACCAGCCCGTTCTCCTTGAGCGTCTTGCCCGAGGAGACGAGATCGACGATCCGCGGCGCCAGCCCCAGCACCGGCGCCAGCTCCATCGCGCCGTTCAGCTTGACGCACTCCGCCTGCACCCCGCGCGCCTCGAAATGGGCGCGCGTGATGTGCGGATATTTGGTCGCGATACGGACATGGCTCCAGCCGCGCGGATCGTCCTTCGCGGCCAGATCGGCAGGCTCCGCCACCGAAATCCGGCAATGACCGATGCCGAGGTCCACCGGCGCGTAGAGTTCCGAATAATCGAACTCCGCCAGCACGTCCGATCCGACGATCCCGAGCTGCGCCGCGCCATGCGCGACGAAGGTCGCCACGTCGAACGCTCGAACCCGGATCAGGTCGATCGCGAGGCTGTTGGTCTTGAAGCGCAGCGCCCGGCTGTTCGGATCCGAAAAGGCGGGTTCCGGCACGATGCCGACTGCCGCGAGCAGCGGCAGCGCCTCGTCGAGGATCCGGCCCTTTGGCACGGCAAGGATGAGCGGTTCTTGCATGAGTGGCCGGGGCTTTACTTGGGGGGTGCCCCGGGCGCAACACGCGCGGCATGGCCGACGAACAGACCAACCGCGCCGCGTTCCGCAAGCAGGAGCAGTATTGCATCACGATGGATGCGCCGATCACCGCGCGCATCTGCGCCGGGCTTGCCGAAAGCCTCGATCGCGAGACGCGCACCGGCGCCCGTGCGCTGGACTGGCCGGGCGATCCGACTGCCGACGCGCTGCCGCTGCGCACCGTGGGCGGGCTCCATGCGCTGGACCTGTCGGGCAAGGATACCGAACTCTCGCGACTGTTCGCCGGCGCAGTCACTGACCCCGCTGAGGTCATCCACATCCTCCGCGCCAGCTTCGCCGCGCACGACGATGCGCTCTGCCCGTGGCTCGACGGTCCGCCGCAAACCAACGAACCGGGCCGATCGGCGGGGCTGATGGTCGGGATGATCGAGATCGTCCGCCGCTTCGGCCAGCCGATCGAGCTGCTCGAGATCGGATCGAGCGCCGGGCTCAATTTGCTGATGGACCGCTATCGCTTCGATCTCGGCGGCACGCTGGCCGGCCCCGCCGATTCGCCGGTCACGATCCGTCCCGAGTGGCGCGGCAGCCCACCGCCGGCATTGCCGGTCGGCTTCGCGTCCACCCGCGGCGTCGATGTGCAGCCGATCGACGCCACCGATCCCGCCGCGGCGGAGCGGCTGCGCGCCTATGTCTGGGCCGACAATCCCGAACGGCTCGGCCGCCTCACCGCCGGGATCGAGATGCAGCGCGCCGCGCCGGTGCAACTGGAAGATGGCGACGCCGCGGACTGGCTCGACGCCCGCCTCGCCGAGCCGCAGGCCGACGGCGTCACGCGCGTGCTGATGCATTCGGTGGTCTGGCAATATCTCGGCGCCGAGCGCCAGGCCCGGATCACCGCGGCGATGGAAGCGGCGGGCGCGAAGGCGACGCGCGCGCGGCCGCTCGGCTGGGTCCGCTTCGAGCCCGATCGCGGACTGAACCCGCGCCAGGAAATCTGGGTGCGCAGCTGGCCCGGCGGCGGCGACTTCGTGAAGCTGGCCCATTCACAGGCACACGGCGCATGGGTGGAGATGTTCTGATGCACACGACCATCTATCGCGACACGCTGATCACGCCGGCGCCCGATTGCCCGGTGTCCCAAGGCACGATCCCCGAAAAGCCCGGCACGATCGCCACGGTCCAGCATGCCCTGCTCGCCAAGCCTTACGCGATGACCAGCGACGACCTGCTCCACGAAACGCACCGCGCCCGCGGCGGCGACAAGAACCGCGAGGAATTCTTCGCCAAGCCGCAGGCGTGCCTGCGCGCCTCACCTTTGGTCAAGCAGTTCGGCTGGAGTGTGCATCACAATAGCGAAGGCCGCATCGCGCTGCTCGATCCGCAGGGTGCGGACTATCGCCGGCTGCTCGACGATCCGGCGGTCAAGAAGACCGCGGGCATGCGCAGCAAGCGCTAGGCGTTCTGGCTGGCGAGCCAGTCGCGCATTGCCGCGGTAACCGCCTCGGGCCTTTCCCAGGGCACGAAATGCCCGCCATCCTCGATGCGAACGATGCTCAGGTCGGGCACGAACGCCTCCAGCTCCAGCTGCGCCGGCAGCAGCGCCTTGTCCTGCATGCCCCAGATCACCAGCGTCGGCTGGGTCACCGGCGGGAACGGCGCGTCGAGCCAGACCGGGCGTGGGGTATCGTCGTCGGGAACGATGATCGCCGAGGCGCGATACCAGTTGAGCATCGCCGTCATCGCGCCGGGCTGGCCCCATTCGTCCATATACGCGGCCTTGTCCTTGCCCGCGATCCCGCCGACCACATGCTGCGCGAAGGTCGAGGCAAAGAAGCGCTCCAGCCCCGCCCCGACCAGTCCCTGGTCGATCCCGGTGTCGCGAAAGCGCGAGATATACTGGCTCGCCTTGCGCTGCGCCGGATCGTCGAACAGCGAGCGCTGAAAGACATAGGGATGCGGCGCATTGACGATGATCAGCCGCGCGATCCGCTGCGGGTTCTGCAGCGCCGCCATCCACGCGATCGCCCCGCCCCAGTCATGCCCGGCCAGCGTAAAGCGATCTATCCCGAGATGATCGGCCAGCGCGAGCAGGTCGCCGACGGGCTTGTCGGGCGTGTAGTTCGCCACCCCCTCGGGCTTGGACGACCGCGCGAAGCCGCGCTGGTCCGCCGCGACGACATAATAGTCCTTCGCCAGCTCGGGGATCTGATGTCGCCACGTCCGGTGCGATTCGGGAAAGCCATGGAGCAGGAAGATCGGCGGATTGGCCGGATCGCCCGCGATGGCTACGTCGAGTTCGACCCCGGTGGGCAGGGATATGCGCTGGAGTTCTGTCACGTTCCCCTCCCGCTCGCGGGAGGGGTTAGGGGGAGGGGTTACTCCCATCCGCCGCGCGGCCCAAACTTCATGCCCTCCCCCGACCCCTCCCGCAAGCGGGAGGGGAGCGCTTACGGATAGCTCACCGTCTTCGGCACCGCCGGAATCGGGATCCACTCCTTGTCGTCCCCCGGCACCTTGGGGAAGTTCCCCGCCGTCCAGTCTTGCTTGGCCTGGTTGATCCGGTCGCGGCTCGACGAGACGAAGTTCCACCAGACATGGCGCGGCGTCTTGAACGCCTCCCCGCCGCACAACATCACCTGCGCGCCGCGCTCCGAGCGCAAGGTCGCGGCGACGCCCGGACGCAGGACATAGAGCGTCATCGGCAGCAGCGGCAGCCCGTCCAGGCTCGCCTCGCCCATCGACACATAGAGCGCTCGCTCGTCCGCGCTCGGGTCGATCGGGATCGACCCGCCCGGCGTAAGCGCGATGTCGGCATAGATGGTCTGGGCATAGGTCGTGGTCGGCGCGGTCGCCCCCCAGAGATCGCCCATCACCACCCGCGCAGTCGCGCCCTTGCCTTCGATCACCGGCAAGTCGGCCGCCGTGACATGCTCGAAGGCGGGATCGATCTCCTCGTCGCGCTCGGGCAGCGCCAGCCAGGTCTGGATCCCCGACAGCTCGGGCCCGATCGTGCGCTCGGCCGAGGGCGAGCGCTCCGAATGGACGATGCCGTGCCCCGCCGTCATCAGATTGACTGCGCCGGGCTCGATCGTCGCGAAGGTGCCGAGGGAATCGCGGTGATCGAGCGACCCCGCATAGAGGTAGGTCACCGTGGCGAGGTTGATGTGCGGGTGCGGGCGCACGTCGATCCCGGTGCCGACTTCGAGCCGCGCTGGCCCCATCTGGTCGAAGAAGATGAATGGCCCCACCATCGTCCGCGGCCGCGACGGCAAGGTCCGGTGCACCTTGAACCCGCCCAGATCGTGAGTGACGGGATCGATCGTCATCGTAATCAGGTCTTCGCGCATGCTGTCCCTCCGGCTGAGGGCGAAACATAGCCGGGCACGGCGTTGCCGGACAGCCATCGATCAGAAAGGCACGGTTTCCGATCAGTCGGCATCGAGCTCGGGATAGTGGCGGAAGATGCCCTGGGTATTGAAGCCGATCCGCCGGTCGCTCGCGCAATAATCGTGGATACCGGGAAGCTGGGCGACGCGGTCGCGGATCGCGATCAGCCTGGGATAGTCGCCTTCGATCGCCTTCATCCGCTTGGGAAACATGTAGTGCAGCCCCTCGATCAGCTGGAAGATCGAGGTGTCGCCATAGCTCCAGCGATCCCCCGCCAGCCAGTCGCCCGCGACCGAACGCTCGAACCAGCTCAGGAACTTGGGCATCCGCTCGTCGCGAAATTCCTTGGCGAACCGCGCCGCCTCGGCCTGCTGGTCCTCGTAATAAAGCCCGATGCCTACCGGGTGATGCACCTGGTGCACTTCGGCGATGAAATCGGCGATCGTAAGCTGGACCTCGTGGAGCCAGCGCCGCGTCGCCTCGTCCGCCGGCGCGATGCCGTGGCGGTCGCCAAGATAGAGCAGGATGTTGGCGACCTGCGCGATCACTTGGCTGCCAGTATCGAGATAGGGCGGCGCGAACGGCGGGCGGTCGGTTCGCGCCTTCATGTCGGCGATCAGCGCCTCGCTGCCGCGCTCACGCGCGACGTCGACATAGGCGATGTCGCCCGCCTCCATCGCCAGCCTGACGAACTCGCCCCGCCCCTGGATTTCGGCCCAGTACCAGAGCTTGTACGTCGTCATGCCTGTTCTCCCGGTGCGCGTGCTTTGATCGCCAGCGCGTGGATGCGGCCGGTGAGCAGATCGGCAAGCGCGTTATTGACCAATCGCTGTCGCTGAACGCGCGAGGCGCCGACAAAGGCCTCGCTCTCGATCACTACGGTCCAATGCGATTCGCCGGTGCCGTCGTCGCCGAGATGGCCGCTGTGGTGGTGGCTGTCGTTGATCACGTCGAGCTGCGTCGGGGCGAGCGCGGCGATGAGACGGGCGGCGATGATGTCGGCGAGTCCGCCGCTGGAAGGGTCGGTCATCGCGCCTATATAGGCCGTTTGCTCAAGGGAGGTAGCGTGGCTGACGCACAGCCGAAAAAGGATCGACCCAATGCCCGTTTCCACGGTCGCGTGGAGGCGCCGGGACGGCTGTGCGCCGAGCCGGGCTGTTCGGAGGCAGGCGAATTCCGTGCGCCGCCGCTCCAGGGAACCGGGCGCCCGGGCGACGGACCGCCGCCGTTCCGCTGGCTGTGTCTCGATCACGTCCGCGCGTTCAATTCGGGGTATAATTTCTTCAAGGGGATGAGCCCCGACGAGATCCACGATGCGCAGAGCCCGCTGGCCGGCTGGGAGCGCGAAACGCGCGCGTTCAACACCACCGGCGGCGCCGACCGGCCGCCGCGCTGGGCCGATTTCTCCGATCCGCTCGACGCGATCAGCGCACGCTTCCGGGACAAGATGAAGGACCGGGCTGAACGCAAGGACGGCAAGCCGCTATCGGGCAAGGACCGCGAGGCGATGCGCACGCTCGCGTTGGAGATCGATACCGACCGTACCGGGCTGCGGCAGCGCTATTCGGAGCTGGTGCGGCGGTATCACCCCGACCGCAACGGCGGCGACCGCGGGCACGAGGCCAAGCTGCAGGAAGTCATCGCCGCCTATCAGCACCTCAGGAGTTCGCCCGCCTTTGCCTGACCCTTGCTCCGGCGATGGCCGTTTTCCCGGTAGCTGAGGAGCGTCTGGCCGCGGCCTGCCAACCGCCTGAAAAGTAGGATTTTCCCTGCTGGAAATCGACGTTCGGGCACTTGCCGCTCGCTCTTTGACAGCGTCGATGCCGGCCGGAACACAAACTCGCGTTGGGCTGAACTTTTGACATCTTCCGCATGGCCATCCGTCGCTGGAACAGGCGCGACAGTGTGAGCCTGGCGTGACCCTTGCCTTCGAGTCGCCCTACCTATGTCGGACGGTTGCGACGACATTGTTTCCGGGCTGGTTGACTTCGCGAATCCATCGACGAGATTGGCCGCAGCAATCGGGGGTGGGCGTATGCGTTCTTCGTTCGTGCGGGTTCTGGCGATCGCGGCAAGCTTGCTGGCGGCTCCAGCCTACGCCCAAGTTGCCCACACCAAGGACTGGCCCCAGATTCTGGGCGGCGCCGGCCAGCGTGAGACTGCCGAGGCGCTGGCGCTCGGGCCGCAGCTCGAGCGTGGACGCCCGCCCAAATGGCTCCTTGCCGATCGCCGCAGGCTCGCCCGCGCGCTCGAGACGCTCCAGCCCCAGCGCGCCGGACTGATCGACGCCTATGTCGTCTCGGTCGCGCTCGACAGCGATCCGGTGTTCGGCCGCGAGGCGCGCGAAACCGCCAGGGTGCTGTCGCGCCGCTACGATGCCGCAGGCCGCACGCTCCTGCTCGCCCGCCACGGCGACGCGCCCGCCGGCAGCCTCGAATCGCTGACTCTCGGCCTTGCCCGCGTCGCCGAGCTGATGGACAGGCAGCAGGACGTGCTGGTGCTCTACGCGACCAGCCACGGCGCCCAGATCGGCATCGCCTATCATGACGGCGACGAAGGCTATGGCATCCTGCCGCCCGCGCGCCTCGCCGCGATCCTCGACGAGCTCGGCATCCGCAACCGCCTACTCATCCTCTCGGCCTGTTATTCGGGCGTGTTCGTACCCGCACTGTCGAACGACACCACGGCGCTGTTCACCGCCGCCTCGTCGGACCGGACTTCGTTCGGTTGCCGCGCGGAGAATGACTGGACCTTCTTCGGCGACGCGCTGATTAACCACGCGCTGCGCAAACCCCAGCCGCTGGGCGATGCGCTGATCGAGGCGCGCGAGCTGATCAGCGGCTGGGAAATGTCGAACCGCCTGCCCTCGTCCAATCCGCAAGCGACGGTCGGTGAAGGCGTCGAGGCGTGGCTGGCCCCGCTGGAGGCGCGCATGCCCAGGACCACGACGCCGCGCGTGGGCGCCCCGGCGACCGACGCGCTCAAGCCGTGAGGCGGAACCACGGCTGCGCGCGATTGTTGCGCTGCCGATGAACGAAACCTCCGAGAACCGCGCCGCGCGCTACCCGTTGCTCAGCCAGCCCCACGTCATCCTGCAGGGCACCGTCGATCACGACATGTATGTCCGGTTCCGCGAGCAGCTCGCCGCGGCGCCGGGCGACGGCCCGCTCGTCGTCGCGATCTCCACGCTGGGCGGCGACCCCGAAGTCGCCCGGCTGATGGGCGACGAGCTCCGCCTGCTGCGCGACTATACCGGCCGCGAGACGCTCTTCCTCGGCAAGGTCGCGGTCTATTCGGCGGGCGCCACCTTCATGGCGAGCTTCCCGACCGACAAGCGCTTCCTCACCCGCGGCACCCGGATCATGGTCCACGAACGCATCCTCACCAAGACCGTCGAGCTGGCCGGCCCGCTCAAGAGCGTCGTCGCGGGGCTCAAGGCCAATCTCCACGAGATCGAGGAATCGGTCCGCATCGAGGAGGAAGGCTTCCGCGCCCTCGTCGCCGGATCGGATATCGCGTTCGAGGAAGTGCAGAAGCGCGCGCCTTCGAACTGGTATATCGAGGCCGAGGAGGCGCGCGACCTCGGCCTCGTGCTGGATGTGATCTGACGGACTGTCGGTGCGGCTTACGCCGTCGCGCCGCCATCGATATCGATCGTCGTGCCGGTGATGAACGACGATTCGTCGCTCGCCAGGAACGATGCCAGCGCCGCGACTTCTTCCGCACGGCCATAGCGTCCCAGCGGAATGTTCGGCAGCATGATCTTGGCCATGTCGCCATCGGCCGGGTTCATGTCGGTATCGATCGGCCCGGGCTGGATCACATTGACCAGGATGCCGCGCGGCGCGAGATCGCGCGCCCACCCGCGCGCCAGGCCCTGCACCGCCGCCTTGCTGGCGCCGTAGCTGGCCATCCCGGGTATCATCGACACATCGCCCGACACGCTGCCGACGATCACGACCCGACCGCCATCGGCGAAATGCGGCACCGCCGCCACCGTGCCTGCGGCCACGCCATCGACATTGACCGCGAACACCCGGCGGAAATCCTCATAGCCGCCCTGATCGACAGGGGTGCCACCAAAGACCCCGGCATTGTGGACAAGGATGTCGATCCCGCCCAGCGTCTCGGCCGCCTGGTTCACCGCGGCAGTCACCGCGGCGGCGTCGCCGGCATCGGCCTGTATCGCGAGGCCCTTTACGCCTTCACCTTCGATCGCCTTCACCGTCACGGCAGCGGCGTCGTGATTGCCGGCATAGGTGATGACGACATCGGCGCCATCCTTGGCCAGCCGCTTGGCGATCGCTGCGCCGATCCCGCGCGATCCGCCGGTCACCAGCGCGCGCTTGCCTGCGAGTTTCTTCGACATTTCACAAATCTCCGGTCCCCAGCCGGTCGCTTCGCCGGCTGCCGGGACGGACACTGATCTGGATATCGAAAAAGATAGTTCAAGATTTCCGAACTATGGAAACGAAGAAATATTCCTATATCAGCCCCATGGATCGCTTGGTGCACCCGGACCTCAAGGACGTCAGCCTCGCCGCAGCGCTGCACGCGCTCGCCGATCCGGTGCGGCTCGACATCATCGCCCGGCTCGTCGAATGTCCGTGCCTCAACGCCAGCACCGCCTGCGCGGGCGGCACCCCAAAGAGCACCATCTCCAATCACTTGAACGTGCTCCGCGCCGCAGGCCTGGTCATTACCACGATCGAAGGGCGCGAGCGGATCAATCGCCTGCGCTGCGCCGATTTCGATGCGCGCTTTCCAGGCCTTCTCAAGTCGGTGCTCGCCAACAAAGCCTGAGCTTTGCGGGCCCTACGGGGTTGCGCTGCGAGTGCGAAAGGCATAGCCCGCGCATCAAACACCGTGTCGCTAAGGACTCTCAGGAATGGCCGATTTCCGCCTGCCCAAGAACAGCCGCATCACCAAGGGCAAGGACCACAAGGCCGATGCGTCCGCCACGCGGGTCAAGAAGTTCAAGATCTACCGCTACGATCCGGACTCGGGCGAGAACCCGCGCTACGACAATTTTGAAGTCGATCTCGACGAATGCGGCCCGATGGTCCTCGACGCGCTCATCAAGATCAAGTCCGAGCAGGACAGCTCGCTGACCTTCCGCCGCTCGTGCCGCGAAGGCATTTGCGGGTCGTGCTCGATGAATATGGACGGGCGCAACGGCCTCGCCTGCACTACCGCGATCGAGGACATCAAGGGCGATATCCGGATCACTCCGCTGCCGCACATGGATGTGATCAAGGACCTCGTCCCCGATTTCACCCACTTCTATGCGCAGTACAGCTCGATCAAGCCGTGGCTGCAGACCGTATCGACCACGCCTTCGGGCAAGGAGCGCCTCCAGTCGCCGCAGGATCGCGAGAAGCTCGACGGTCTCTACGAGTGCATCCTGTGCGCGTGCTGCTCGACCAGCTGCCCGAGCTATTGGTGGAACAGCGACAAGTTCTTGGGGCCAGCGATCCTGCTCCAGGCCTATCGCTGGCTCGCCGACAGCCGCGACGAGATGACCGGCGAGCGGCTCGACCAGCTCGAGGATCCGTTCCGCCTGTATCGCTGCCACACGATCATGAACTGCGCGAACGTTTGCCCCAAGGGCCTCAACCCGGCCAAGGCGATTGCCGAGATCAAGAAGATGGAAGCCGAGCGCGCACTTTGAGCGAATTCGTCGAGCAGCATTTCCGCTACGACGACGACCCTGACCTGCCCGGCTGGAAACGCTGGCAGATCCTCGACCAGGGGCGGTTCAACAGCTTCATCGGCGCATTGTCGGTCAAGCTCGACGGCAAGGTCGCGCGGGTGCGGACGACCTTTCGCCACGAACATTCGAACCTGCGCGATCATATCCATGGCGGCGCTCTCGCCGGCTTCATCGACATGGCATTGTTCGCCGCCGGACGCAGCTTCGGCGTGCTCAGCGGCCCGGCTTCCACGCTCGACATGTCGATCCAGTTCATCACCGGTGGCGCCATCGGCGTGCCCACCGAAGCGCATGTCGAATTGCTCCGCGAGACCGGGCGGCTCCTCTTCCTGCGCGGTGTAGTGGTGCAGGACGAGGTGATGGTCGCCAGCTTTCTCGGCACGATCCGGAAGCCCTCGCAAAAGTGAGCAAGGTTCTCGCCCGCTACAACGCGCTGGTCGCTGTCGGCGAACTCCGCGCCGATGCCGAACAGGCCGCCGCAGCCGAACGGCTGGACCGCCTCGCGCAGGAACTCGAAGCCGTCCCCCGGAAAGGCAGCATCCTGTGGCGCGCGCTTGGCCGCGCGCCCGAGCCGCCGCGCGGCGTCTATATGTGGGGCGGTGTCGGCCGCGGCAAATCGATGCTGATGGACCTGCTGTTCGACACCGTCGATATTCGCAGGAAGCGCCGCGTCCACTTTCACGAGTTCATGCTGGAGGTGCACGAGCGCCTCAACGCCGAGCGCCAGAAGGACACCCAGGACCCGGTGGTCGCGGTCGCCAATGCGCTCGCCGAGGACATCCGCCTGCTCGCCTTCGACGAGATGGTGGTCAACAACCCTGCCGACGCGATGATCCTCTCGCGGCTGTTCACCGAGATGATGGGCCACGGCCTCACCGTCGTCGCCACATCGAATCGCGCGCCTAGCGAACTCTACAAGGACGGGCTCAACCGCCAGCTCTTTCTGCCCTTCATCGCGCTGATTGAAGCCAGGATGGACGTCCGCACGCTCAACGGCCCGGTCGATTACCGTCTCGATCGGCTCGGCAGCATGGACACCTGGCTCGTCCCCAACGGTCCCGAAGCCACCGCGCAGCTCTCCGCTGCCTTCTTCCGACTCACCGACTATCCCGTCGAGGATGCCGCGCGCGTCCCGGCATGCGATCTGTCCGTCCAGGGCGGCCGCGAGATCCATGTCCCCAAATGCCTCAAAGGCGTCGCGGTCTTCTCGTTCAAGCGGCTATGCGGCGAGGCGCGCGGCGCCCCCGACTATCTCGCCATCGCCCACCGCTTCCACACCATCATCCTGGTCGGCATCCCGCGCCTCGGCCCCGAAAACCGCAACGAGGCCGCACGCTTCGTCACTTTGGTCGACGCACTCTATGAAAACCGGGTCAAACTGCTCGCCGCGGCGGACGCCAGGCCCGACGATCTCTACATCGCCGGCGACGGTGCCTTCGAGTTCGAACGCACTGCCTCGCGCCTTCACGAAATGGCTTCCGACGAATATCTGGCCGAAGGGCATGGCGAGCACTGACCCGGCCCCTGAGCTTGTCGAAAGGCCGTTCTTCTCTCTAACATCCGCGGAAGAAAAGAACGGCGCTTCGACGGCGGGGAGAGACGGGTACATGATCGCAAGGTTTCTGGCTGCCCTCGCGCTGCTCTTCGCCCCCGCCGCCTTCGCCCAGCCCGTCCTCACCGGCGCCGACATGCGCCCGTCGCAGAGCCTCGACGGCGCCTGGCACTGGTCGGTCGATCCCTATCGGGACGGCAAGGCCGGCTTCCACGGCGGCATGCCCGGCGAGTCCAGCCGGCGCTGGAGCGATGTCGTCCAGGCCGACGCGATGGAGAAGAACCCGCGCGCGCTCTACGAATTCGACATGCAGCGCTCGGCCATAGTGCACTTGCCCGGCAGCTGGATCGGTCACGCCGCCGAGATGCGCTATTACCAAGGCCTCGTCTGGTATCAGCGCACGTTCGAGGCGACCAGGCCCGCCCCCGGCACCCGTACCTTCCTGCGCTTCGCCGCCGCCGACTACACTGCCGACGTCTATCTCAACGGCAAGTCGGTCGGCACCCACAGCGGCGGCTTCACTCCCTTCGCTTTCGACGTGACCGCGCTGCTCCGCGACGGCAGCAACCAGATCACGGTCGGCGTCGATTCCGCCCGCACCGACGACGACGTTCCCCCGCCGGTCACCGATTGGGAGACCTATGGCGGCATCACCCGCTCGGTTACCCTGATCACCGTCCCCGAGACCTTTGTCGATGACGCATGGGTCCGCCTCGGCCGCGACGGCCGCATCCATGCCGATGTCCGCCTTGATGGCCGGCAGGCGCCGAACCGCGCGCTCACTGTCCGCATTCCCGCGCTCGGCCTCGCGCTGTCGGGCATCACCGGGGCCGATGGCCGCTGGACCGGCAGCGCCCCCGCGCCCAGCGCCCTCAAGCGCTGGTCGCCCGAAGCGCCGACGCTCTACGATGTCCGGGTTGAAGCTGGCACCGATGTGCTGCACGACCGTATCGGCTTCCGCACGATCGAAGCCCGCGGCACCAAGATCCTGCTCAACGGCAAGCCGATCTTCCTGCGCGGCATCTCGATGCACGAGGAGGAACTCGGCAGGGACCCGGTCCGCGCGATCACTCCCGCCGCCGCCCGCGCATTGCTTACCGAGATCAGGCAGGGCCTCAACGGCAACTTCGTCCGCCTCGCGCATTACCCGCACAGCGAAGTGATGACGCGCATGGCCGACGAACTCGGGCTGCTCGTGTGGAGCGAGGTCCCGGTGTACTGGCGCGTCAACTGGGACAATCCGCAAACACTTGCCGCGGCCCGCGCGCAGCTCCGCGAGAACATCCTGCGCGATCGCAACCGCGCCTCGATCGCCTTGTGGAGCGTCGCCAACGAAACCCCGGTCGGCGATGCGCGCAACGCATTCCTCCGCACCTTGATCGCCGATGTCCGCGCACTCGACGACAGTCGCCTCGTCACCGCCGCCTTGCTCAGCAAGCGCGAAGGCAAGGTGATGTCGATAGACGACCCGCTCGTCGCCGATCTCGATGTCATGGCAATCAACACCTATAACGGCTGGTATTCGCAGGATCCGCTCGCCGACATCCCCGGCTTCGAATGGCGCTCGCCCGCGGACAAGCCGCTGATCTTCTCCGAATTCGGCGCCGATGCGCAGGCCGGCTATCACGACGCGGCAGCCGACCCGCACAAGTTCAGCGAAGAATTCCAGGCCGAATATTATCGCCGGACGCTGGCAATGGCAGCCAAGGTCCCCTTCCTCGCCGGGCTGAGCCCGTGGCTGCTCAAGGACTTCCGCTCGCCCCGCCGCCAGCACCCGGTCTTCCAGCAGGGCTGGAACCGCAAGGGACTGATCTCGGAAACCGGAACCCGCAAGCAGGCGTTCTATGTGCTCGCGGACGAATATCGTCGCCGCGCAGGGTCTACACGCTGACCCGGGCCGAGCCGTGCCCAGGCTTTATTGCACTTGCGAATGAGTTGCAAAGATATTCCCTTTGCGAAGCGCGTCGCGGGTTGCGGCGCCTCTATTATGGGCCTAAGCCGCCCCCGTTTTCGCAGGCGCGCTGCCGCGTCGGCAGGTGCTTGACCAAGGCAAGGAGATTCCATGGCCCGCAAGAAGATCGCGCTGATCGGCGCCGGTAACATCGGCGGTACGCTCGCGCACCTCGCAGCACTCAAGGGCCTGGGCGACATCGTCCTGTTCGACGTCGTTGAAGGCGTTCCCCAGGGCAAGGCACTCGATCTGTCGCAGTGCGGCCCGGTCGAGGGCTTCGACGCCAAGATCACCGGCACCAACGACTATGCCGATATCGCCGGCGCCGACGTGATCATCGTCACCGCCGGTGTCGCGCGCAAGCCCGGCATGAGCCGTGACGACCTGCTCGGCATCAACCTCAAGGTGATGAAGGCTGTCGGCGAAGGCATCGCCGCCAACGCCCCCGACGCCTTCGTGATCTGCATCACCAACCCGCTCGACGCGATGGTCTGGGCGCTGCGCGAATTCTCGGGCCTGCCGCACCAGAAGGTCGTCGGCATGGCCGGCGTGCTCGACTCGGCACGCTTCAGCCACTTCCTCGCCGAGGAATTCCAGGTCTCGGTCAAGGACGTCACCAGCTTCGTGCTCGGCGGCCATGGCGACACGATGGTCCCGGTGATCGAATATTCGACCGTCAGCGGCATCCCCGTTCCCGACCTGATCGAGATGGGCTTCTCGACCAAGGAGCGCATCGACGCGATCGTCCAGCGCACCCGTTCGGGCGGCGGCGAAATCGTCGGCCTGCTCAAGACCGGCTCGGCCTTCTACGCGCCGGCCACCAGCGGCATCGCGATGGCGGAGAGCTATCTCTACGACCAGAAGCGCGTCCTCCCCGCCGCGGCGCACCTCACCGGCCAGTACGGCATCGACGACCTCTATGTCGGCGTGCCCGTGATCATCGGTGCCGGCGGCGTCGAGAAGATCGTCGAGATCAAGCTCACCGACGAAGCCAAGGCCAACCTCACCGTCTCGGTCGACGCGGTCAAGGAACTGCTCGTCGCCTGCAAGGGCATCGATAGCTCGCTGAACTGAGGCGATGAGCGACGCGTTTCTCTTGCTGCTGGACGATTGGCACGTGAATGCCAAGCCGGTCTGCGGCGACGACAATGCGTCGCAGATCGCCTGGCTCGAGAGCAACGCCACCCCGGAGCTGAACTACTACGCGGTGCTGGAGTGGAATTGGGATCACGGCATCAAGGTGCTCCAATGGCTGCTCGAGCAACCGGAAACTTCCGCGTCAGCCGCAGCATATCAGCTCACGACGTTCGTAGGAGCGGGCGCGGCAGGCGAGCGGGGAGTCGAGGTAGAGATGATGCGGGACGTAGCCGCAAAGTTGCGGACGGGTTTTTATCGCGACGGATGGGGACTCCCGCCGTCCTATGAGATTCCGGCGGCGCAATATCGGGAAGGCGTTCGACGACTTCCAGAATCCGGCCCTTGGGATTTGCCCGGGAGCGCGCTCGGGCCGTTCGCGAGCGGCTATCCGGAGCGCCCGGATGTGATGTTCGATGGTGACGGCAGGATACGCCTGACGATGGAAGCCTGGAAAGCCCGGCATCCGGACAGGTTTCGGTGAAGCGGCGTGATTAAACGTACAGAAATTGATGGGATAGACGGATAATGAGCATCCTCGTCGACAAGAACACCAAGGTCATCACCCAGGGCATGACCGGTGAGACCGGCAGCTTCCACACCAAGGCGGCGCTGGAATACGGCACGCAGATGGTCGGCGGCGTCACGCCCGGCAAGGGCGGCACCGAGCATCTCGGACTCCCTGTCTACAACACTGTCGCCGAGGCCAAGTCGAAGACCGGCGCCGATGCGTCGGTGATCTACGTCCCGCCACCCTTCGCGGCCGATTCGATCCTTGAGGCGATCGACGCCGAGATCCCGCTGATCGTCACGATCACCGAAGGCATCCCGGTGCTCGACATGGTCAAGGTCAAGCGCGCGCTGTCGGGCTCCAAGTCGCGCCTCATCGGCCCGAACTGCCCCGGCGTGCTGACGCCCGGCGAATGCAAGATCGGCATCATGCCCGGCAGCATCTTCTCCAAGGGTTCGGTCGGCGTCGTGTCGCGCTCGGGCACGCTCACCTATGAGGCGGTGTTCCAGACCACCAACGCGGGTCTCGGCCAGACCACTGCGGTCGGCATCGGCGGCGATCCGGTCAACGGCACCAACTTCATCGATGTGCTCGAACTGTTCCTCGCCGACGAGGCGACCAAGTCGATCATCATGATCGGCGAGATCGGCGGCGACGCCGAGGAGCAGGCAGCCCAGTTCCTGATCGACGAGGCCAAGCGCGGCCGCAAGAAGCCGATGGCCGGCTTCATCGCTGGCCGCACCGCGCCTCCGGGCCGCCGCATGGGCCATGCCGGCGCGATCGTGTCGGGCGGCAAGGGCGATGCCGAGAGCAAGATCGCGGCGATGGAAGCCGCCGGCATCCGCGTCGCAGCCAGCCCGTCCGAGCTCGGCTCGACGCTGGTCGAGCGTCTCAAGGGGTAAATTGCACCGCCCACCCGCCTATATTGGTGTGAGCGCTACCACGGAACGGAATTGATCATGGGCTATGAGGGCCTCGACTTCGACGACATCGCCGGCGGCGTAAGCCCCGCCTTCGTCGAGACAATGTACCGCCGCTACAAGGCCGACCCGAACTCGATCGAGCCGGGCTGGCGCCAGTGGTTCGAGGGCCTCGACAACACCGCGCAGGGCCCGAGCTGGGCGAACCCGCGCTGGCCGCTCAGCGAGACCGACGCGCTCACCGCCGGTCTCGATCCGACCCAGATGGAGCCTGCGCCCAAGCCCGCCAAGGGCGGCGCCCCCAAGCCCGCGCCGGCGCCGGCCGCCTCGGAAGCCGACATCGCCAAGGCCGCGGGTGATTCTATCCGCGCGATGCTGCTGATCCGCACCTATCGCGTGCGCGGCCATCTCGCCGCCAATCTCGATCCGCTCGGCCTCGCCCGGCACGAGCTGCCCGCCGATCTGACGCCCGAATATCACGGCTTCACCGGCGCCGATCTCGATCGCCCGATCTATCTCGGCGGCACGATGGGCCTCGAAAAGGCGACCGTGCGCGAGCTCGTCGACATCCTGCGCGCCAATTACTGCGGCAATGTCGGCCTCGAATACATGCACATTGCCGATGTCGAGGAGCGCCGCTTCCTCCAGGACCGGATGGAGGGCAAGGACAAGGAAATCCAGTTCACGCCCGACGGCAAGAAGGCGATCCTCTCCAAGGTGATCGAAGCCGAGGAGTGGGAGAAGTTCCTCGGCCGCAAATATGTCGGCACCAAGCGTTTCGGCCTCGACGGCGGCGAAGCGATGATCCCGGCGCTCGAAGCGGTGATCAAGTATGGCGGCGCCACCGGCATCCGCGAGATCGTCTACGGCATGGCGCATCGCGGCCGCCTCAACGTACTCGCTAATGTGATGGCCAAGCCGTTCCGCGTGATCTTCCACGAATTCGGCGGCGGATCGGCCAATCCCGAGGACGTCGGCGGCTCGGGCGACGTGAAATATCACCTCGGCACCAGCACCGATCGCGAATTCGACGGCATCAGCGTCCATATGTCGCTGGTCGCCAACCCCTCGCACCTCGAAGCGGTCGACCCCGTCGTCCTCGGCAAGTCGCGCGCGCTCCAGACGCTGCGCGGCGATCTCGCCGAGCATGAGCAGGTGCTTCCGGTCCTGATTCATGGCGACGCCGCGATGGCGGGCCAGGGCATCGTCTGGGAGTGTCTCGGCTTCTCGGGCATCCGCGGCTACAACACTGGCGGCTGCATCCACTTCGTCATCAACAACCAGATCGGCTTCACGACGAGCCCGCAATTCGCGCGCTCCTCGCCCTATCCCTCGGACGTCGCCAAGGGCGTCCAGGCGCCGATCCTCCACGTTAACGGCGACGACCCCGAGGCGGTGACCTTCGCCTGCAAGGTTGCGATCGAGTTCCGCCAGAAGTTCAAGCGCGACGTCGTGATCGACATGTGGTGCTATCGCCGCTTCGGCCATAACGAGGGCGACGAGCCTAGCTTCACCCAGCCGCTGATGTACAAGGCGATCCGCCAGCATCCGCCGGTGAGCCAGGTCTATGCCAAGCGCCTCGCTGCCGAGGGCGTGGTCGATCAGGGCTTCGTCGAAGAGAAGATCAACCAGTTCACCACCCTGCTCGAAGGCGAGTTCGAAGCGGGCAAGTCGTATCTGCCCAACAAGGCGGACTGGTTCGCCGGCCGCTGGTCGGGTCTCGGCGCCCCCGCCGACGCCGAGAGCGCACGCCGCAGCGTCGATACCGGCATCGAACGCAAGCTGTTCGACAGTCTCGGCCGTACGCTGACCGAGGTTCCCCAGGGCACCGAGATCCACAAGACGCTGGCCCGCGTGCTCGATGCCAAGCGCGGCATGTTCAAGGCAGGCGAGAATTTCGACTGGGCAACCGGCGAGGCGCTCGCGTTCGGCTCGCTCCTCTCGGAAGGCTTCGGCGTCCGGCTGTCGGGCCAGGATTCGGGCCGCGGCACTTTCAGCCAGCGCCACGCCGTCTGGGTCGATCAGACGGACGAGCACAAATACGTGCCGCTTCAGACGATCCCGCACGGCAATTTCGAAGTGCTCGACAGCCCGCTCTCGGAGTACGGCGTGCTCGGCTTCGAGTACGGCTATGCCTCGGCCGATCCCAAGGCGCTGGTGCTGTGGGAGGCGCAGTTCGGCGACTTCGTCAACGGCGCGCAGATCATGATCGACCAGTTCATCACGTCGGGCGAGGCCAAGTGGCTGCGCGCCAATGGCCTGGTGATGCTGCTGCCGCACGGCTATGAAGGCCAGGGCCCCGAGCACAGTTCGGCTCGCCCCGAGCGCTTCCTCCAGGCGTGCGCGCAGGACAATATCCAGGTCGCCAACGTCACCACGCCGGCAAACTACTTCCACATGCTTCGCCGTCAGATGCACCGGAATTTCCGCAAGCCGCTGATCGTGATGACGCCCAAGTCGCTGCTGCGCCACAAGCTGGCGGTGTCGAAGACCGAGGATTTCCTCGGCGACACGCACTTCATGCGCATCCTGTCCGATCCCTCGGCTCCGGCCGACACGGACGTGAAGCGCCTCGTGCTGTGCACCGGCAAGGTCGCCTATGACCTGATGGAGGCGCGCGACGCCGCGGGCGACAAGAACACTGCGATCGTCCGCATCGAGCAGCTTTATCCGTTCCCGAGCGAACCGCTCACGGCGCGGCTCAAGAAGCTGACGAATGTCGAGGAAGTGATCTGGGCGCAGGAAGAGCCGAAGAACAATGGCTACTGGTTCTTCGTCGAGCCCTTTATCGAGCAGTGCCTGGTCGATGCCGGCGTCAGGCCGCAGCGTCCGCGCTATGCCGGCCGCGCGGCCGCCGCATCGCCCGCGACGGGTCTGATGAAGCGCCACCAGATGGAACAGGCCGCGCTCGTCGCCGACGCGCTCGGCCATAATGTCCGCGAAGAGATTCGCCGGACCCGCAAGTCCTAACGAGGTAGAGAAGATGGCAGACGTTAAGGTCCCGGTCCTCGGCGAGTCGATCACCGAAGCAACCCTCGGCGAGTGGCTCAAGAACCCGGGCGATCCGGTCAAGCTCGACGAGCCGATCGCCAGCCTCGAGACCGACAAGGTCTCGGTCGAAGTCCCCTCGCCCGTCGCGGGCGTGATGGGCGACCAGCTGGTCAAGGTCGGCGACAATGTCGCGGTCGGCGCAGTGATCGCCACTGTGGGCGAAGGCGGCGGCGCTGCTGCCGCGGCACCCGCCTCGGCGCCTGCCGCGCCCGCGCCCGTTGCGACCGGCGAGCAGACCGGCCCGGGCGAACAGCCCCGCGAGCGCAACCCGGACGCAGCCGCTGCGCTGTCGCCATCGGTCCGCCGCGCGGTTCTCGAAACCGGCGTCGATCCCTCGACCGTGCAGGGCACCGGCAAGGACGGCCGCCTGACCAAGGACGACGTCGTCGCCGCCGCCGCGAACAAGCCTGCTGCCGCGCCTGCCGCAACTCCGGCCCCTGCCGCCGCACCCGCGAGCTCGGGCGGCCGCAAGGAAGAGCGCGTCCGCATGACGCGCCTGCGCCAGACCGTCGCCAAGCGCCTCAAGGAAGCGCAGAACACCGCGGCGCTGCTGACGACGTTCAACGATGTCGACATGACCGAAGTCATCGCCGCGCGTACCAAGTACAAGGACCTCTTCGAGAAGAAGCACGGCGTTCGCCTCGGCTTCATGGGCTTCTTCGTGAAGGCTGCCGTCCAGGCGCTGCGCGACATCCCCTCGGTCAACGCATCGATCGAAGGCGACGAGATCGTCTATCACGACTATGCCGATATCTCGGTCGCGGTCTCCGCGCCGCAGGGCCTCGTCGTTCCGGTTATCCGCGACGCGCAGGACCTGTCGGTCGCCGGCATCGAGAAGACGATCGGCGACTTCGGCAAGCGCGCCAAGGACGGTACGCTCAAGATGGAAGACATGAAGGGCGGCACCTTCACCATCTCCAATGGCGGCGTGTTCGGTTCGCTGATGTCGACTCCGATCATCAATCCGCCGCAGTCGGCGGTGCTCGGCCTCCACCGCATCGAGGACCGCCCGGTCATCCGCGACGGCCAGGTCGTCGTCCGCCCGATGATGTATCTGGCGCTGTCTTACGATCACCGCCTGATCGACGGCCGTGAGGCCGTGACCTTCCTCGTCGCGCTCAAGAACGCGATCGAGGATCCGACCCGGCTGCTGATCGACCTGTAAGCTTGGCCCCGCGCACCTGTTCCCCGGCGAAGGCCTGGGGCCAGTTGCACCGGGATTTGTAACGACGCGAGACGCTCACCAAATCCGTCTCGAAACTGGGCCCCGGCCTTCGCCGGGGAACAAGGAAGAGAAGAAAATGGCTGAATACGACTTCGATGTCCTCGTGATCGGCTCCGGCCCCGGCGGTTACGTCGCCGCGATCCGCGCTGCGCAGCTGGGCCTGCGCACCGGCTGCGTCGAGAGCCGCGAGACTTTGGGCGGCACCTGCCTCAATGTCGGCTGCATCCCGTCCAAGGCGCTGCTCAACGCGTCGGAAAAGTTCTATGAGGCCGCTTCGGGGGCGCTCGCCAAGCATGGCGTCAAGCTGGGCAGCGTCGAGCTCGATCTGCCTGCGATGATGGCGGACAAGGCCAAGGCCGTCACCGGGCTCACCGGGGGCATCGAATTCCTGTTCAAGAAGAACAAGATCGAATGGGTGAAGGGCCTCGGCACCTTCGTCGACGCGCACACGGTGCAGGTCGGCGACCGCAAGGTCACCGCCAAGAACATCGTCATCGCCACCGGCTCGTCGGTCACGCCGCTTCCCGGCGTCGAGATCGACCAGAAGGTCGTCGTCGACTCGACCGGCGCGATCGCGCTCGACAAGGTCCCCGAGCACATGGTCGTGATCGGCGGCGGCGTGATCGGGCTCGAGCTCGGCTCGGTGTGGCAGCGCCTCGGCGCGAAGGTCACCGTGGTCGAATTCCTCGACCAGTTGCTTCCGGGCATGGACGGCGAGGTCCGCAAGGAAGCCGCCAAGATCTTCAAGAAGCAGGGCATGGAGATCAAGCTTTCGACCAAGGTCACCGGCGTCGCGGTCAACGGCGGCAAGGCGACCGTGACGGTCGAGCCCGCCGCGGGTGGCGCTGCCGAGACGATCGAGGCCGATGCCGTGCTCGTTTCGATCGGCCGCCGTCCCAACACCGACGGCCTCGGCCTCGACAAGATCGGCCTCGCCACCAATCAGCGCGGCCAGATCGAGACCGACCACAGCTTCCGCACCAAGGTCGACGGCGTCTGGGCGATCGGCGACGTCATCCCCGGCCCGATGCTCGCGCACAAGGCCGAGGACGAAGGCATCGCCGTCGCCGAGAACATCGCCGGCCTCACCGGCATCGTGAACCATGATGTGATCCCTTCGGTGGTCTACACCCACCCCGAAATCGCCGGCGTCGGCCTCACCGAAGAGCAGGCTCGCGAGAAGGGCGAGGTCAAGGTCGGCAAGTTCCCGATGGCGGGCAACAGCCGCGCCAAGGCGATTGACGACACCACCGGCTGGGTGAAGGTCATCGCCGACGCCAAGACCGATCGCGTGCTCGGCGCGTGGATCATCACCGCGCCCGCCGGAACGATGATCGCGCAAGTCGCCCAGGCGATGGAATTCGGCGCGACGTCTGAGGACATAGCCTACACCTGCCACGCCCACCCGACCCATTCGGAGGCGATCAAGGAAGCGGCGATGGGCGTGCTCGGCAAGCCGATCCACATCTGATGCGCCGGGCCGGCGACGCGATTGGCGGAGCTAATCGCGAGCGCACCAGGCCCGGCCGGCCGGCGGCGCGGCTTTGCCGCGTCGTCATCGGCCTGTTTCTTCTCCTGCCGCCGCTATCGGCGGTCGCCCAGGACGCGACCGTCGCCGTCCCGGCCGGCGACCCGGAGATGGCCGCCGCGACCATCAAGGCACGCGCCGGCCTCCCCGTCTTTTTCGGCCATGCCACATCGCCCGGGCCCGACGAGGGCGGGTTCATGATCAAATATGATCTGCTCCCCGGCCCGGCTTCCGAATTCATCTGGGCCGAGATCGTCTCGCACAAGGGTGGCACCAGCGTCGCACGGCTGCTCAACGTCCCCGGCGCGCCCGGCTTTGTCCGCGGGCAGGAAGTCAGCGTCCGTGACGGCGAGGTAGCCGACTGGGCCTATTGGCACGCCGGCGTCCTGATCGGTGGCGCGACGATGCGCGTGCTGATTGCGCGAATGCCCGCGCCTGAGGCCGAGGTGATGCGCGACCGGTTCGGCTGGTAGCAGCCACCGTTCGTCCCCCCTCGCGAATCTTTCCCACTGCCCTGGGCATTTAACCTGCATCAACTTGCAGGAGAGATATCATGTCGAGAGACAACCACCGCGTGATGCCGCACCCCGATGGCTGGCAGGTCAAGCGCGACCACGGCCAACGCGCCAGCCACGTCACCACCACCAAGGCCGAAGCCGGAGGCTACGCCCGGCCGATCAGCCAGCATCAGTACACTGAGCTGACCATCCACGGGCTCGACGGCCGGATGCAACGCTCGGACAGCCATCCCAAGCGCTGAGGATCAGGG
Organism: Sphingomonas sp. LM7; assembly: GCF_002002925.1. Taxonomy (NCBI): domain Bacteria; kingdom Pseudomonadati; phylum Pseudomonadota; class Alphaproteobacteria; order Sphingomonadales; family Sphingomonadaceae; genus Sphingomonas; species Sphingomonas sp. LM7. Next base: position 3,690,662 of record NZ_CP019511.1, on the reverse strand, counting down.
GGCTGCCTCTGCCGGTATGGACCGCCCCGCGCCCGTCAGCCGCGCGATCGCCACGGTCAGCGCCGCCGCGATCAGCGCGGCTAGCCATAGCGCGTCCCAGCCCCAGCGCAGCTGGCTCGCCGCGCCCGAGGCCACGCCGGCGAGGAACCCCAGCCACAACGCCAGATACGGCACCCAGCTCCAGCGGTCGCGGTCGCCCATCAGCGCTCCGGCGAGCTTCTGGCCGATCCGCACCAGCGATCCGGTCATATAGGTCAGCCCGATCGTCACTTCGCCGTCGCGGTTGAACACGCCATTCTCGGCGCCCATCGCCGCTGCGAGCAGCACGAGCACCAGCGGGCCGGGCATCACCGTGGCGACGATCGCCGCCAGGGTCAGCAATAGTGTCACTGCACCCATCACCGCCACCTTGTGGCGATGCCCGGCCGCACGCACGAGCACGCTCGACACGATCACCCCGCCGACAAAGCTCAGGATCAGCCCGGCCGCGACCGCTGCCTCGCCGCCGATCCCCTGGCCCAGCCCGACGCCCAGCCGCGTGGTGTTGCCGCTCATGAACGATGCGAAGAACCCGCCCAGGCTGGTGAAGGCGAAGGCATCCACGAAACCCGCCAGCGCCGCCAGGCAGACGGCGACGGCGATCAACGGCGATTCAGTCCGGTGCATCGCGCCCTAATGCCGCAGCACAGCCCCTGCCGCCACCCTGCGTTTGACCTCCTCGCGACAACAGGAGACAAAGCCGCCATGCAAGCCCAGGTCGCCGCGCAGATCGGCCCTATCCTTCCCGTGCTCGACTTGTTCGGCATCGCCGTGTTCGCCGCCACCGGCGCGCTCTCCGCCACCCGCCGCGCCCAGACCTTCGTCACCGCAGCCTTTTTTGCGCTGATCACCGGGGTCGGCGGCGGCACCATCCGCGACCTGCTGATCGGCGCGCCCGTGTTCTGGGTTCATGACGCGCAGGTTGCCGCGATGATCCTCGGCGTCGCGGTGCTGATCTGGCTGACTCCCCAGCGCTGGTGGAGCGACAAGACTTTCGACTGGCTCGATGCGCTCGGCCTAGCCGCCTATGCCGCGTTCGGCGCCGCCAAGGCGCTCGGCTACGGTATCCCGCCGATCCCCGCCGCGCTGATGGGGGTGATGACCGCGTGCGTAGGCGGCATCATCCGCGACGTGCTGGTAGGCGAACCCTCGATCCTGATGCGCCCCGAGCTCTACGTCACTGCCGCCGCGCTCGCCTCGTCAGTCTATGTCGGACTAAGCCTCGCCGGCCTCACCCCACTCGCCGCCGGCCTGATAGCCGCCACGGCAGGCTTTGCGCTCCGGGCTGCGGCGATCGTCTGGAAGCTGCATTTGCCGGCGTATCGGGGACGACGCTGAACATGTGGGAATATGATGACCGGCACTTTCGTAGCGGCGACCTTCATGAGGAACCCGCCATCGCGAGGTTCGTGTCGGGGCTTGTCTCCGGCGGCCCCGGCAGGATCGACATCCACCGCAGCGTGATCTCCCGCTACCCGCTGGAAGCGCTACCGCTGATCGAGTGGAACTTGTCCGAAGACGTGCCGGCGCTCTTCGAGACGTTAAAAAGCGGCGGCGCGACCAACGGCTTTTTTCTCGACTATCCCGATCACGCTGCGACCGGACTATTCCACGCGTGCGACTTGACGCCCGAAGTCGCCGCGCTGGTTCGCGATGAAGATTTGTTCGGGTCGGCGATTGTCTTTGTCGACGACCTGATCCTTTCAGCGGTAGCGGCCTGGTACACCGACATCACGGTGCTCTGCATGCGTCAGCCGCTGTTCGATGCGTATTTGACGGAATACCCGCTCTACCTCGATCTTGAGGGTGATCCCGCCGAGCTGCCGGCCAGTAGCTTTGAAGCGGCGCTGGCAGCCGCGACGAAGCGCCTTGCCGACTGGTCGAGCTTCATGCCACCCGGCGCAGGCGTCAGCCCCGCACCACCCCCACATCGCTGAACCTGCGCGGCTCGACTGGCGGCACTACCGGATCGTTGAGCTGGCATTGCCAGAAGCCGACATCGATCCACTGGCCGTGCTTGAACCCGACCTCGCGGTACACACCGGCGCGGCGATAGCCCACTGCCTCGTGCAGCTTGATCAGCCGGTCGTTAGGCAGGGTGATCGCGCCGATCGCATGGACGAAGCCCTGCGCCCGCAGCGTATCGACCAGCGCAGCATAGAGCAGCCGTCCGGCGCCCTGCCCGCTCGACGCGTCGGTCATGTAGATCGATGTCTCGCAGACATATTTATACGCCGGCCGGTCGCGGAACTTGCTGGCAAAGGCATAACCGATCACGCCGCCATCGGTGGTGTCGCCATTGGTGACTACCATCCAAGGATAGAGCCCGTCGCTCGCCGCCATCCGCGTGCGCATCGCCCGCGCGTCGGGCGGATCGATCTCGAACGAGGCGGTGCCGGTGAGCACGTGCGGCGCATAGATCGCCGCGACCGACGCCGCATCGGCCGGCTCGGCTGCACGGATCCCGATCACAGGCCGATCCTCGCGATCAGCAGGTCGAGCAGGCTCTTGTCCTCGGCGCGCACCATTGCCGGCGCCAGCCCCATGCATTCGAGGCAGCGCGCCTGCACCGATCCGCCCAGTGCCAGCCGCCGCGCATCGCCCAGCGCCTGGCCGAGCAGCGCGCGCCGCTCCAGCGCTATCCGTCCGTAGAGATCGACGCCCGCTGGCTGGTCCGCCCACTCGTCTTCCTCGTCCTCGCCATTGCCCATCACCGACGCGGCGAATGCCATCCACGCGCTCGGCGCCTTTTCCAGATACACCGTATGGACGTTCGCCGGGTCGAGCTTCGCCCGCTTCGCCGCCTCGGCCACTGCATCGTCGATCCCGCCGAAGCGATCGACCAGCTTCAGCTGATGCGCCACGCCGCCGATCCACACCCGGCCCTGGCCGATCTCGTCGACGCGCTGCGGCGTCAGCTTGCGCGACTGGGCGACAAGGTTGATGAAACGGCCATAGCCGGCTTCGATCGCTGCCTGCAGGATCCGGTCGGTCACCGGGTTGATCCCGCCCATGATGTCGGGCTGGCCGCTGAGCGGCGTCGTCTGCACGCCGTCGGTGGTCACGCCGATCTTGGCGAGGCTGTTCTCGAACGACGGCAGCACCCCGAAGATGCCGATCGATCCGGTGATCGTGCTCGGCTCGGCGAAGATCGTATCGCCCGCAGTTGCCACCCAATAGCCGCCGCTCGCCGCGAGGCTGCCCATCGAGACCACCACCGGCAGCCCCTGCGCCTTGGCCTGGAGCACTGCCTGGCGGATCTGCTCGGACGCCATCGCCGAGCCCCCCGGCGAGTCGATCCGCACCACCAGCGCCTTCAGTTTCTTCTCGGCCAGGCCCTTGAGCAGCAGCGCACTCACCGTGTCGCCCGCGGCGGTCCCCGGCCCGGCCTTGCCGTCGACGATCTCGCCCGCGACGGAGATCACGCCGATTGCGTCGCCGCCGGTCGGCGCCGGGTTGGCGGCGATCCAGTCGCCGAGCTCGATCGCCTTGAAGTTGCCCGCCGGCTTGCCGCCCGGCGCCCCGACGATCTCCGCCACGCGCTTGCCGAACGCCAGCCGGTCGCCGACCTTGTCGACCAGCCCGTACGCGAGGTTCGACGCCGCGATGTCGCCCTTCGCGCCGATCACGACTTCGTCGGGCTTGGCCAGATACTCGGCGATCCGCGCCTTTGGCCGCGCCTTGGCCACGCCTTCGCGCCACTGGCTGAAGATCGCGCCGTACAGCGCCTCGTTTGCGGCGCGCGCCTCGGGCGACATGTCGGTGCGGATATATGGCTCGACCGCCGACTTGAACTTGCCGACCTTGTAGACGTGCGCATTGACGCCGAGCTTGTCCATCAGCCCTTTGTAATAGAGCTGGGTGCCGCCCGGCCCCGCGATCAGCGTGCCGCCCAGCGGATTGATCCAGATCTCGCTGGCATTGGCCGCCAGCGCATAGCCGTCATCGGTATAGCCGGTGGCGTAGGCGAGGACCTTCTTGCCGCTGCCCCGCACCTTGCCGACGGCCTCGGCGACTTCCGTGACCGCGGCGGGATAGCCGCCCATGAACCGGTCGAGATCGAGCACTACCGCCTTGACCCGGTCGTCGGTCCGCGCCGTCTCCAGCGCGCGCAGCACGTCGCGCAGGCGATGCTGCTTGGTCGCGGCGCCGCTGCCGAAGCTGGCGAACGGATCGCTCTCCTCGGGCTGCTCGACCAGCGCCCCGTCCAGCGCCACGACCAACGCGCCATCATGTACCGCCGCCTTGTTGGGCTTGTACGAAAGCGCCGCAAACAGCCCCGCGAAAAACAGCAGCATCAGGACGAGGACAAGGAAGTCCTTGATCCCGACCAAAATTTTCCACGCGCCCCGAACCAGTCTCACCAGTGCCGCTCCCTCGATTGCCCTTCCCTGCTACCGGATGGCGCAAGGCGAGTAAACGGCCTGTGTGTTATTCACGCAATACAGATGGCAGATCAGCGCGCCACCAGCCTGGTATAGAGATGCCAGGTCGCATAGCCGAGTACCGGCAGTACCACCGCCAGCCCGACGAAGAACGGGATCGAGCCGAGTACCAGCAGCACGCCGACGGTGACGCCCCAGCGCAGCATCACGCCCTTGTTCGCCGCGACCGCCAGTCGCGAAATGTGGATCGCGGTGCGCGCATCGACGTCCTTGTCGACCAGCATCGGCATCGCCACCACGCTCACCGTCAGCACCGTGGCGGAAAAGAGCACGCCCGCCAGATTGCCGAGAACGATCAATGCCCAGCCCTCCCGCGTAGTGAACAGCTGCGTCGCAAAGGCGGCCACGCTGTCCGGCGGCGTCCCGATCAGCGCGCCATACAGCCCCGCCGCGACGCCCAGCCAGGCGAGGAAGATCACCAGCAACAGCCCGGCAACGCCGGTCAGCGCATCGAACGAAGGGCGCCGCACCACATCGAAGAAATGCGACCAGTCCGACGGCAGCCCCTGCTCGCGCCGGCGCGCCAGCTCATAGAAGCCGCTCGCCGCCACCGGGCCGAGCAATCCGATTCCCGCCGCGACCGGGAAGAACAGCGGAATGAGCGACCCCTGCAACGCCATCACCGCGGCGAGGATACCCACTGCAGGATAGATGATCCCGACGAACAGCAAGTCGCCGCGATGTTCGAGAAAATCGGCCCAGCCCTGGCGAAGGGCCTCGCGCAGGTCGGCCGAGTCGATAGTGCGAACTTCATATGTCTCCGCCGGGCGCTCAACAGCTTCGATACGAGCGACAGTCATGACGCGCTCCTCCGATGCCCCCCGGCACGCACCGATACTACGCCTGTTCGGGACGGTAAGCGAATCGATTACAGCCGCCCGCCCCATGGCGGGCTATCCGAGGGGCGCACGTCACGGAGGCCCGTCATGGTCGATCCCGCCCGCTCTCCCGGCGCCGACAATCCGATCGGCCCGCCCTCGCCCCAGCTCGCCACCCAGGCGCAGCTCGCGATCAGCGCCAACCGGCTGCCCGGCGGCGGCGTCGATGTGCAGGGCCTAGCTGCCAGCGTCGAACGCGTCCGGCAGGACACGCCGCAAACCGCCGGCTGGGTCGAGGCCGAGATCGACCGCAGCCTCACTCCGGTCGAACGCGGCGAGCTGGCCCGTGCGCTCGAAGGGGACACCAGTGCAGGTGCCACCCCGCCGACGCCGGCCAATGATGCCGCCCCCGATCCGGTCCAGCTCGGGCTAGATCTCACCCAGCTCGCGCTCGACATAACCGGCATCATCGAGCCGACGCCGATCTCCGACGGCAGCAACACGGTCATTTCCGCGGGGCGTGCGATCGGCTCGCTCTTTTCGGGCAATTGGGGCGATGCGGGCGGGCATGCGCTCAACGGCGTGCTCTCCGCCGCCGGCATCATTCCCTATCTCGGCGACGCGGCCAAGGCGGGCAAGGTCGGCAAATGGGCCCAGACCGTCAGCGACTCCGTCGCCGCAGTCGTCGCCAATCCGGCGTTGCGCGGCGCGCTCGAACCGGCGCTACGCCAGGTCAAGAACGCCGTCGACGCCATCCCGCAGGGCGCGATCGATGCGCTTCCCGGCAGCGCCCGCGACGCGATCAACCGCATGAAGAGCCAGCTCGACGAGTTCTTCGGCGCGGGCACCAGGCAGGCCGACGAAGGCATTTATACCGGCACCGTCCGCGGCCAGAGCGTCGAGTTGCGCGGCATCGACTCGGTCCCGGTCAATTATGTGAAGCGCGACCGAGTCGAATATGCCGCGCTCCGCAACAGCTTCGATTCGAGCGTGCGTGGCAATTTCCTCCGCGATCTCGCCGGCGATCCGGCCAAGGTCGATGCGCTGCGCCGCGCCGGGCTCGATCAGGCCGCGATCGATCGCATCGCCACGGGCCGCGTGCCCCAGGGCTGGCAGGTCCATCACAAGCTGCCGCTAGACGATGGCGGCACCAACAGCTTCGACAATCTCGTGCTGATCAGGAACGATCCGCATCATATCGCGCTCACCAACGCCCAGCGCACGCTGGTCGGCGATCTGGGCGTAGGGCAGAGCCGACAGGTGGACTTCCCGATCGCCCGCGGCTTCGTCTATCCTCCCGCACCATGATCGATTGCGCGGGACACTGAAGCCGATGGCCGGAGAAAATGGCATGGACGCAGTGATAGTGGCGGCGCGCGACGCGCAGGTAGCAGTCGGCGAGACAGTGCAGCCGGGTGCCGATGATGGCCGCCTCGCGGTGCTGCGCGGCGCGCTCCAGCGCAAATTCGGCGCGACGCTGCCCGACGACTATGCCGCCCTGCTGCGCCGCTCGGACGGCGTCGATTTCGACGGCCTCGTCCTGTACGGCAGCGCGCAGAGCGAGGCGTCTCCCGGCCCGGGCGGCTTCTGGCAGGGTCTGATCGCAGCGAACAAATTGTGGCGCCAGGGCCCCGGCCACGAAGCATATCTGGTGCTCGGCGAGACCGATATCGATCTGTTCACGGTATCGCTCGACGGCACCAACCCGGTGCTCCGCGACAAGGTTTCGAGCGACGTCAACGAGACCTTCCCCAGCGTCGGCGCCGCGATCGAACGGCTGCTCTCGACCCGCGCCTGACTCCACTCGTTCCTCCTGCAAAGGCAGGAGTCGACGGCCGAGGACATTGCCTGCGACTGCTTTCGTAGGAGCACCGCACCGTTGGACGGACGGACGAAAGATTCCGGCGCAAGCCCGTTGACGAACGCCATCGGCCTACGCATATCCCCAGAGCGTTAGCACTCACGCTGTTTGAGTGCTAAACCCGTTCAACCCAAGTAGAGGATCGCAGCGCAATGAGCTTTCGTCCGTTGCATGACCGCGTGCTCGTCCGTCGTGTCGAAGCCGAACAGAAGACCGCCGGCGGGATCATCATCCCTGACACCGCCCAGGAAAAGCCGCAGGAAGGCGAAGTCGTCTCCGTCGGTTCGGGCACCCGCGCCGATGACGGCAAGGTGACTCCGCTCGACGTCAAGGCCGGCGACCGCATCCTGTTCGGCAAATGGTCGGGCACCGAAGTCAAGGTCAATGGTGAGGATCTCCTCATCATGAAGGAATCCGACATCCTCGGCATTCTCGGCTGAAGCCCGCCGGGTCCCATGCGGGACTCGCGCGATGGCATTAGTCAACTTCGTCAACTTCACCATATTCTGAAAGGGTAGCCAACATGGCAGCCAAGGACGTAAAATTCGGCCGCGACGCGCGTGAGCGCATCCTCCGCGGCGTCGATATCCTCGCCGATGCAGTCAAGGTCACGCTGGGGCCGAAGGGCCGCAACGTCGTGATCGACAAGTCGTTCGGCGCACCGCGCATCACCAAGGACGGCGTTACCGTCGCCAAGGAAATCGAACTCAAGGATAAGTTCGAGAACATGGGCGCGCAGATGGTCCGCGAAGTCGCTTCGAAGACCAACGACATCGCCGGTGACGGCACCACCACCGCCACCGTGCTCGCCCAGGCGATCGTCCGCGAGGGCATGAAGTCGGTCGCCGCCGGCATGAACCCGATGGATCTCAAGCGCGGCATCGATCTCGCCGTGATCAAGGTCGTCGAGGACGTGAAGTCGCGCTCGAAGCCGGTTGCCGGCACTGCCGAGATCGCACAGGTCGGCATCATCTCGGCCAATGGCGACACCGTCGTCGGCGAGAAGATCGCCGAGGCGATGGAGAAGGTCGGCAAGGAAGGCGTAATCACCGTCGAGGAAGCCAAGGGTCTCGATTTCGAGCTCGACGTTGTCGAGGGCATGCAGTTCGACCGCGGCTATCTCTCGCCGTACTTCATCACCAACCCCGAGAAGATGACCGTCGAGCTTCAGGATCCCTACATCCTGATCCACGAGAAGAAGCTGTCGAACCTGCAGGCGATGCTCCCGATCCTGGAAGCCGTCGTCCAGTCGGGCCGTCCGCTGCTCATCATCGCCGAGGACATCGAGGGCGAGGCTCTGGCCACGCTCGTCGTCAACAAGCTGCGCGGCGGCCTCAAGGTTGCAGCGGTCAAGGCGCCGGGCTTCGGCGATCGCCGCAAGGCGATGCTCGAGGACATCGCCGTCCTCACCAAGGGCGAAGTCATCTCGGAAGACCTCGGCATCAAGCTCGAGACCGTTACCCTCGGCATGCTCGGCACCGCCAAGCGCGTCACGATCGACAAGGACAACACCACCGTCATCGACGGCGCGGGTGAAGCCGATTCGATCAAGGGCCGCACCGACGCGATCCGCCAGCAGATCGAGAACACCACCAGCGATTACGACCGTGAGAAGCTCCAGGAGCGTCTCGCCAAGCTCGCCGGCGGCGTTGCCGTGATCAAGGTCGGCGGTGCTTCGGAAGTCGAAGTCAAGGAGCGCAAGGACCGCGTCGACGACGCGCTGCACGCAACCCGCGCAGCCGTCGAAGAGGGCATCGTTCCTGGTGGCGGCACCGCGCTTCTCTACGCGACCAAGGCTCTCGACGGCCTCAAGGGCGCGAACGAGGACCAGACCCGCGGCGTCGATATCGTCCGCAAGTCGCTGACCGCGCTGGTTCGCCAGATCGCAGCGAATGCCGGCCATGACGGCGCGGTCGTTTCGGGCAAGTTGCTCGACCAGACCGACACGTCGTACGGCTTCAACGCCTCGACCGACGTGTACGAGAACCTGGTCGCGGCCGGCGTGATCGACCCGACCAAGGTCGTCCGCACCGCGCTCCAGAACGCAGCCTCGGTCGCCGGCCTGCTCATCACCACCGAAGCGGCGGTGAGCGAGCTTCCGGAAGACAAGCCGGCAATGCCCATGGGCGGCGGCGGCATGGGCGGCATGGGCGGCATGGACTTCTGATCGCGAACGGCCTGGACCAGCGCCGCTGGTCCAGGACTCGTTCCGATCCGGACGGCAGGTCGCCAGCGAAGCTTGCGAGCCCGTCCGACGTCCAGCACGGGCTTTGTCCGTGCACGGCCAGATCGAACTATGCGAAGGGCCGGGGAAACCCGGCCCTTCTGCTTTGCGAGACGATCGACATCGCGAAGTGTGTTGGCCCCTTAAGCCGACAAAGCGCTTCCCTTGCCGCCAAAAGCGCGACAGATTGTCGGTTTCCAACTTCGCGTCGAGCCTACCGGCGCCGCTTCGGGGAAGCCTTGAATGACCGAACTGACTCGCCGCGATGCGCTGGCCGCAGGCGCGTTCGCGACTCTCGCCACATCGTTGCCGGCATGGGCGCAGAGCGCTGCCCAGACTGCCGGGGGCGCCGCGTGGGACCTGACCGAAATCTATCCCGACGATGCCGCCTGGGACGCCGCCCGCAAAAGCGCGCTCGCCGCGCTCCCCGGAATCGCCAAATATAAGGGCCGGCTAAGCGAGAGCGCGCAGGTGCTCGCAGAAGCGCTCGCGCTGCAGTCCGATATCGGCAAGACGATCGGCCGGGTCTACACCTATGTCAGCCTGAAGGGCGACGAGGACGTCCGCATCGCCGCCTATCAGGAGAAGCAGGCGCAGGCGATCGACCTGTACACCGCGTTCGGCGAAGCCACGGCGTGGTTCGCGCCCGAGATTCTCGCCGTCGGCAAGCCCAGGATCGACGGCTTTATCGCCGCCAATCCGGCGCTCAGGACGCGCTTCGATTTCTACCTCGCCAACATTGTCCGCCAAGCCGAGCACACGCTGTCGCCCGAAGGCGAGGCGCTCCTCGCCAGCGCAGGCTCGCCGCTCCAGGCGCCCGGCGAGATTGCGGGCCAGCTGCGCTCGTCGGATATTCCGTGGCCGACGATCAAGCTTTCGGACGGCAAGGAAGTCCGTCTCGACAGCCAAGGCTACACGCTCAACCGCGACGCCCCCAACCGCGCCGACCGCAAGGCGGTATTCGATGCCTTCTGGACCGCACACGGCAAGTTCCAGAACTCGTTCGGCGCGACCTACAACGCCAAGGTCAAGGGCGACATCTTCAACGCCAAGGCGCGGAAATACCCGACCTCGCTCGCCGCCGCGCTGTCCGGCAACAACGTCCCCGAGGCGGTGTACCGCACGCTGGTCGCCGAGACGAACAAGGGCCTGCCCCAGCTCCACCGCTATTTCGAGCTGCGCCGGCGTATGCTCAAGCTGCCCGACATCGCCTATTACGACATCTATCCGCCGCTGGTGTCGCTCGATCGGCCCTTCAACCTCGATCAGATGCGCACGCTGACGCTCGAGGCAGTCAAGCCGCTAGGCACAGATTATCAGGCGCGCATCGCCAAGGCGACTGCGGCCAAGTGGATGGATCCATGGCCGCGCCCCGGCAAGCGTCCCGGCGCGTACATGAACCCCGGCGCGTACGAAGTGCATCCCTATCTGCTGCTCAACCTCAGCGAGAAGTACGATGGGCTGAGCACCTATGCGCATGAATGGGGTCACGCGCTCCACTCGCTGCTCGCCAACGCCGCGCAGCCCTTCGAAAAGGCAGACTATCCGATCTTCCTCGCCGAGATTGCATCGACGCTCAACGAACAGCTGCTCGTCGCGCACATGCTCAAGAACGCCAAGGGCAAGGAGGAAAAGCTCTTCTATCTTGGCCAGCAGATGGAGAACTTCCGCGGCACCTTCTTCCGCCAGACGATGTTCGCAGAGTTCGAGCTGAAGGCACATGATCTCGCCAAGGCTGGCGAAGGCCTGTCGGGCCGCAAGTTCACCGAAGTCTATTTCGACTTGCTGAAGCGCTACCACGGCCCCGCAATGGGCTTCGACCCCGCCTACGCCAACGAGTGGGCGTTCATCCCGCATTTCTACAACAGCTTCTATGTCTACCAATACGCCACGTGCATCGCCGCCGCGACCTACTTCGCGCAGGCGATCCTGAAGGGCGGCGTCAGGGAGCGGGACAATTACCTGTCGGTTCTCAAGGCCGGTGGCTCGGACTATCCGGTCGATATCCTCAAGCGCGCCGCGCTCGATATGGCCTCGCCCGCGCCGTACCAGGCGCTGGTCGCGAGCTTCAAGGACACGCTCGACCAGGCCGAGGCGCTGCTCGGCTGATCAACCCTTCTTCATCGCCTCGATGATCTTCTTGACGTCCTGGCTGCGCCCGCGCGGGAGCACCAGGATGTCGTCGCCCGCCGCGACGACGATCAGGTCGTGCACCCCCACCAGCGCGATGCGCTTGCCCGGCTCGCTGCGCACCAGGCAGTTTTCCGCGTCGATCGCAACCACGTCGCCCCGGCACACATTGCCGTGGATGTCGCATTCGCTGATCGCGTGGAGCGCATCCCAGCTGCCGACGTCGCTCCAGCCCATCGCGACCGGAACGACCGCCACCCGCGGCGCCTTCTCCATTACCGTATAGTCGATCGAGTCAGCGGGCGATGCGGCGAATTCCTCGGCATCGGGGAAGATCCGCAAGCCCTCGCGCCGCGCCTTCTCCATGGACAGCTGCGCCGCCACCAGCATCTCCGGCGCGTAGACGCTCAGCGCCCCCAGATACATGTCGGCGCGGAACAGGAAGATGCCGCCGTTCCAGGCATGGTCGCCCGAAGCGAGCATCGCCTCCGCCTTGTCGCGCGGCGGCTTCTCCACGAATTTCTCGACGCGATGCACGCCCTCGGCCAGCTTCTCGCCCACCTTGATCCAGCCATAGCCGGTCTCGGGTGCGTCGGGCGTGATGCCAAATGTCGCAAGCCACCCTTCCTGCACCAGCGGCAGCGCGGCCTGGATCGCGACGTGGAAGGCATCGACATCGGCGATGACATGGTCGGACGGCATCACCAGGATCGGGTCGCTGCCGCCCCCCGCCGCGATCGCCGCCAATGCAATCGCAGGCGCAGTATTGCGCCCCATCGGCTCGAGGATCAGCGCCTGCACGTGCGATTCCACATCGGCGAGTTGCTGCTCGACCTGATCGGCGTGGAATGCATTGGCGACGACGATCGGCTTGGCGAAGCGCGCCCCGGCGGTGCGCCGTGCAGTCAGCTGCAGCATCGTCTCCTCGGCGGTCAGCGCCAGCAGCTGCTTGGGCTGTTCGGGGCGCGACAACGGCCAAAGCCGGGTCCCCGATCCTCCCGAGAGGATGACGGGAATAATCGGCTTTGCGTCCGGCATGTTGGATGGCTCCCTGAATAGGTTGCAGATATAGGTATTTGCCCCGCGAGGTTAAACGGTGTGACGCCGAAACGGTTTCCGGCATGCGCGGGTTTATTGCCCAGGCAAACCGGATGTCGGATTTGTTTACACTTAACCGATAATGCTGGGTCACCATGATCCGCCTGTTCAAGCATTACGTGCCGAATGCCGTGCTGCTGCTCGGCCTGCTGGACATCGTCCTGCTGGTGGCAGCAGGCGAGCTCGGCTGGCTCCTGCGCGCGCACCAGGTCGGCATGGGCCCGACTCCGATGGCGGACCGCATTCCCCAGCTGCTCAGCTATGCCGCCTTCATCGAAGTCGCGATGATCGCCGTGGGCGTCTATGGCGCCGACGCTCTGCAGTCGTTGCGCTATGCCATGGCCCGGCTGATCGTCGCGGTCTCGCTCGGCGTGATCGGGCTGAGCGTCCTCTATTTCCTGATCCCCGAGATCAGCTTCTGGCGCTCCAATCTGCTCTACGCGATGGGCGTCTCGGTCGCGCTGCTGATCTTCCTGCGCATCCTGCTCGGCAAGGCACTGGGCAGCCAGGCGTTCAAGCGGCGCATCGTCGTGCTTGGCGCGGGCCCTCGCGCGGCACGCCTCAAGACGCTTTCCAAGGCGCCCGGGGCCGGGTTCGCAGTGGTCGGCTATGTCTCGATGAACGAAGCCAATCGCGTGATCCCCGAAGCGATCGCGCGCGACGCCATCTACAATCTCGCCGACCATGTCGTGCTGCTTAACGCCAGCGAAGTCGTGCTCGCGCTCGAGGAACGCCGCAACGCGCTGCCGCTCAAGGACCTGCTGCGCGTCAAGACCACCGGCGTCCATGTCAACGAAATCTCCACCTTCCTCGAGCGCGAGACAGGCCGCGTCGATCTCGACAGCGTCAATCCGAGCTGGCTGATCTTCTCCGACGGCTTCTCGTCGGGACGCATGATCTCAAGCGCCTTCAAGCGCGTGTTCGATATTGCGGCGAGCCTGATATTGCTCGTCCTGACGCTGCCGCTCGTGCTGGCCACTGCGGCGGCGATCAAGCTGGAAAGCAAGGGCCCGGCCTTTTATCGCCAGCGTCGCGTCGGCCTCTATGGCGTCGGGTTCGACGTCATCAAGCTGCGCTCGATGCGCCTTGACGCCGAAGTCGGCGGCAAGGCGGTCTGGGCCGAGCTCGATGATCCGCGGATCACGCGCATCGGCCGGATCATCCGCAAGCTGCGCATCGACGAGCTGCCGCAATGCTGGAGCGTCCTGAAGGGCGAAATGAGCTTCGTCGGCCCGCGCCCCGAGCGCCCGCAATTCGTCGAGGATCTCGAACAGAAGCTGCCTTATTATGCCGAACGCCACATGGTGAAACCTGGCATCACCGGCTGGGCGCAGATCAACTACCCCTATGGCGCATCGATCGAGGATTCGCGCCAGAAGCTCGAATACGACTTGTTCTACGCCAAGAACTACTCGCCGTTCCTCGACTTGCTGATCCTGCTCCAGACGATCCGTGTCGTGCTGTTCCCCGAAGGCGCGCGTTGATGACGCAAACGCTGGTCCTGTGGAGCCACGCGCTTGCCGCGTTGCTGTTCGGCGGCCTCACCTTCTGGACGATACGGGCTACTGCAATCGGCCTGCCGCGCCGGCCGCTGGCGCTGGCGCTGGGCCTGACCGCGCTCTGGGCATTGGCAGTCGCGGGGATCGGCGGCGGCGAGATGGTGACGCGGGTGTTCGAGACGCTGCGCAACCTCGCCTGGCTGGGGTTCATGGTCACGCTGCACCGGCGCGACGCCAATGATCGCCCGCCGCTCGCGCTGGGCACGGTCTATGGCGTAGTCGCGCTCGTCAGCCTCGCCGCGCTGGTCCTTCACATCACCGCGAGCGTTGGCGCTCCCGACGCCGCCGAGCCGATCGAGAGCGCAGTGCTGCTGCTCCGCATGCTCGCCGCAGTTGCCGCATTGGTGCTGATGCAGGCACTCCATTCGGCGCTCAATCCCGCCGCGGGAGGCGGCCTGCGCTGGATCGTGACGGCGCTGGCGGGGCTGTGGATCGCCGAGTTCGCGCTGTATTGCACCGAATATCTCGGCGCCCAGCCGCATTTGCCCTCGATTGCAGCGCGCGGCGTGGCGATGATCGCGGTCGCGCTCGCCATGGTGACCGCACTCCAGCGCAAGGGCGAACTCAACGTCCAGGTCTCGCGAGCAGTGGCCTACCAGTCGTTGTCGTTGGTCGCGATCGGCGCCTATTTCGCGTTGCTCGCGCTCGCCACCAGCGCGATCGCCACGATCGGCGGCGACAATGCGCGCGTATTCCAGACCGCGTTCGTCCTCGGATCGACCGCGGCGATCCTCACGCTCGTCTCGAACGGATGGCTGCGCGCCTGGGCCAAGGTCAAGCTGGCCAAGCATTTCTTCCGCCACCGCTATGATTATCGTGCCGAGTGGATGCGGTTCACCGAAACGCTGGGCGCGCCCGACGGCGCCACGCCGCTCGACGAACGCATCGTCAAGGCAATAGCCGACCTGACCGAATCGCCCGCGGGCCTGTTGCTGGTGCCCGACGGCGCCGGTCTCGAAGCCGGCGCCAGTTGGAACTGGGACCGTAGCCGGCTGCCGATCGCCAGCGAATCCCTGCTTGCCGAGCATCTTGCCGCCACTGGCCGGATCATCGAGCTGGATGGCGTGCGGAAAGATTCCGGCTGCGCCGATGCCGCGCCGGTGCCCCGATGGATGCTCGACACCGCCGATGCCTGGGTGCTCGTGCCGTTGCCGCATATGGGCAGTCTCGCCGGTGCGATCCTGCTCGCCCGCCCGTTGCTGGACCGCGCGCTCGACTGGGAGGATTTCGACCTGCTCAAGGTCGCCGGCCGCCAAGTCGCGAGCTATCTTGCTGAGGCGCGCGCACAGGAAGCGCTCGCCGAAGCCCAGCGCTTCGACGAGTTCAACCGTCGCTTCGCGTTCATCCTTCACGACATCAAGAACCTGGTCAGCCAGCTGACGCTCACCGCGCGCAATGCCGAGCGCCATGCCGACAAGCCAGAGTTTCGTGCCGATATGATCGCCACGCTCCAGGATTCGGCTGAGCGGATGAACGCGTTGCTCGCGCGCCTGTCGCAGCATCATCGCGGGCGCAGCGAGGCGCCCCAGGCACTCGAGGTCCGGCATGTCATCCAGCGTGTGACCACCGCCCGAACGCGCCAGCATGCGATCAGCATAACCGGTGCGTCCAATGCGATCGCGCACGCCGATCCGGCCGGGCTAGAACAGTTGCTCGGCCATCTCGTCCAGAACGCGATCGATGCCAGCGCAACCGATGCGCCGATCGCGATCGCGATCGGCGCCGACGGGCTTCAGGTGACGATTGACGTAGTCGATCAGGGCTGCGGCATGTCGCCGGCGTTCGTTCGCGAGAAACTGTTCAAGCCCTTCGTCTCGTCCAAGCCGGGCGGCTTCGGCATCGGCGCGTTCGAAGCACGCGAGCTCGCCGCGGCGATGGACGGGCGTATCGAATTAACCTCGCGCGAGGGTCAGGGCACGCGCTTCCGCGTGATTCTCAAGGCCGCGCACGCCGCCGACTTGCGCCGGGAGCGCGCCGCATGACCGATATGAAGAAGCTGCTGATCGTCGAAGACGATGCCGGGCTGCAGCGCCAGTTGCGCTGGGCCTATGAGGGGTATGAGATCCATACCGCGGCCAATCGCGACGAGGCGATCGCCGTCATCCGCGCCGAGGAGCCGCAGGTCGTTACGCTCGATCTCGGCCTGCCGCCCGATCCCGACGGCACGACCGAAGGCTTCGCGACGCTGGAGACGATCCTCCAGCTCCGCCCCGACACCAAGGTGATCGTCGCCTCGGGCCACGGCG
Source organism: Sphingomonas sp. LM7 (assembly GCF_002002925.1). Taxonomy (NCBI): domain Bacteria; kingdom Pseudomonadati; phylum Pseudomonadota; class Alphaproteobacteria; order Sphingomonadales; family Sphingomonadaceae; genus Sphingomonas; species Sphingomonas sp. LM7. The sequence goes on along the minus strand of NZ_CP019511.1, from coordinate 3,674,242 downwards.
CGCACGAATCGATGCTCAGGGCGATCGCGCTTGGCGCATGGGATTTCTACCAGAAGCCAATCGACATCGACGCGCTGGGTCTGATCGTCGCGCGCGCATTCCACGTCCATGCGCTCGAAGCCGAGAACCGTCGCCTCGCCGACCGCGCCGAAGCGGGCGCGGTGCTTGGCGGGATGATCACCGGCGCGCCTGAAATGCTCAAGGTTACCCGCACGATCGAGCGGGTCGCCGGTGCCGACGTATCGGTGATGCTGCTGGGCGCAAGCGGCACGGGCAAGGAACTGCTCGCCCGCGGCGTTCATGAATCGAGCCCGCGCAAGAAGGGCGCGTTCGTCGCAATCAATTGCGCGGCGATCCCCGAGACGCTGCTCGAAAGCGAGTTGTTCGGACACGAAAAGGGCGCGTTCACCGGTGCGGTCAAGACCACCGAGGGCAAGATCGAGCTCGCCCAGGGCGGCACGCTGTTCCTCGACGAAATCGGCGACGTCCCGCTACCCCTCCAGGTCAAATTGCTCCGCTTTCTCCAGGAGCGCATGATCGAGCGGATCGGCAGCCGCAAGCCGATCGCCGTGGACACCCGCGTGGTCTGCGCGACGCATCAGGATCTCGACGCGATGGTCGCCGAAGGGCGTTTCCGCGAGGACCTCTATTACCGTCTCGCCGAGATCGTGATCCGCATCCCTTCGCTCGCAGAACGTCCGGGCGACGCGGGGCTGCTCGCGCGCCATTTCCTCACCAAATACGCTGCGACGATGCAGACCGGGGCGAAGAGCTTCGCTCCCGATGCGCTCGCCGCAATCGACGCATGGAGCTGGCCGGGCAATGTCCGCGAGCTGGAGAACCGCGTGAAGCGCGCTGCGATCATGGCCGAAGGCAAGATGGTCACTGCCGCTGATCTCGACCTTGCGGACAAGGCCGATCCCATTCCGATCAATCTCAAGGCCGCACGCGAATTGGCCGATCGCAAGGCGATCCGCCACGCGCTCGCCCGCGCCGAGGGCAATATCTCGGGCACCGCCCGGTTGCTCGGGATCAGCCGCCCCACCCTCTATGATCTGATGAAGGCCTATGACCTCCAGCCGTAAGCGCTCCCGCACCGTCCGGCGCAAGCCAGGGCTCCGTCGCCTGATCGTGATCGGCGCCGCGATCGGCGCGTTCGCGCTGGTGCTTGCGGCATGGTTCACGCTCGCGCCGGCCCGGCTCGATCCCGCCGCTGCACAGCAGGGGGTCGAGCGTAGCGGCAAGCTGCTCGACGCGGGCAACGCCAGTGCCGCAAGCGAACAGGCGCTTGCCGCGGTTCGCGCCGATCCCGGCAATGCCCAGGCGCACCTGACACTATCGCGAGCTATGCTCGCGCTCGACGACGGCGTCGGGGCGGAAGCCGAGCTGAAGCGTGCTGTCGATGCCGGTTACAAGACGAAGCAGGTCGCCCACCTGCGCGCCCATGCGCTACTGCTCCAGGGCCAGGAAGAAAAGGCGATCGCCGAGGCCGGCAAGGCCGATCCGCAATCGCGAGTCTATGCCTCTCGCGTCCGCGCCCGCGCGCTGGCGGCGCTCGGCAAGCTGCCCGATGCCTTTGCGGCGATCGACCAGGCCGTACGCGCCGCGCCGCGCGACGCCGCGGCGTGGACCGATCTCGCCCGGCTGAAGCTCACCGCCGGCGACGTGCGCGGCGCGATCCAGGCTTCCGAACAGGCGGTCAAGCTCGACGCCGGCAACACCGATGCGCTGGTGCTGCGCGGCGAGATGGTCCGCAGCCAGTTCGGGCTGATCGCCGCGCTTCCCTGGTTCGAGGCAGCGCTCAAGCGCGATCCGAACGATCATGAGGCGCTGATCGAATATGCCGCGACGCTGGGCGATGCCGGCCGCACGCGCGACTCGCTGGCGGCGACGCGGCGTGCACTGGCTGCGCGGCCCGGGAGCGCCCAGGCATTGTATCTGCAGGCGGTGATCGCCGCGCGTGCCGGCAACGGCGATCTGGCGCGCGGACTGATCGAGCGCGCGGGCGGCGGCATCCGCTCGGTCCCCGCAGGGCTGCTGCTCGGCGGCGCGCTCGACATCGAAGCGGCCGACTACGAACAGGCAATGGAGAAACTGAAGCCGCTCGTCGCCAATCAGCCGATGAACATCACGGCCCGGCGGCTGCTCGCAGTCGCATTGCTGCGCACCGATAGCGCGCGCAACGCGATCGACCTGTTGCGTCCGGTGATCGCGCGCAGCGATGCGGATAGCTATTCGCTGACGCTGGCCGCACGCGGCTTCGAGCGGATCGGCGATCGCACCGCCGCGGCGCAGCTGCTCGATCGCGCCGCCTGGCCGACGCGCGGCGATGCCGGCGTTTTCGCCGCCGACGACAGCACCGGCGTTCTCGCGGCCGACGCGGCGCAGCGTCCCGGCGACCCCACTGCGCTGATCCCGCTGATCCGCGCGCTGATCGGTCAGGGCGACAAGGCGGGGGCGCTCGCAAAGGCGCAGGACGTCGCCACGCGCAATCCCGGCGTGCCTGCGGCGCACTTGCTCGTCGGCGACACGCTGATGCTGATGAACCGCCCCGCGGACGCCGCAGACGCCTATCGTCGCGCCGCCGCCATGCGTTTCGACGAATCCGCTATGCTGCGACTGGTCGAAGCACTTGAATATGCCAACCACCGCCCCGACGCCGCCAATGTGCTTGCGCTGTTCCTGTCGCAGAACCCGGTGAACGCCACAGCGCTGCGCGTTTCGGGCCGCTGGCAGCTCGCGGCCGGCGACTATGAGGCGGCCATCGATACACTCGAATTGCTGCGCGGGCGCATCGGCGACGGTGACGCCGCGCTCAATGCGGATCTCGCTCTGGCATATTCGGGCGCGGAGGAATTCGAGGCGGCGGAGGATTTTGGCGAGGCTGCCTATGCGCTCGCGCCGGCCAACCCCGTCGTCGCCGACGCCTATGGCTGGGCGCTTTACCGCAATGGCGATGCGCAGGCCGCAGTGGAGTTATTGCAAAAGGCCGTGGTGCTTGCGCCGCGCCATGCCGGGCTGCGCTGGCATTTGGCCCAGGTTTATGCCGATCTGAACCGCAAGCCCGAGGCACGGGCCCAGGCGCAGGCGGCGCTAGCCGATCCTGCCTTTACCGAACGCGCCGCTGCTACAGCGATGGCGGCGCAGTCCTGATCCTATCTGGCTGCTGCAAAGACGGATAGCGGCAGCCGCGTTTCTTCCCCAAAATGAAAGAGGCCGCCGGATCCCATCAGGGACCCGGCGACCTCCGACATGGTCAGCGGTCGGAGCGTTCCAACCCGGGAGACCATGCGGGCCGCTTCGTGAAGGCTGGTGGGCGTTGACTGGAGGAGAATACCTCCCGCACACCCAACGGACGGAGGACTTCCGCCCGCGCCTTCATCTCAGCGGCGCGTCTCCCGAACGAACTGAACCGACCCCATTGCTGAACCATGAGACATCGGATCACCTCCTTTCGCTAGTTGAAGAACGAGCGTGACTTGCGGCCACGAGCGAAACTTGAATCATCGCGAGTCGCAGAACAAGTCTTGTTTTACATAAAAGATGGTGCGATTCTCAAAGGTCTGTGGTTCGCCGCATGCGCGTCGCAAAACCGACTCAGCCGCGGCAATCCTCCACTACGCGCTGAACCTCCGACCAGGCCGGGATCACCAGCGGCGGTGTACCTGCGCTTTCGACGATGAATCGGCCTCGGCTGTAGCCGATCGCATCGAGCAGGGTGTCGGTTGCAGGCAGCGCCGCCTCCTGCGGCCCAGTCGTCGGCAGGGTTCGTGCGGTACTGGTGGTTCGGATCGTCATGTTTCGCCCGCCGAGCGCGCCCGCACGCTCCAGCGAGATGCGCCGCTGCGGGGCATCGCAGCGGATTCGGAAGAGGAAATCCGGACCGGCGCTGCCGAACGTCGCGCTGCTGATTCCTGACCGGGACGGGGTATAGCGCCAGGTGCCGGAAGTGAGCGGCCAGTCGCGCCAGTCGGCGCTGGCCGGGGGTGGGGGTGGCCGGGTCGACGGGGGCGGAGCCACAGGTATCGGCGCGGGCGGCGCAGGGCGCGGCTCGGGCTGGCTGGGAGCGACGCAGCCGGCGAGCAACAAAGCGCCCACGGACACGCTGGCGAACACGGAGGAACGGCGCATGGGCGCCTTATGGGCGAAGTCCCCCGCCGTCTCAACCGCGGATCGCCGCATCAGGCGACCGACCGGTGGCGCGCCAGGATGCGCTCCACATGGGTGTAGAGCACCTGCTCCTCGCGCTCGATGCGCTGCGCCAGCCCGGCGAGCAGCGCCTCGGTCTCGGTGCGGAAGCGCACCCAGTCGCGGTTGATCCGCCCGACCGGCCAGGCCGCGATATAATTGGCGAAGGCTGGCCCGATCAGCCCGTGGTCCTGGCGATAGCGCCAGGCGATGTTGGTGGCGATCGCATCGCCCGACGACAACAGTCGATCATAGATCAGCCAATCCTCGCGCTGGCAATGATCGAGCAGCGACTGCGCCAATTGCCAGCGCAGCGCAGCAACCGCCGCAGCATCGGGCACCGGCGCCGAGACGATCGCAAGGAGAGATGCGGCCTGAGCCTCCAAGGCTCGATGTTCTGCGCAAAACTCCGGAATCACGTCGACTGTCTCCCCCTGATGTGGAGCGAGCCAAGAGCACAGCATTCACAGACGGATAAGTCCGTATAGTTCCCGGCCCGCAATGGTTATCGGGGCATGTCCATTCGTTATGCTTCCGTAATCCTGCCCGTTATCATCGCGACCGCGATCCGCCGAACCGGGTCTTGGTCTGCTTGCCGTACCGCGTCTTGCGCGTGCCGGCCTTGCCTTCGTTGCTACGTCCCATGATCGGCGCCTTGTGCTCGCTCGGCGGCAGCCCCAGCTCCTCGGCCTCGAGCCCGCGGATCTCGTCGCGCAGCCGGCCGGCTTCCTCGAATTCGAGATTGGCCGCGGCATCGCGCATCTTCTTTTCGAGCTCCTCGATATAGCCGCGCAGATTGTGGCCGACCATGTGCGGGCGATCGCCATCGATCTCGACCGTCACGCCGTCCTTGTTCGAGACGTGTGCGATGATGTCGCCGATGTTGCGCTTGATCGTCTCTGGCGTGATGCCGTGCTCGATATTGTACGCGTGCTGCTTCTCGCGGCGGCGGCCGGTCTCAGCGAGCGCGCGCTCCATGCTGCCGGTGATCCGGTCGGCATAGAGGATCACCCGCCCATCGACATTGCGCGCGGCGCGGCCGATGGTCTGGATCAGCGAGGTCTCCGAGCGCAGGAAGCCTTCCTTGTCGGCGTCGAGGATCGCGACCAGCCCGCACTCGGGGATGTCGAGCCCCTCGCGCAGCAGGTTGATGCCGATCAGCACGTCGTACACGCCCATGCGGAGATCGCGGATCAGCTCGATGCGTTCCAGCGTCTCGGTGTCCGAATGCATGTAGCGGACCTTGATGCCCGCTTCGTGCATGTACTCGGTCAGATCCTCGGCCATCCGCTTGGTGAGCGTCGTCACCAGGGTGCGATAGCCCAGCTCGGTGGTCTTGCGACACTCGACGATCAGATCCTGGACCTGCTCCTCGACCGGCTTGATCTCGACCGGCGGGTCGATCAGCCCGGTGGGCCGGATGACCTGCTCGACGAACACGCCGCCGGATTGCTCCATCTCCCACCCGCCCGGCGTCGCCGAGACATAGGTGGTCTGCGGGCGCATCGCGTCCCATTCGTTGAAGCGTAGCGGACGATTGTCGATCGCCGAGGGCAGACGGAAGCCATATTCGGCGAGCGTGATCTTCCGGCGATGGTCGCCGCGCGACATGCCGTTGATCTGGCCGATCGTCTGATGGCTCTCATCGACGAACAGCAGCGCGTTCTCGGGCAGATATTCGAACAAGGTGGGCGGCGGCTCGCCGGGCATGCGCCCCGTGAGGAAGCGGCTGTAATTCTCGATGCCCGCGCACGACCCCGTCGCGGCGATCATCTCCAGATCGAAATTGGTGCGCTGTTCGAGCCGCTGGTGTTCGAGCAGCTTGCCCTCGGCCTCCAGTTCTTTGAGCCGCTCGGCGAGCTCGTGCTTGATCGCCTCCATCGCCTGCTTGAGCGTCGGCCCCGGCGTGACGTGGTGCGAATTGGCATAGACGCGGACATAATCGAGGTTCGCGACCTTGCTGCCGGTCAGCGGATCGAACTCGGTGATCTCCTCGATATCGTCGCCGAAGAAGGAGATGCGCCAGGCGGTGTCCTCATAGTGCGACGGGAAGATTTCGAGGCTGTCGCCGCGCACCCGGAAATTGCCGCGCGCGAAGGCCTGGTCGTTGCGCCTGTACTGGAGCGCGACGAGTTTGCGGATGATTTCGCGCTGATCGACGACCTGGCCCTTTTTGAGGTCGAAGATCATCGCGCTGTAGGTCTCGACCGAGCCGATGCCGTAGAGGCACGACACCGAGGCGACGATGATGACGTCATCGCGCTCGAGCAGCGACCGGGTGGCGGAATGCCGCATCCGGTCGATCGCCTCGTTCACCGAGCTTTCTTTCTCGATATACGTGTCCGAGCGGGCGACATACGCCTCGGGCTGGTAGTAATCGTAGTAGCTGACGAAATATTCGACTGCGTTGTCGGGGAAGAAGCTCTTGAACTCGCCATAGAGCTGCGCGGCGAGGATCTTGTTGGGGGCGAGGATCAGCGCGGGGCGCTGAAGCTCCTCGATCACCTTGGCCATCGTATAGGTCTTGCCCGATCCGGTGACCCCGAGCAGCACCTGGTCGCGCTCGCCATTGCGCGCCTGCTCGACCAGTTCGGGGATCGCGAAGCGCTGGTCGCCCGAGGGCTGATACTCGCTGACCAGCTTGAACGCCCTGCCGCCCTCGCTCTTCTCAGGGCGGTTCGGGCGATGCGGGACGAAGCTCTGCCCGGTATCGGGCTCGTCGAGAGTCGTGCGAATCTGAATGACCATGACGGGGATATGGGGCCTTTATCGGGGGGTGCAATCAGGCGGGCGGTTGACGGTCAAGTTGACGAAGTTGACGGAAAACAGGTTTTCGCCGGAAGCGGCGGGTTCGCGCTGGGAACGCGCCTGCGACGCGACACCTATGCGGCAGCGGCGCGCCTGGCACGCGACGGACACGCGACACCTGCACGACAGGTTCGCGCCTGCCACGCGCCGAAGACGCGCCAGCTTCGCGACACTGGCGCGACCGGAACGCGACACTGAGGCGACGCAGCGGAGCGAAAGGGGATTTTGGCGCTTGCCCATCAACAGAACAAAAGCAGATCAAATCCTATTTTACCAGAGCTCCCGGGAGCATCCGCAACATCGGGAAGTAGCGGATAACTGCCATTGAAGTCGTAAACCCGGAAACCACCCAAAGTAATTTACTCATGAGCAAGGGCGCTCAGGGTAACAGGATGAACCCCAGTTCGCAGCGAAAATTGCCACATGGATGACACCGGCCTGATCAGGTTGACTCGCGCGGAATGGGCGCTGGGACTTTGCGGCTCCGGAGGGATAGAATGATCTATGGTATTAATGGCGGCCCGGATAAGCCGGAGATCGGTGTCAACGTCTCGATCGATGTGATCGAACCGGCCGGTTTTCACTTCCGCAATATCCGATTCGCCGACTTTGCGGAGACTATGGCGCCTGCCATCGGCCCGGTCGGCGAAGCCTATGCCAGTGGCTTTCGTGTTGACGCGGACGGGCTACCGAAGGTCGTTCGGATCGCCGATGCCCGGCACCTGGTCGACTTCGATACCGATGGCGCATTGAAATATGCCAGCGCACGCGCACGGGATCTGATCGAACGCTTCGAGCCCGGCATTCATCAGTTCGAACCCGTCGATTTCGTGGACAGGAAGGGTGCGAAAGTCGCCGACATGTTCGTCGTGTTCGTATGCCGTCGCCTGGATACGGTGGATCGCGAGCATACCAACATGCTGTTGTCGCCTTCCTTTTGGCGACCCGCAAGGGATGTGGCGCGGCGCAAGCCCGGGTTGGTGCCGCCGGGATATGATCTCGACCAGCCTTCGCGGCGCGTCATCAGTGAGCGTCAGGTCGGAGGCGCGCATCTATGGCGTGACAGGCATATCACTGACATACTCTTCATGTCCGGTGAATTGGTGGATGCCTTCGACGCGGAGGGACTGACGGGGTTGGCCAGGGTCAAGCAGGAGAGCGTGGCGTGAGCGGCGAACGGGCCGCCGTGATGCGCAGCCTTCCGCCGACTTCGTCGGCTCCCTCCCGCATCAAGTAAAGAGCGCCCCGCGCTGTTCAGGCCATGCCGGGGGAATGACCGACCTGACCCGCCCAAAAGGGGAGAGGGAAAGGGATGCCCGCTACGGTCGCGCTCCTGCTCCTTCCGGTCTGTAATCCCGTCCGGATTGCCATCCGCCGTCAATTCGGCTTTTGAGACCGGCAGAACCGAAGGGAATCTCGACATGCGCGCCACCATCGTCCTCGCAGCCACTGCCCTTGCGCTGGCGGGGTGCCAGTCCGCTGCGGAGAAGCATGCGGCGGAGACCGGCGAGATCGACGTCACCAATGCCAAGACCGACGAGGTCACCGGGCTGATCAAGGCGGCATCGGCCAAGACCGCGGTCCAGCCGGGGCTGTGGAAGGCGACGCTGACCATCGACGCAGTCGATGTCGGGCCGGGCGCAGACAATGCGCGGCAGCTGGAGATCGCCAAGGGGCTGGAGCGCGACGCAACCGAGTGCCGCACCGCCGAGCAATTGAAGCCCTTCGACATCGACAGACTGGAGAAGGCGGCGGGCGAATGCACCTTCATCCGCTATGTCGCCAAGGGCGGGAAGGTCGATGCGCGAATCCAGTGCAGCAAGCCCAACGCGCCGGTGACGACGATCGAGATCGCCGGCACCACCGGCGCGACCGGGTTCGACGTGACTACGCAGAACACGACCGGGGTGGCCGGGCGGCCGGGCTATTCGCTGGTCAAGATGCGCTCGACGGGGAGCCGGGTCGGCGAGTGCCCGGTCCAGGCGAAGGGATAAATCTCTGACGCCCCCTCCCCTGCAGGGAGCGGAGTTTCGCGGGGCTCAGCCGTCGCGCTGGCGGCGATAGGCGATGCGCCACATTGCCGCAGCGATCCCTGCGGCGAGCGCTGCGAGGATCGCGCTCGATGCCAGCGCGCTGAGCCAGCGGAACAGCCAGGTGCGGCTGTCGATCGCGGGCATGTCGAACAGTCCGAAGCCATAGGTCTGCGCACCGACGAAGATCATCATCGCAGTGAGCGCGCCGACGCCCGCGGCATGCCAGGCGCGGCGCAGGCCGGCGATGTGGAGCACCAGCCAGATCGGTCCGCCGACTGCAGTGATCGCGATGCCGGAGAACACGCTGCCGATCAGCCAGCCGGCCATCAGGCCGAGCGGATCGCGCTGGCCGCCGAGCAGCAGCAGCCCGAGCACGATGCCGCCGGCGAGCGCGCTGCCTGCGCCGAGCGCCAGTCCCGCGCGGTCGATCGTCGTGTCGTAGCGGCGCGGCAGGCGCATCGCGCGTCGATGGATCCGTTCCAATGCCCCTCTCCCCCGTGGCAGGGTACCCCGGTGGAGACCGCGCCTCAAGCCGGTCACCGGAAGGCGTCGAACCGGCCGCGGGCCGCGCACGCATCGACGCGGGCCATATCGGGCCGCGGCGGCAGCGCGCCGAGCGCGGGCACCTCGACCGAACCGCCGATCGCAAGCGGCGCGAAGTGCGCGGGATCGCTGCGCGCACAGGCCTGCATCGCGGCGAGCATCCGCGGCGGCGTATCATAGGCTTCGCGCGACAGGCGGAAGGTGCCCCAATGGATCGGCAGCGCGAAGGGGCGGCCAAGCCCCTCCCACACCTGGAGCGCATCGCGCGGGCCGATATGGCTGCCGCTCGCCATCTGGCCGTCCTCGAAGCGGAACGCGCCGATCGGGATGGCGGCGAAGCGGATCGGGCCCAACCCCGCGGCCTCGGCGGGCCATTTGCCGTCGCCCAGGCCGGTATCGCCGGCGAAGAAGACATTGCCGCCGGGAAGCTGGACGACGAAGCTCGACCACAGCGCGCGGTTGCGATCGGTGAACCAGCGGCTGTCCCAATGGTGGTTGCGGGTGACGGCGACGTTGATGCCGGGGCGGATCGCCAGCCGCCCGCCCCAATCAAGCGCGCGTGCGGGCACGCCGGCCTGGCCGATGACGCTGTCGTTGCCCAGGCTGGTGACGATCACCGGCTTGTCGCGCTGCCAGAGCCGGCGGAGCGTGGCGAGGTCCATATGGTCGTAGTGATTGTGGCTGACCAGGACGAGGTCGATCCTGGGCAGGCCCTCGAACCGGACGCCCGGTTCGGCGACGCGGCCTGGGCCGAAGCCGAACGGGCCGGCGCGGTCGCTCCACACCGGATCGGTGAGGATGTTGAGGCCGCTGGTCTGGATCAGGACGGTAGCGTGGCCGATCCAGGTGACGCGCATCGCCGTGCCTTCCACGCGCGCGGGGGGATTGGTGGGGGTGACCGCGACGCGCTCGGGCCAGGGCGGCTGAGTCGAGTCGCCGAAGATGCGGCGGAAGAGGAAGCCGGCGCGGCTGCCCTTCATGACGAGGCGATCGTCGTCGCCGTCGGGATTGAAGAAATATGCGCCGTCGAAATGCGCGCTCACCGGCCCGCGGTAATAGATGCGGTCGAGGAAATGCGGGGCGATGGTGGCCGCGAGGGCGAGGAGGACGATGGTCCATAACAGCCCGGCTAGGGCGAGCTTGAGCAGGCGCATGCCGCCTATCTCGCGACTGCGGCAAGCGCGTTCAAGCTTGATCGTTGCCCGCGCGCTTTCTAACCCGCTCGGATGACCGCGCCGCTGCCCCAGACTCCGGAAGATGCCGCCGCCGAGCTCGAAACGCTCGCAGGCCAGATTGCGCACCACAACAGCCGCTATCACGCCGAGGACGCGCCCGAGATCAGCGACGCCGATTTCGACGCGCTGATGCGGCGCAACACCGCGATCGAGGCGGCGTTTCCCGATCTGGTGCGCGGTGACTCGCCGTCGAAGAGCGTCGGCGCGGTGTCGAGCGGAAGGCTCGCCAAGGCCGCGCATGCGCAGCGGATGTTCAGCCTCGACAATGGCTTTTCGGACGAGGATGTCGCCGATTTCCTCGGGCGGGTGCGGCGGTTCCTCGCACTGCCCGAAAGCGAGCCGGTGACGCTGACCGCCGAACCCAAGATCGACGGGCTGTCGTGCTCGTTGCGCTATGTCGAGGGCAGGCTGGTGCAGGCGCTGACGCGCGGCGACGGGCTGGTCGGCGAGGACGTCACCGCCAATGTGCGCACGATCGGCGATATCCCGCAGGCGATCGCCGGGGCGCCCGCGGTGTTCGAGGTGCGCGGCGAAGTCTATATGGCGAAGGACGACTTCGCCGCACTCAACGCGCGGCTGCTCGCCGAGGCAGAGGGGACGGGCAAGGACGCGCGCCAGTTCGCCAACCCGCGCAACGCCGCGGCAGGATCGCTGCGCCAGAAGGACGCCGCGGTCACCGCGTCGCGGCCGCTGCGCTTTCTCGCCTGGGGCTGGGGCGAAGCGACTGCGCTGCCCGGCGAGACCCAGGTCGAAGTGATCCGAGCGATCGAGGCGATGGGATTTCCGGTCTCGGAGCTGTTCGTCGGGCCAGCCGATCTCGACGCGGCATTGGCGCAGTACAAGAAGATCGAGGCGCAGCGCGCCGACCTTGGGTTCGACATCGACGGCGTGGTCTACAAGATCGACCGGCTCGACTGGCAGGCGCGGCTGGGCTTTGTCGGGCGGGCGCCGCGCTGGGGGCTGGCGCATAAATTCCCTGCCGAGCGCGCGCAGACCACGCTGGAGCGGATCGACATCCAGGTCGGCCGCACCGGCAAGCTGACGCCCGTCGCGCGGCTCGAGCCGGTGACGGTGGGCGGAGTCGTCGTCACCAATGCGACGCTGCACAATGCCGACGAGATCGCGCGGCTCGGCGTCCGCCCCGGCGACCGGGTGATCCTCCAGCGTGCCGGCGACGTGATCCCGCAGATCGTCGAGAACCTGACGCGCGACGAAGTGCGCGATGCCTATGCCTTTCCCACCCGATGCCCGATCTGCGATTCCGAAGCGGTGGCCGAGGAAGGCGAAGTCGATGTCCGCTGCACGGGCGGGCTGATCTGCCCGGCGCAGCGGCTGGAGCGATTGAAGCATTTCGTCAGCCGCGGCGCGCTCGACATCGAGGGGCTGGGCGAGAAGACGCTCGCCGAGCTGCTCGACCTTGGCTGGATCGCCGAGCCCGCGGACATCTTCCGCCTGGCGACGTACCGCGAGGAACTCGTCGGGCGCGAGGGCTGGCAGGAAAAGTCGGTCGACGCGCTGCTCGCCGCGATCAAAGCCAAGCGCGCGCCCGACGCCGCGCGGCTGCTGTTCGGGCTCGGCATCCGCCACACCGGCGCGATCACCGCGCGCGACCTGCTCAAGCGCTATACGACGCTCGGCGCTGTCCAGGCACTCGCGGATCAGATCATCGCGCTGCGCGACGCCACGCCCGCGGTGATCGGCGAAAGCGAGACCAAGCACCGCGCAAGGCTCGACAAGGCAATCGCCGAGCATATCGGCGTCGAGAATGTCGGCGGCGCAGTCGGCCACGCGCTGGCCGACTTTTTCCACGAGCCGCACAATCGCGATGCCTGGAACGACTTGCTCGCCGAGGTTTCGCCCCCCCCTTACATCGTCGAGACACGGGCTTCGGAAGTCACCGGCATGACGCTGGTGTTCACCGGCAGCCTGGAGACGCTGAGTCGCGACGAGGCCAAGGCGCAGGCCGAATCGCTGGGCGCTCGAGTCGCCGGATCGGTGTCTGCGAAGACCGATATGGTAATCGCCGGGCCGGGCGCCGGGTCGAAGCTCAAAAAGGCAGCTGAGCTGGGTATCCGTGTGATTTCAGAGGAAGAATGGTGCACTCTGGTCGCTGCGGTTAAGTGACTTTTTTGCAACGCAGCAAATGAATCAAACGTTACCAACAGCTTGGTATGCCCACGAAGATTGACTGTCATCGCTTCGACATAAATGAATTCCATGGGCGGCCCGGACGGTGAACCGCACCGCGTGACTCAGTGCATCCGAGCACACCGAAAGGGACATTCTTTAAATGCGCACCAAGCTTTTTGCGGGCGTGGCTTTTGCCGCGCTGATGATTCCAGCCAGCGCCTTCGCGCAGTCGTCGGGCACGATCGACGCCGAAGAAGGCACCGAGATCGTCGTCACCGGCAGCCGCGTCAACAACGGCGTTGACGGCATCCTGGTTCCCGACACGTCGAAGGCCAAGGGCGTGCTGACGCAGGAATTCATCCAGCGCCAGGCACCCGGTCAGTCGGTCAACGACGTGATCAACCAGCTTCCCGGCGTCAGCTTCCAGAACAACGATCCGTTCGGCTCGTCGGGCGGCACGCTCACGATCCGTGGCTTCGATTCGAGCCGCATCAGCCAGACCTTCGACGGCGTTCCGCTGAACGACTCGGGCAACTATGCGATCTATTCGAACCAGCAGCTCGATCCCGAGCTGATCGAGCAGGTCAACGTCAACCTCGGCACGACCGACATCGACAGCCCGACCGCAGGCGCGACCGGATCGACCGTCAACTATCGTACGCGTCTTCCCGGCCAGGACTTCGGCGTGAAGCTCTCGGGCTCGGTCGGCGACTTCGACTTCTTCCGCATCTTCGGCATGGTCGATACCGGCGAGTTCACGTCGTTCGGCACGCGCGCCTTCTTCGCCGCGAGCACCGCGCGCAACCGTTCGCCGTTCAATGCGGACGCGAAGGTCGAGAAGCAGCAGTATAACGGCCGCCTGTATCAGCCGATCGGCTCGAACGGCGACTTCATCTCGATCGCCGGCCACTACAACGAGAACCGCAACAACTTCCAGGGTTCGGTGCCGCTGCGTACCGACACCGCGGCAGTGACCGGCGGCCGCGTTGTCGGCCCGGCAAGCACCAACCGCTTCCCGATCACCACCGACGAGCGCGAATACACCGTGGCGTCGTGCACGATCACCAACACCCAGCGTCCGGGCGTGGTCGATGCGGCCAACACCTGCGGCTCGATCTTCGACGAGCGCTTCAACCCGTCGAACACCGGCAACATCCGCGTCGGTTCGCGCTTCACGCTTGCCGATGGCCTGACGCTCTATGTCGATCCGAGCTACCAGTATGTGAAGGCGAATGGCGGCGGCACCACTGTCGGCCAGGAAGCGCGTCGCGACGTGTTCCCGGGCGGCGGCACCGCCAACTGCAACACCACCGCGAACAGCGCGACGGTGAGCTGCCAGACCGGTTACATCGGCGGCGTCCCGTATTTCGGCCGTGACCTCAACGGCGACGGCGATCTGCTCGACACCGTTCGCCTGGTCACGCCAAGCCAGACCCAGACGCACCGTCTCGGCCTGATCGCTTCGCTGCGCTACGAGATCAGCCCGACCCAGACCGTCCGCCTGGCCTATACCTATGACCGTGCGCGTCATCGCCAGACCGGCGAGACCGGCTTCCTGCAGTTCAACGGCAAGCCGTTCGACGTCTTCCCGGTCAACGACGGGATCGTCGACGCCAATGGCCGCGTGCTCCAGAAGCGCGACCGTCTGTCGTTCGCGATCCTGCACAAGGTCGCGGCCGAGTATAACGGCGACTTCTTCGACGACACGGTGCACATCACCGCGGGTCTCGGCCTGCCGTTCCTCAAGCGCAACCTGACCAACTATTGCGCCACGTCGAGCGCAGCCGGTTTCGTCGAGTGCTTCACCGACGACAGCGCGGCGCAGGCGGCATATCTTGCGGGCGCACCCGCCCAGACCGTTCCGGGCGTGGGCACCTTCGCGATCCAGGGCCCGCAGCAGCGCGTCCTGAACTACAAGAAGGCGCTTCCGAGCATCGGCTATGTCGCCGACATCAGCAGCAACTTCTCGCTGTTCGGCAACTATTCGAAGAGCATCCAGGTCCCCGGCACGGACAACCTCTACAACTCGTTCTACTTCCCGGTGACGGCGGAGCAGGCGAACCCGAAGCCGGAGACCACCGACAACTTCGATACCGGCATCCGCTATCGTTCGTCGCAGGTGCAGGCGCAGGTCGTTGCCTGGTACACCGACTATAACAACCGTCTCGCACAGGCCTATGACGTGGAGCTCGAGCGTTCGATCTACCGCAACCTGGGCAAGGTGAAGAAGTTCGGTTTCGACGGCTCGATCGCCTTCCAGCCGATCCGCGAGTTCAGCGTCTATGCCTTCGGTTCGTACCTCGACTCGGAGATCCAGAACGACGTGGTTGTCGGCCGCACCACCGCAGCCGGTCCGCTGGGCCCGATCGGTTCGCCGATCTACGCCCCGACCGCCGGCAAGCGTGAAGCGGGTTCGCCCGTCTACACCTTCGGCGGTGGCGCACAGGGGTCGCTCGGTCCGGTCGATCTCGGCGTCAACGTCAAGCGCACCGGCCCGCGCTATGTCTACGACACCAACCAGCCGGTGCAGGCGATCGTCGCCGGCACGACCTATGAAGTCTATGGCGCCAAGACCCCGGCCTACACGCTGGTCGATCTCAACGCGCGGGTCGGCCTCGAATGGGCTGGCCTGAACAAGAACACCTTCTTCCAGCTCAACGTCCTCAACGTGTTCGACGAGCTGTTCGTGGGTGGCTTCTCGGGCAACCTCAACCAGGGTCCGACCTTCAGCCCGACCGGCGCGATCACGAACTACGGCACTGCGCCGAACTCGCAGATCGGCTATCCGCGCACCTTCATCGGTTCGCTGGTGGTGGGCTTCTAAAGTCCTACGTCGAATACTCGAACGAAGCCGCCGCCCCGGGAAACCGGGGCGGCGGTTTTCGTTTGTGCGGAGGAGATTGGCGAGGATTGCTCGGCCCGTGCTGTACCCCGGCGAAGGCCGGGCCAGATGCGATGCGCTCCGAGGGGAGAAACCCGACTCCGCGGGTTCGTCGGACCTTCGCCCCGGCCTTCGCCGGGGTACAAACTGCGTCAAACAGGCCGCACGCCGACTTGGCAGTTCAGTTCGGGATGGCGGAGACTTCGAGGATCTCGATCGCTTCGGCGCGGCCATTGAAATCGATGCGCTCGCCTTCTTCGGTGCCAAGCAGCGCATTTGCGAGCGGCGCCGAGAAGGCGAGCCGATCGGCATGCGGGTCGGCTTCGTCGTTGCCGACAACGTCGATCACCCGCTCCTTGCCGGCCAGCCGGATGCGGACGCGCGAGCCGATGCCGACCACGCCTTCTTCCGGCGGCGGCGCGATCTCGGCGGTGGTGCGGCGCGTGTTCCAGTAGCGCAGCTCGCGCCGGAGCACTTCGCGCGGCTCGTCTTCGGCCTCGGCGGCGATTGCCGCTTCGAGCTCGACGACCTTCGCTTCGGTCAGCGCAAGGCCGCGCGCGGTGACGAGGTTCGGTCCCGCGGGCAGCGGGATCTCGAACTTGGGTTCCTTATGTTCCTCGTCACTCTCGCGACGGAAGGCGACGCTCATCTTTGGGGCAGATCCTCAAGCGTGGATGATACCTTCCAAAGATCGATGGCGCCTTCGGTTGCATGAGTGTCGATTTCGGCGAGTTCTTCGGCGCTGAAATCGAGGTTGTTCACTGCGTCGAGCGAATCGTCGAGCTGCTGCACCGTGCGCGCGCCGACCAGCGCCGAAGTGACGCGCGGATCGCGCAGCACCCAGGCGATCGCCATCTGGGCGAGCGTCTGGCCGCGCTTCGCCGCAATGTCGTTGAGCGCGCGGATGCGGGCGAGATTCTCGTCCGACAGCAATTGCTGGCTGAGCGAACCGCTCCTGGCGGCGCGGGCATCCTCGGGAACGCCCTTGAGGTACTTCGACGTCAGCATGCCCTGGGCGAGCGGCGAAAAGGCGATGCAGCCGGTGCCAAGATCGCCGAGCGTGTCGAGCAATTCGCCTTCGACCCAGCGATTGAGCATCGAATAGCTCGGCTGGTGGATGAGCAGCGGCACCTTGTAGTCGGCGAGGATCGCCGCGGCCTGGCGAGTCAGCTCAGGCGAATAGCTCGATATGCCGACGTATAATGCCTTGCCCTGCTGGTGGATGTGGGCGAGCGCGCCCATCGTCTCTTCGAGCGGTGTCCTGGGATCGACGCGGTGCGAATAAAAGATGTCGACATAATCGAGCCCCATCCGCTTGAGGCTCTGGTCGCACGAGGCGATGAGATATTTCCGGCTGCCGCCGACGTCGCCATACGGCCCGGGCCACATGTCCCAGCCCGCCTTGGTCGAGACGATCAGCTCGTCGCGGTGTGCGGCGAAATCGGCCGCCATGACGCGGCCGAAATTCTCCTCGGCCGAGCCATAGGGCGGGCCGTAATTGTTGGCGAGATCGAAATGGGTGACGCCGCGGTCGAACGCGCGGCGCAGCATCGCCCGGCCGGTCTCGAACACATCGGTGCCGCCGAAATTCTGCCAGAGGCCGAGGCTGATCGCGGGCAGGTCGAGCCCCGAGCGGCCGGTGCGGCGATAGGGCATGCGGCCGTCATAGCGAGCGGGATCGGCGGTCCAGGGCTGCGGATAGGGCATCGTCACTCTCCGATAGGTTCGAAGAGCGCCCTATGCCCCGCGGGTCAGACGGTAAAGCTCTCGCCGCAGCCGCAGCTGCCCTTGGCATTCGGGTTCTGGAAGGTGAAGCCGGCAGTGAAATCGTCCTCGACCCAGTCCATCGTCGAGCCGACGAGGTAGAGCACCGAGGCGCCATCGACGAAGAACGTCCCGCCGGGAGTCTCGATGCGCTCGTCGAAGGGGGCAGCCTCGCTGACGTAATCGACCGAATAGGCCAGCCCCGAACAGCCGCGGCGCGGGGTGGAGAGCTTGACGCCGACCGTGCCTTCGGGCGCCTTGGCCATCAGCGCGGCGATGCGGGCATGCGCGCGCTCGGTAAGGTTGAGCGCGGCGGGGCGTTCGCGGACGCTGGCCATCACAACATCCCCAGTTCGAGCTTGGCGTCGTCGGTCATCTTCTGCGGGTCCCAGGGCGGATCCCAGACGAGATTGACTTCGGCATGGCCGATCCCGGGCACCGAACCGACGCGCAGTTCGACTTCGCCAGGCATCGATTCGGCCACCGGGCAGTGCGGGGTGGTGAGCGTCATCTGGACCGAGGCATGGCCGTCGGCGGTGATGTCGACGCCGTAGATCAGCCCGAGATCGTAGATGTTCACCGGGATCTCGGGATCGTAGATCTCCTTGAGCGCAGTGATCACCGATTCGTAGAGTTCGCCGCCCGGCTCGCCGGCCGGGTGCGGCTCGGGCTTCTGCTGGAGGAAGCCGGTCAGATAGTCGCGCTTGCGCTCGAAGGTTTCGGTCACACCCCCGGCCGGTCCCTCGGCCGGCGCATCAAATGCCTCGACGCGCGCCTTGGGCGGCGCCTCGACGGCATCGACTTGCTCGACTGCGATTTTGCGTTCCTCGTTCACCCGAAAATCCTCGTCACGCGTTCGATACCCTTGACCAGCGCGGCGATGTCGTCCGCGCCATTATACACTCCGAAGCTCGCCCGCGCCGTCGCCGGCACGCCCAGCGCGTCCATCAGCGGCTGGGCGCAATGGTGGCCGGCGCGGATCGCGACATTGCCTTCGTCCAAGATGGTGGCGACATCGTGCGGATGCACCCCCTCGACGGCGAAGCTGACGATTCCGGCGCTGTCGTCCGGGCCGAACAGGCGGACGCTGTTGATCTGCGACAGGGCATCGCGCGCCTGGGTGACCAACGCGGTCTCGTGGGCGTGGATACGCTCGAGCCCGATGCCTTCGACATAGTCCACCGCCGCATGCAGCCCGAGCACGCCGACGATGTGCGGGGTCCCCGCCTCGAAGCGGCCGGGGGGCGGGGCGTAGGTGGTCCTGGCAAAGGTGACGCGGTCGATCATCGATCCGCCGCCCTGATAGGGGGGCATCGCGTCGAGCAGCTCGTACCGCCCCCAGAGCACGCCGATCCCGGTGGGGCCGTAGAGCTTGTGGCCCGAGAACACGTAGAAGTCGCAGCCGATCTCGGCGACGTCGACCGGCAGCCGCGGTACGGCCTGGCAGCCGTCGAGCAGGATCTTGGCGCCGACCGAATGGGCAATCTCGGTGGCGCGCCTGGCGTCGAGCACCGAGCCGAGCACGTTGGAGACATGCGCGAGCGCGACAAGCTTGTGCGCGGGGGTGATCATTGCGGCCATCGCGTCGAGATCGATGCGATGGTCGGGCGTCAGCGGGATCACGTCGATCTCGGCGCCGACGCGCTCGGCGACCATCTGCCAGGGCACGATGTTCGAATGATGCTCGAGCGTCGAAAGCAGGATGCGGTCACCGGCCTTGAGCTGGGTGCCGGCCCAGCATTGGGCGACGAGGTTGATCCCCTCGGTAGCGCCGCGGACGAAAATGGTCTCGTTCGGCTGGGCGCCGATGAACCTGGCCACCCGCTCGCGCGCGGCCTCGAACGCCAAGGTCATGTCGGCCGAGCGCTGGTAGACACCGCGATGGACGGTGGCATAGGTCTCGCCATAGCCGCGGGCGATCGCGTCGAGCACCGGCTTGGGCTTTTGCGAGGTCGCCGCGGTGTCGAGATACGCCCAGCCTGCCGGGATCGCCGGGAAATCGGCGAGCAGGTCGAGCGGGCGGGTGTCGGTGGTTACGCTCACAGCGCAGCCTCCAGCCATTTCTCGGCATCGGCCTCGAACGCCGCGCGAACTGCTTCCTCACCGATCCGCGCCATAGATTCGGCGACGAAGGCGTGGGTGAGTAGTGCCTTGGCGCGGGGTTCGGGGACGCCGCGGCTCTGGAGGTAGAACAGCGCGCGCTTGTCGAGTTCGCCGACTGTCGCGCCGTGCGCGCATTTTACGTCGTCGGCGAAGATTTCGAGCTCGGGCTTCAAATTCACCGTCGCGCCGCGTTCGAGCAGCAGCCCGCGCAGCGACTGCTCGCCATCGGTCTGCTGGGCGGCGCGGGCGACTTCGACACGCGCCGCAAGGCTCACCGTCGAGCGGTTGGCCGCCACCGCGCGCCACAATTGCCGCGAACTGCCTTCGACTGCCTCGTGACGCACCGTGACTGCGGATTCCTGCTTCTGCGTGCCCGAGGTCAGCAAGGCGCCGCCCATTTCGGCAAACGCGCCCTTGCCGGTGAGGGTCAGTGCGCCGTCGATGCGGCTGCCCATCCCGCCGGCGCCCAGGAAGATCGAGACCAGGCTCGCGGCCTCGCCGATCGTTGCCTCGTCGCGGATCGAGACGAAGCCATCGGCCTGGAGCAAGCGCACCGAGCGCATCAGCCGCGCACCGCGGGCGAGCGCAATCTGAGTGATGCGGTTGGCCCAGCCCGAGCCCGCATAGGTCTCCACCACCGATGCGACTGCGTCCTCGGCCATCGTGATCCGCGCGGGGACATGGCTTTCGCCGCCCGAGCCGAGATGAACGATCTGGATGCCGGTAACCGCGGCCTGTGCGTCGAGCGACAGCACCCAGCCCTCCCCTTCGGCCATGCCGCCCAGCGGGTGTGCGGTCTCGGGCGCGAACCGCGCGACCTCGACCGGGCCGGGACGGCTATGCGCGGGCTCGAATACGCCGTCGACGAAGAGCAGGCGCGGGCCTTCGATGTCGAGGAAGAGCTCGGCGGGCTTGATCCCGGCGTCGCGCGGTTCGGCAGCAGCCGCGGCGCGCAGCGCCTGCATGTCCGCCCAGCGCCACTCCTCAAGGCGCGGTGTGGGGAGGTCGAGGACAGTCACGGGCGCGCCCTCTTTGCGTCTTCTGCGCGAAGCATGCTCACGCCGCCACCCCATAGCCTTCGCGCTCGAGCTGCTGCGCGAGTTCGGCGCCGCCGGTGCGGGTGATGCGGCCGGCTTCGAGGACATGGACGAAGTCCGGCTTCACATAGTCGAGCAGCCGCTGGTAATGGGTGATCAGGATCACGGCCTTGTCGGGCGCGCGCATGATCCGGTTGATCCCGTCGCCGACGGCCTTGAGCGCATCGATGTCGAGGCCGCTGTCGGTCTCGTCGAGGATCGCCAGCTTGGGGCCGATGATGCCCATCTGGACCATCTCGTTGCGCTTCTTCTCGCCGCCCGAAAAGCCGACATTGACCGGGCGCTTGAGCATTTCCTGGTCCATGCCCAGCGCGTCGGCCTGAGCGCGCGCGAGCTTGAGGAATTCGCCGCCCGAAAGCGGTGCCTCGCCGCGCGCGCGGCGCTGGCTGTTGAGCGCCTCGCGGAGGAACTGGACGTTGGAGATGCCGGGGATCTCGACGGGATATTGAAAGCCGAGGAACAGCCCCGCCGCGGCGCGCTCGTGCGCGCTCATCTCGAGCAAGTCAGCGCCGTCCAGAGTCGCGCTGCCGCCGGTCGGCTCATAGCCGGGGCGCCCGCCCAGCACATAGCCGAGCGTCGACTTGCCGGCGCCATTGGGCCCCATGATCGCGTGGATCTCGCCTGCGTTCACGGCGAGGCTGAGCCCCTTGAGGATTTCCTTGCCGTCGATTTCGGCACGGAGGTCGGTGATGTTGAGCATTATTCCTGTTCTTTCTGGGCAATCTGGGCACGCGCATAAGCGACCAATTGCGGACGGACGCATGCGCGGATCGGCTCGACACCGCGCAGTCCGGTCCGCGCGCACGCGACCGTCGTCTCGCAAGCGGTGCGATCGAAATCGGCATCGCCGCTGCTTTTCGAGACCGAACACGCACGGACGCGGCGCTTCCAGTCATATTTCAAGCGGACCTTCATGCCGGTCATCCGCGCCTGCACGACGATTTCCTCCGCGGGCGAGTCCGCCGCAGCCGGCGCATCCTGTGCGAGCGGTGCCGACAGCATCGCGGCGGCGAGCAGCAGACTCACAGCGGGACCGTCAGCAGCGTGATCCGTGTCAGCGGCTCGGGCGCATTGTACGCATCGACGCGGCCGCCCTCGGGGAGCTCCCAGATGATCTTGTACTGCTTGGGCTGGACAATCGCGGCCGATACATCGCCTTCGACCGAGTCCAGGATCGCCTGCATCCGGCCCCACCAGCGCTTGTTGACCGGACGATCGCCGACCGTGATCCGACCCTGGGTGAAATCACCCTCGACGAAGGCGCGGCAGCCCTTGACGGCGTCCGCCACCTTGGCGGCGCGCGCCGCTTCCTCGGCCGGCGCGACGCCGACCTGGCGGACGATGCAGCGGGCATGGCGCGTGGCGATACCGATCTGCGGGACACTGTCGACGGCGACGCCGCCGCCGGCCTGGGCTGCGGCAAGCGCGAGCAACGTTGCGAACATCATCTCAATACTCCCAGGGGCGCGAACGCTGGCCCCGAATGGTCCTTGCCAGCACGATGCTTGCCCGATGCTGACTGTGGCGCGCGGCGATCATTCGCCGAGCTCCTTCGCCGGACCGACGCGGATCACCGGACCGTCCGAAGGCGGCCTGGGCAAGGGCGGCAGCTTGACGCGCTGGCGCTCGGTCTCGCGGCTCGGCTCCGAAATCCCCAGCGGGCCGGCCTGTCCCTCGGCAAGCGACGGCTTGGGATCGCGCAGATTGGGCAGGATGAAGGTCTGCGGCACCGCGCCCGCCGCGGGACGCAGCCCGCCCGGCGTCGGTGCCAGCGCCATTTCGAGCGGGCCGAGCTCGCGGCAATCGGTCACTTCGTCGGCGGTCTTGGCATAGCAGATCGGCGTCGCCTGGCAGGCATTGGTGTCGCGCCGCTGGCTGCCGCTGGAGACCATGATCCGGCAATTGTGCAGCTTGCCGTCCGCCCCTTTGTCGAACAGCATCGTGGTGTTCCCGAAGGTTGCGCGCACGACGATTTCCTCCTCCTGCCCCTCGGCGGCGGGCGGCGCGGCAGGCACGTCCTGGAGAGCGAGTGTCAGCAGCAGGAAGGGAACAATCACGCGATTTTCCGCCGGATGAAGAACACCGCAACGCCCATCGCTACCATCATCACGCCAATCGCCGAGATCAGTAAATTGCCGGTGCTCAGTGACACCCATAGCCCGGCACCGCCGAGCGCAACACAAACGACTCCCGCGGTTTTTTCCTGCGTCCAGCCGCCCGGGTCCGCCAGCCGCAAATCCGGCTGCGGAACGGCTGCAGGTGTTGCAGCCGCCTGCAGCCGAAACTGCTCGGCATCCTCGATCAGCGCTGCCGCCCAAGCATTGTCGCCATGCGATTCGGTCTGAGTCTCGTAACCATAGCCACCGAAATCCTGGACGAGCGCCGCCATCACAAGGAACGCGGCTCGCCACTCGCGCGGTTCGGAACCCAGGCCTACGCCGAAATGCCAGTCGCCATCGCGCGCGCGAAAAGCAGCGCCCATGCCGGCAAGCACGTCATTGGTTTCATCTCGGGCAAAGGCGGCGGCGCCAACTTTCGCGGCGCTGGCCCCGACCAACGTCAGCGAACGTCCGTCGAGCCGAAGTTCGAGTCCACGCGAGCCGACGGCGAACGGCGCATCGGGCGCACCGCCGACCAGCGCGACGGGATAGCCGCGCGCGTCCAGGCTCGCCTGCATCGCGGCGTTGCTCGGCCAGCGCTCGTGCGGGACAACGACCGTGTAGCCGGTGCTCATCCCACCGAGCCTTCCAGGCTGATTCCCAGTAGCTTCTGCGCCTCGACCGCGAATTCCATCGGCAGCTGCTTAAGAACTTCACGCGCGAAGCCGTTGACGATCAGCGCCACCGCGGCTTCCTGGTCAAGCCCGCGTTGCATCGCGTAGAACATCTGGTCTTCGCTGATCTTCGACGTTGTCGCCTCATGCTCGATCTGCGCGGTCGGGTTTTTCACTTCGATGTACGGCACGGTGTGGGCGCCGCACTGGTCGCCGAGCAACAGGCTGTCGCACTGGGTGAAGTTGCGGACATTCTCGGCGCCGGGCTGGACGAGCACCTTGCCGCGATAGGTGTTGTCGCTGCGGCCCGCGCTGATGCCCTTCGACACGATCGTCGAGCGGGTGTTCTTGCCAAGATGGAGCATCTTGGTGCCGGTATCGGCCTGCTGGCGGCCGTTGGTCACGGCGACCGAATAGAATTCGCCGACCGAGCCGTCACCCTGCAGGATGCAGCTTGGGTATTTCCAGGTGATCGCGCTGCCGGTCTCGACCTGGGTCCAGCTTACCTTCGAGTTCTTGCCGGCGCACAAGGCACGCTTGGTGACGAAGTTGAAGATGCCGCCCAGGCCGTTTTCGTCGCCCGGATACCAGTTCTGCACGGTCGAATATTTGATCTCGGCATCGTCGAGCGCGACCAGTTCGACCACGGCGGCGTGGAGCTGGTTCTCGTCGCGCATCGGCGCGGTGCAGCCTTCGAGATAGGAGACGTACGACCCCTTGTCGGCGACGATCAGCGTGCGTTCGAACTGGCCTGTATTCTCCGCGTTGATGCGGAAATAGGTGCTCAGCTCCATCGGGCAGCGCACGCCCTCGGGCACATAGACGAAGGTGCCGTCGGAAAAGACCGCGGCATTCAGCGCCGAGAAGAAATTGTCGCGCACCGGCACGACCTTGCCGAGCCACTTGCGGATCAGCTCGGGATATTCGCGGATCGCCTCGCTGATCGAGCGGAAGATGACGCCTGCCTCTTCGAGCTCCTTGCGGAAGGTCGTGGCGACGGAGACGCTGTCGAACACTGCGTCGACCGCGATCTTGCGCGCACCCTCGACGCCGGCGAGAACCTTCTGCTCCTCGATCGGGATGCCGAGCTTCTCGTAGACGCGCAGGATCTCGGGATCGAGCTCATCGAGGCTGCCGATCGTCTTCTTCTGCTTGGGCTCGGCGTAGTAGAAGGCGTCCTGGTAATCGATGTGCGGGATCTGCAGCTTCGCCCAGTCGGGGAGCGTCATTTCCTGCCACGAGCGGAACGCCTTGAGCCGCCAGTCGAGCATCCATTCGGGCTCGTTCTTCTTGGCGCTGATGTAGCGAACCGTGTCTTCGCTCAGCCCCTTGGGCGCGAACTCCTGCTCGACATCCGAAGCGAAGCCCCATTCATATTTCTTGTTCGCGGCGGCGAGCGCCTCGGCATTCTTCGTGGCCATGTTACACCTGTTCCCCGGCAAGCGCCGGGACCCGATCGACGGATACGGGAGACTGGACCTCGGCGGCGGGCGCCGGGGACGCGGAAAGCTGGGAGAGCGTGATGCCCGCGAGCGCGCCCTTTACGGCGCCGTTGACGGCATTCCAATGCGGTTTGACGCGGCAGCTATCCTGGACGCAGCAATCATGCTTGCCGCTGTCTACACAGGATGTCAGCGCGATCGGCCCCTCGATCGCCTCGACGATGTCGGCGACGCTGATCGTCGCGGGCGGACGGGCGAGGCGGAAGCCGCCGCCGGTGCCGCGCGCGCTTTCGATCAGCCCGGCGGCAGAGAGTTTGCTCACCAGTTTCTGCACCGTCGGCAGCGGCAGCCCGGTCTCGCCGGCGAGCAACGTCGCGTTGAGCCGGCACGACGCGCCGCAATGGCGCGCGGCGGCCGCCATCATCACTACGGCATAATCGGCAAGGCTCGAAAGACGCATCAACTTCCAATCGGAACGAATCTATCCGATTGCAGATGGTACTAAGCGGCGCGAAGGTCAACCGGCTCGGGGAAGACTTCGGGCAGGAAGTGCAGCCCCTCGTTGCGCAGCGTCAGCGCGAGCGTCGGATCGTCGTTGCCGCGAATGTTCGTCGGCGTGTAGCCGGTGAAGTGCTTGATCTCGTTGATCATGTGCGACTGGTCGGAGAACGGCCCGAGCACGTCGGAGAGCGGCGCGCCCTGGAAGATCTGCATCGCGGCGCGGATCGCCCGGAACTTGCGCTTGAGCTTGGTCGGCGGGCCGCCGAAATATTCGAGGCACAGCCGCTGGACCTGGCGCTCGCCAAGGCCGCTGGTCGTCTCGATCGTGGCATAGAGCGCGTCGATCGTCGGATCCTCGCTCGCCGCCCATTCGCGCACGGCGCTGAGGAACGGGAAATGCGGCTCGGGAACCGGCTTCACTTCCTCCTGCCGCATGATCAGCTGCGGCGCGATCGCCGAGATCATGTCGTCGAGCTCGGTCATGTCGCGAAGCTGCTCCAGCAAACGCGGCGCGCGTTCGCAGAACAGTTTCTCGCCGTCGATGATGTGGTCGGTCACCTTGTGCGCCGGGATGCCGATCAGCGCCTTCCAGCCGATCGCGCGGAGCACCACGCCGAAGCACAGCACGGGGCCGCGCATCCTGTAGCTGGCGGCGGCGGTGCCGGGGCCCGCCACCATGATCGGCTTGAGCGGTTCGACATGGCCGTCGGGGAAGGTCATCTCGCCTTCGCCGCGGATCAGGAAGCGGATATGCCCCAGGTCGATCCGCTCGGCGCGCTCGATCTCGCCCTCGCCTTCCCAGCGGAACAGGTAATAGGATTCGACATGCGGGAGCAGCCGCCCCTTGGCGGGCATCAGCTCGACCGTCGGCGCAAGTGCGCGCGCCGTTTCTATGGCCGTATTTCTTATGGTTGCGCCCCGCATCTGCGACTCGAGCCCCCGATCCCCGAATCCGTGTCCCGGATGTGTCTATATCGATTGAGGCGCCGATATAAAAGTGGCCCGGCCGGTTACCCGGCCGGGCCAGTGGAAAGGGTTCCCCCCGTTGAAGCGGAAACCCCTCGGGTCGCAAAGCCTGACTAGCCCACCCGTAGGACTACGTATTGGACGGATTCGACATTCCGATAATTTTGACGTCCGTGCGCCCGGATGCGAAGGCGTTTTCCATGACTTACCCGCTCCGGCCCGCCCTTTTCGCGCTCGATGCAGAGACCGCCCACCGCGCTACGATCGCCGCGCTGCGGATGTGGGGCGGGATCGGCGCGCCGTTTTCGGGACGCTCCGAATCGGACGCATCCTCGGCGGTGCGCGTGGCGGGAATCGACTTCCCCAATGCAGTCGGACTCGCCGCGGGGCTCGACAAGAACGCCGAGGCCATTGCCGGGCTGTTCGGTCTGGGCTTCGGCGCCGTCGAAGTCGGTACGCTCACCCTGCGCCCGCAGCCGGGCAATCCCAAGCCACGGCTGTTCCGGCTGGCCGAGGACGAGGCCGTGATCAACCGGATGGGGTTCAACAATCACGGGCTCGACGCGGCACTGGCGCGGATCGCGGCGATGCCGCGGCGCGCCGGCGTGCTCGGTATCAACGTCGGCGCCAACAAGGATTCGACCGATCGCGTCGGTGATTATGCGCACAGCGTGCGCAAGGCGGCGCCGCATGGCGACTATATCACGATCAACGTCAGCTCGCCCAATACGCCCGGGCTGCGCGATCTCCAGTCGCGGCCGGCCTTGGACGAACTCCTCGCCGCGTGCCACGCGGCGCGGGGCGACACGCCCTTGTTCCTCAAGATCGCCCCCGACCTCGATCGCGCCGGGATCGACGGCGCGGTGCGCGCGGCGATCGACAACCGAATCGATGCGCTGATCGTCTCCAACACCACGATCTCACGGCCCGCACTGCATTCGAAGCATGCAGGCGAGGCCGGCGGGCTCTCGGGTGCGCCTTTGCGCGACTTGGCGCTGGCAAAATTAATCGAGGCGCGCGAGGCGAGCGGCGGCGCACTGCCGCTGATCTCGGCAGGCGGGATCGACGGCCCGGACGAGGCGAAACGGCGGCTGGAGGCGGGCGCAGTGCTCGTCCAGGTGTATAGTGCGCTGGTCTATCGCGGCCCCGGCCTCGCCCGTGCGATCGTGCGCGGGCTGGCGACGCGCTGATGTAGCGTCTTTGCCGACACGGCAAAGCGGGCTACGGCTGGGGCCATGAAAAAAACGGTCGCGTTGCTGATTGCCCTGTTCCTGCCCTTCGCCGCATCGGCGCAGGGAATCGTCAGCGCTGCTGACCCGAGAGCCGCCGCAGCGGGCGTCGAGATACTGAACAAGGGCGGCACCGCGACCGACGCGGCGATCGCGACGATGCTGGCATTGAACGTCGTCGAGCCGCAGAGCGCCGGGATCGGCGGCGGCGCCTTCTTCGTGGTCCATGACGCCAAGACCAGACGGACGATCACCGTCGACGGCCGCGAGGCTGCGCCGATGGCGGCCGACGGGCATTGGTTCTATGCCGACGGCAAGCCGCTGGGCATCCGCGATGCGATCCCCGGCGGACGCAGCGTCGGCGTGCCGGGCACGCTGCGCGCGATGGCGCTGGCGCATGACAAGAACGGCAAGCTGCCCTGGGCGGACCTGTTCGGCCCCGCGATCCGGCTGGCGCGCGACGGCTTCCCGGTCTCGCCACGCTTAGCCAATGCGCTGCGCGCCTATTCAAGCCATGTCTCGCCGGCGACACGCGCGCTCTATGCCGGCGCGGACGGCAAGCCGTTGGCAGCCGGCGCGACCGCGCGCAATCCCGCGCAGGCCGATCTGCTCGAGCGAGTTGCCAAGCTCGGCCCCGACAGCTTCTATGTCGGTCCGCAGGCGCAAAAGCTGGTCGACACGGTCAACAACGCCGCGCGCAATCCTTCGAAGATGACGGTCGGCGATCTCGCGGCGTATGAGGCCAAGCAGCGGCCCGTGCTGTGCGGCACCTATCGCCGCTATAAAATCTGCTCGATGGCGCCGCCGTCGTCGGGCGGCATCGCGGTGCTGATGACCCTCAAGCAGCTTGAACGCTTCGACATGGCGAAGCTCGGCAAGGAGTCGCCGGTCGCGTGGCACCTGTTCGCCGAATCGACGCGCCTCGCCTTTGCCGATCGCAATCTCTATCTCGGCGATCCCGATTTCGTGAAGGTGCCGCTCAAGGGGCTGCTCGACTCGCGCTATCTTGCCAGCCGTTCGGCGCTGATCAACCCCAAGACCAGCATCGCCAACATCGTCGCGGGCACGCCGCGCGGCGCGCCGCCGCGCACGCGGGTCACGCCCAACGAAGTCTCCGGCACCACATCGCTGTCGGTCGCCGACGGTGCCGGCAACGTCGCGCAGGTGACGACGACGATCGAGGGCGGCTGGGGATCGGGGCTGTCGGTGGACGGCACGATGCTTAACAACGAACTCACCGATTTCGACATCGTCCCAGAGAGTGACGGCTATTTCGTCGCCAACCGGATCGAGGGCGGCAAGCGCCCGCGCAGCTCGATGGCGCCGACGATCGTCTATGGCCCCGATGGCAAGGTCCGCCTGGCAATCGGCGCCGCGGGCGGGCCTACGATCATCGCGCAGGTCGCCAAGGCGATCATCGGCGTGGTCGACTGGAAGCTGAGCTCGCAGGAGTCGATTGCACTCGGGCTGTTGTTCGCGCCGGGGCAAGTCGCCACCGCCGAACGCGATACCCAGCTCGACGCGATGATCCCGGCGCTGAAGGCATTGGGCGAGCAGGTCCGCTCGGCACCGCTAGGGCTCAAGGCCAATGCCGTCGAATGGGTCGGCGGCCGCTGGACCGGCGGCGCGGATCCGCGAAGCGAAGGCGTCGTTATGTATCAGGACGGCGTGGTCGCGCCGATCAAGCGCGTCGTGCCGCGGCCGGACCGGCCATCGGAATAAGCGGGACGCCGCCAAAGCGGTGCCCGAGGGGGAGAGAGATGCGTAAGCTCGAACGGTTCGACAACCTAGTCCAGATGTTCTTCACGCGGGCACGCGAGAAGGGCGACAAGCCGTTTCTCTGGCACAAGGCCGAGGGCAAGTGGCAGCCGACCAGCTGGGCGGAGGCAGCGCGACAGGTCGCCAGCCTGGCCACGGCACTGCAGGCACTGGGCCTTCGGAACGGCGACCGGGTGATGCTGGTTTCGGAGAACCGGCCGGAATTCTGCATCACCGATCTGGCGATCATGGCCGCAGGCTGCGTGACCGTGCCGACCTACACCACCAACACCGAGCGCGATCACCTGCACATCATCGAGAATTCGGGCGCCTGTGCGATCGTCGTCTCGAACACCAAGCTCGCCAAGACGCTGCTGCCCGCCGCCATCCGATCGTCCTCGGCGCGGATGGTAATCGGCATCGACGATGTCCGCGTCGGCCAGTCGGGCTCGATGGACTTCCACGACTGGAAGGATCTGGTCGCAAACCATCCCGCCGATCCCGAGGTGGTCGCCGCGCGCGCATCGTTCAAGCGCGAGGAACTGGCGTGCATCATCTACACCAGCGGCACCGGCGGCTCCCCGCGCGGCGTGATGCAGCATCACGGCGCGATCCTCCACAACGTCAATGGCTGCTGCACGATCATTTCGGAGGATTTCGGCTGGGAGGACGAGGTGTTCCTCTCCTTCCTGCCGCTATCCCATGCCTATGAGCATACCGGCGGACAGCATTTCCCGATCGGGCTCGGCGCGGAAATCTATTATTCCGAAGGGCTGGAAAAGCTCGCCTCCAACATCGAGGAGGTCCGCCCGACGATCATGGTGGTGGTGCCGCGGTTGTTCGAAGTGCTGCGAACCCGCATCTCCAAACAGATCGAGAAGCAGGGCCGGCTCGCCAGCTATCTGCTCGACCGCGCGGTCTCGATCGGCGGCAAGCGTGCCGCGGGCGGCGTGCCGCTCCACGACCAGCCGATGAGCCTGATCCTCAAGGCGACGCTGCTGCCCAAGATCTCGAAGCGCTTCGGCGGGCGGATCAAGGCGATGGTATCAGGCGGCGCGCCGCTCAATCCCGAAGTCGGCATCTTTTTCGAATCGATCGGCCTCACCTTCCTGCAGGGCTATGGCCAGACCGAGGCTGCGCCGGTGATCTCGTGCAATCGCCCCAGCGCGGGCCTGCGCCACGACACCGTCGGCCCCCCGTTGCCCGATGTCGAAGTCCGCATCGCCGAGGATGGCGAGATCCTGGTGCGCGGCGAGCTGGTCATGCACGGCTATTGGCGCAACGAGGAGGAGACCAATCGCGTCCTAAAGGACGGCTGGCTCCACACCGGCGATATCGGCGTCATCGACGATCGCGGCCGCATCAAGATCACCGACCGCAAGAAGGACATCATCGTCAACGACAAGGGCGACAATGTCGCGCCGCAAAAGGTGGAAGGGATGCTCACCCTGCAGCCCGAGATCGTCCAGGCGATGATCGCGGGCGACAAGAAACCGTACATGACCGCAGTGATCGTCCCCGATCCCGAATGGGTGCAGGAATGGTGCGCGCGCACCGCGACCAAGTGCAATTTCAGAGATCTTTCGCACGATCCCGATTTCAAGGCGGCGCTCGGCGCAGCGGTCGAGCGCGTGAACAGGGACCTGTCGGTGATCGAGCGGGTGCGCAAGTTCACCCTCGCCGACGGGCCATTCACGATCGAGAATGAGCAGCTGACGCCCAGCCTGAAGATCCGCCGCCATGTGCTGCGGCAAGTCTATGGCGAAAGGCTGGACGCGCTGTATTGAGCCGTTCCCCTCCCTGATCGGGGAGGGGGAGCCGCTTACTTGGCGCCTGCCTTGGGCACCACGATCATCGTCCAGTCCTTGTCCGGCCGCAGATATTTTGCGGCCAGCGCCTGGAGCTCTGCCGGCGTCGTCGTCGCGATGTCGCGCGCCAGCGTATCGACTGCCGCGATCCGCAGCGGATCGTAGCTGCCGCCCTCGACCAGTCGCATCCAGAACATGTTGCCGCTGGACTGGCGGATCAGCTGCTGCTTGATCGGCGTCAGCGAACGGTTGAGCTCGTCGCTGTCGATCGGCTTGGCGGTCAGGTCCGCGGCGATGTCGCGGGCCAGCTTGAAGAAGAAGTCGGTCTTGTCCGGCGCGATCATGCCGAGCGCAATCAGCTTGCCGCCCCCGGTGAGGCCGAGCGGCCATTGGCTGGCGACGTTGGGCGAATAGCTCATCCCCGCCTGGCTGCGCAGCTGATCGATCAGCCGGTCGCGGAACACTGCGGCGAGCACGTCGAGCTTGCGGCTTTCCGAGATGCCTTCGCTGCCCGCGCCGGTCGGCCAGGCGATCACTGCGGCTGCCTGGTCGGGCTTGCCGGTGTGGGTGCGCACGACGGGCTTGGCGACGTGCGCCGGGAAGGTGATCGCAGGCGCCGGCGCCGTGCTGGCGGTGCGCGGCTTGAGTGCGCCGAACGTCTCGCCAACTGCCTTGATCGTGGCGTCCGAATCCATATCGCCGAACACTTCGACTTCGATCGGGCCGCTGGCGAGCAGCGGCTCCCACAGCTTGCGGAACGTCGCCGGCGTGGTCGCCTGGATCGTCGCGCGGGCGGGAATGCCCCAGCGCGCATCGCCCGAGTGGAGCAGGTTCTCGAGATCGCGGCCGAGCACTGCGTCGGGCGACGAGGTCAGCCCGGCATAGCCCGAGAGCACGCCGGTCTTGGCGCGCAATATCGGATTGGGATCCCAGGCGGGCGCCGAGAGCTTGGCCGCGAACAGCCGCAGCTGATCGGTCAGGTCTTCCTTGTTGGTCTGGCCACCGAAGCGGAACGCGTCGGCGGCGACATCGAAGTCGAAGCCCATCTGGCGCTTGCCGACCAGCGCATCGAGCTCCTCCTGTCCGAACTTGCCGACGCCGCTGGCGACCAGCGCCATTTCGCCGGCCCAGGCCGCGCTAGGCCGGTTGGGAAGTGCGTTGAGCCCGCGGCCGAACCGGACATTGACATAGACTTTGCCGACTTCGGACGAATCCTGGCGCATCAGCAGGTTGACGCCGTTGGCGAACACCACTTTCTCGATGTCGAGCCCCGGCACGATCTCGGCGCGGCTGGTCACCGTGCCGGGTGTGCCGAGCGCGGGCAGCTGATCGAACGAGACGTCGCCCAGCGCCTTGCGCGTCGCGCCGCTGCCGGCGATTTCGGTCTTCAGCGCCGCGGTCACCTTGGCGACGAGCTTGGCGTCGGGGGTGTGGGTGTTGACCAGCGCACGCACCGCGGTGCCTTCGAACACGCGCTTCGACGCCGCCTGCACGGTTTCCGGCGTGAACATCTTCGCGGCCACCGCCGACTTGAAGATATCGTAAGAAGCCTCGGGCGTGGTCACCGTCTCGTTGATATCGACGGCTTCGACCAGGTCGTCGGCGAGCTTCATCCCCGATTCGACCGGCGCGGTGGCGATCCGCTGCTTCATCGACGATTCGATCTCGGCAACTTCGCGGTCGATCTCGGCTTGGGTCGGCGCGCTGGCCTGGGCATCGGCGATCACACCACGCACGTCGCGCAGTGCAGTCTGCCAGTCGGCGCCGACCGGCATCACGTTGACCGTGGTGACGTTGGCCGAGCGCGCGACGTCGCTGAGGTCCGCCCCCGCGCCGACGAAGCTGCCGCCCGAGCGCGCACGCGATTCGAGCCGCCGGTTGATGATGCGGATCGCGATCAGGTCGATCATCCGCTTCTGGTTGAAGATCACCGTGTCAGTGAAAACCGTCCAGGGCCGCACGATCGCCATCATCGCCAGCGGCGGCACCGCGGGCTCGACGACGCTGGCGGCGACCGGATGGTTTTCGGCCGGCTTGCCGAAATCGGGGCTCTGCGGCGTCGGGCCGGTCGCCGTCCAGGTCGAGAAATGCTTCTGCACCATCGATTCGAGCACAGCAGTGTCGAGATCGCCGATGACGATCACCACTGCCTTGTCGGGACGGTACCAGCGCGCGTGGAAGGCATTGACCGATTCGGGCGTCGCCGCGGTCAGCGCCGCGGTGGTGCCGATCGGCTTGCGATTGGCGACCGGCTGGCCGGCGAACATCAGTCCGAGCATCGCGTCCTGGAGCCGCTCCTGCCCGCCCGGCTGCTCGCGCGCCTCGGCCAGCACCACGGGCCGCTCGGCATCGAGCGAGGCCTGGGTGATCGCCGGCGCGGACATCATGCCGGTGAGGATCTTGAAGCTCTCGTCCAGCCCCGCGCTCGTCGCGTTGGGCAAGTCGAGCTTGTAGACGGTCTGGGTGAAGGTGGTGCTCGCGTTCGAATCCGAGCCGAAGGTCACGCCCAGCCGCTGCCAGATCCGCTTCGATTCACCATCTGGCACGAAGGTCGAGCCGCGGAACGAGAGATGCTCGAGGAGATGGGCGAAGCCGCGTTCGCTCTCCTGCTCGTTGAGCGAGCCCGCATCGATTCGCACGCGCACCGAGACCTGGCCCGGCGGCACGCCGTTCTTGCGCACCGCATAGCGCACCCCGTTGGGGAGCCGCCCGAACTTCCATTCTTCGTCATGGACGAGGTCGCTGCCCTTATAGAGCCAGGGATCCTCGGCGGTCTGGACCGGCCGCGGCGCAGTCTGCGCGTACACCGGCAGGGCCGGTGCGAGCATGACGAGGGCGAAGGAAGCGAGGAGCGGAGACCGCAGGAAACGATGCATGAGTCCCAATCTAATGGCGAAGTCCCGCGCTTGCCACCGCCTACCTTTCGCGCAGGTGTACGGAAATTCTATCCGGCGGCGATGCGAGGCCCGAAATCGAGCTCTGCCTGCGCGACGGGCGCGAAGCTGCGGCGGTGATGCGGCGTCGGGCCGAGCGCGCGGAGCGCCTCCTGATGGACCCTGGCGCCATAGCCCTTGTTGCTCGCCCAGCCATAGCCGGGGTGGAGCGCGTCGAGCTCCGCCATCATGCAGTCACGGCGATGCTTGGCGACGATCGAGGCTGCGGCGATCGACAGGCACAGCGCGTCGCCGCCGACTACGGCGTGACTCTGATGATCCCAATCGGGGCAGCGATTGCCGTCGACCAGCACGAAGGCAGGCACGAAGCCAAGTGCATCGACCGCACGCGTCATCGCCAGCATCGTCGCCCAGAAGATGTTGAGGCTATCGATCTCTTCGACACTCGCGATGCCGACCCCGACCTTGGCGCATTTGAGCAATTCTTCGCACAGCCGCTCGCGCTTGGCGGCGGTCAGCACCTTCGAATCGTCGATGCCCTCGGGGATGCATTTGGGATCGAGCACCACTGCAGCGGCGACCACCGGCCCGGCGAGTGGGCCCCTGCCCGCTTCGTCCACGCCGGCGACATGGCCCTTGTGCAGCCGCTTGTATTTCCGCTCGAATTTGAGGTCAGGCCCAGACTTAAGCATCGTCGAGGCGCCATGGCGGAAAGCGGCGCATCTCGCCAGCCTGATAGAGACGAATCGCATTGCCCGCGGGATCGCGCAGCCGCGCCTCGCGCCAGCCCCAGGGCTCGTCCTTGGGCTCGCCTTCGAACTTGATCCCCTGTTGCTGGAGATAGGCGACGGTCACGTCGAGGTCGCCGCATTCGAAATAGGCGACCGGCGCAGTATAGGCTTCGTCGGTGGCGATCGAGAAGGTCGCGCCGCCTTCGGTCTCGAACCGGGCATAGCGCGGGGCGGCACGGACCACCTGTCGCAGCCCGAGCAGGCGATAAAAGCGCTCGCTCGCCGCGAGATCGCGCGCCGGCACCGTCACCTGGTTCAGCATCGGCTCGAAGAAGCTCATGTTGAGATCGAGCCGCACCGCCTGTTGCCCCATCGGGCCATGGCCGCGGCCCAGGTCCGGCGCCTCGCGCATCGCGATCCGCACGAAGCGACGCGCGCGCGTCACCGCCTCGGGCAGGTCCCACTCCTGTGCCAGCCCGCAGGCGATCGCCGAGGAGAGCGTGCAGCCGGTGCCGTGGGTCGCTTGCGTCTCGATCCTCGGATCGCTCCATTCGATCTCGGGAGGATCGTCGGGATTGGCCGAATGGAGCCGGTCGGTGACCTGCGACTCGGTTCCGTGGCCGCCCTTGACCAGCACGGCGCAGCCATGTGCCTTTAGCAGCGCGGCGGGGCTGCCGCCGAGCGCGTCGAGTTCCGGGAGGTTGGGGGTGACGACGGTCGCGCGGTCCATCAGCCGCTCGAATGCCGCGATCGTCGCATCGTCGGCGAGCGTCGCGCCGCTGGTCGCGACCATGACCGGATCGAACACCACCGGCACGCGTGGCAACTCTGCGAGCTTCTCGGCCACTGCCAGCGCAGTGCGCGCCGATCCGATCATGCCGATCTTGACGGCATCGACGCCGATATCGCGCACTACTGCGTCGATCTGGGCGATGACCATGTCGGTCGGCACCGGGTGGACGCCAGCGACGCCCAGCGTGTTCTGCGCGGTGATCGCGGTGATCGCAGTCGTCGCGTGGCCGCCGAGCATGGTGACGGTCTTGATATCGGCCTGGATACCCGCGCCGCCGCCCGAGTCCGAACCGGCAATGATCAGGATACGCGGCGTCACAGGTCTATCCCTTGAACTTGCGCTCCGCCGAGGCGGGATTGCGCTCCAGCGCCTTACCAGTTCGCGTCGGCCGGTCCATCAATTCTCCGCCGCAGTTCGGGCAATTCTCGTCGAGCGCATCGGCGCATTCGGCGCAGAAAGTGCACTCGAACGAGCAGATGAACGCGCCGGGATCGTCGGCGGGCAGATCGGTGCCGCAGCGTTCGCAGTCGGGCCGCATTTCGAGCATCAGTTTGCCTTCCGTTCACCCTGAGCCTGTCGAAGGGCACCGGGCCGCGAACTAACGCCGTGCTTCGACAGGCTCAGCACGAACGGTTTCCGGTCACGCCGCCGCCGCGCGCACTGCATCGCAAACCCGATCGACCACGCTCTCGACCTGGCCGCGATCGTCGCCTTCGGCCATCACGCGGATCACCGGTTCGGTGCCCGAGGCGCGGATCACCAGGCGGCCATTGCCGTGGAGCTCGGCCTCGGCGGCAGCGATGGCATCCTTGACCTGCGCTTCCTCGAGCGGTTTGCCGCCCTTGAAGCGGACATTCTTGAGAATCTGCGGCAGTGGATCGAAGCGGTGGAGCACTTCGCTGGCCGGCGCGCCCGAGCGGACCAGTTCGGCGAGTACCTGCAGCGCGGCGACCAGCCCGTCGCCGGTAGTGGCATAATCGGAAAGGATGATATGGCCCGATTGCTCGCCGCCGACATTGTAGCCCGACGAGCGCATCTTCTCGAGTACGTAGCGGTCGCCGACCGACGTGCGGACCATGCCCAGCCCCTGCGCGGCAAGGTGCCGTTCGAGGCCGAGATTGGACATCACGGTGGTGACCAGCCCACCGCCGGCAAGCCGGCCCTGGCGTGCCCAGCCGCCGGCGATCAGCGCCATCAGCTGGTCGCCGTCGATCACCCGGCCGGTCTCGTCGACGACGATCAGCCGGTCGGCGTCGCCGTCCAGCGCGATGCCGATATGCGCGCCGGAGCCGACCACCGTCTCGCACAGCGTGTCCGGCGCCGTCGATCCGACGCCGTCGTTGATGTTCTTGCCATTGGGCGTGACGCCGATCGCGACGACTTCGGCGCCGAGTTCCCATAGCGCGGAGGGCGCGACCTGGTACGCTGCGCCATTGGCACAATCGATCACCACCTTGAGCCCGTCGAGCGTCAGGTCACCGGGGAAAGTCGATTTGGCGGCGTGGGTGTAGCGCCCGCGGGCATCCTCGACGCGGCGGGCGCGGCCGATATTCGCCGATGCGGCCAGCGGCACCTCGCCGTCGATCAACGCCTCGATCGCCAGCTCGTCCTCGTCGGAGAGCTTGTAGCCGTCGGGCCCGAACAGCTTGATGCCGTTATCCGCATAGGGATTGTGGCTCGCCGAGATCATCACGCCCATGTCGGCGCGCATCGACTGAGTGAGCATCGCCACCGCAGGCGTAGGCATCGGCCCGACCAGCACGACGTCCATGCCGACCGAGGTGAACCCCGCGACCATCGCATTTTCGAGCATATAGCCCGAAAGCCGCGTGTCCTTGCCGATCACGACGCGGTGCTTGTGATCGCCGCGCACGAAATGCGCGCCGGCGGCCATACCGACCTTCATCGCCATTGCCGCGGTCATCGGATGCTCGTTGGTTGCCCCGCGAATTCCGTCTGTGCCGAAATATTTTCTTGCCATGCCCTGCCTGTTCGCGCCCTTGTGGCGGTTCGTGCCTGCAGAGATAGCGGCGAAAACTACAAAGGGCGAGCATGTCGCAACCTACCCGTATCCTTCTTGCCCTCATTGCCGGGTTGATCGTCGGCGCGCTGTTCGCAGCCTATGCGCCGCAGACCGGATTGGCTGTCGCCGACTGGGCACAGCCGGTGGGCCACGCATGGCTCAACGGCTTGCAGATGACGATCGTGCCGCTGGTCGTCGCGCTGCTGATCACCGGAGTCACCGCCACGGCCGAGGCGGCACGCGCCGGGCGGCTCGCCGCAAGAGCGATCGCATTCTACGTGGTCGTCCTGTTCCTGTCGGCAGCAGCGGCCGCGGTGCTGACTCCGCTCTTCCTCGAGATCTGGCCGCTGCCGCAGGAATCGGCGGCAAGCCTGCGCGCGGCGCTGGTGGGCGCCGAGAAGATCGGGCCCGTGCCGCCGCTGGGCGAATTCTTCGCGGCGATCATCCCCGCCAATATCATCAAGGCCGCGGCCGAGAACGCCTTCCTGTCGCTCATCATCTTCTCGCTGGTCTTCGCCTTCGCGATCACCCGCGTCGGCGAGGAGCAGCGCAAACTGCTCGTCGGCTTCTTCGCGGCGGTGCGCGACGTGATGCTGGTCGTGATCGACTGGGTGCTCTGGGTCGGCCCGATCGGCGTGTTCGCGCTGGCGCTGGTGGTCGGCGCCAAGGCGGGGACCGGCGCATTCGGCGCACTGATCCATTATATCCTCATCGTCGCAGGCGTCGGCTTCGTCGTCGCGCTCTTCGCCTATCCGGTGGCGGTGTTCGGCGGCCGCGTGCGCTTTGCCCGCTATGTCCGCGCCGCACTGCCCAGCCAGGCCGTGGCGATCAGCACCCAGTCCTCCCTGGCCACCCTGCCGGTGATGATCGAAGGCGCGAGCGACCTCGAAGTGCCGGTCGCCGTTTCGGGCGTGACGCTGCCGCTGGCGGTCGCGATCTTCCGGGCGACGGGTCCGGCGATGAACTTCGCCGTCGCGATCTATGTCGCAACCTGGTTCGACGTGCCGCTCACCCCCGCGACGCTGGCGGTCGGCACGATCGTCGCCGCGCTCACCTCGCTGGGCTCGGTAAGCCTGCCCGGCACAGTCAGCTATGTCAGCGCGATCGCACCGGTGGCCGCAACGATCGGCGCGCCGGTAGCACCCCTGGGCCTGCTCGTGGCGGTCGAGACCCTGCCCGACATCATGCGCACCGTCGGCAACGTCACCTGGGATCTCGCCGCCACGACCTGGCTATCGCGCCGCGCCGACAAGGTGCCGCTGGACGAAGCCGACGCCATACTCAGGCACGACCACTAGGTCGCAGCACCCTCGCGCCGGGAACCGGCTATTTCAGCAGCACCAGTTCCTCGGCCATGCTGGGATGCAGCGCGACGGTGTCGTCGAACGCCTCCTTGGTGAGGCCGGCCTTCACTGCCACTGCGGCTGCCTGGAGGATTTCCGGCGCGTCCGGGCCGATCATGTGGATGCCGACCACCCGGCCGGTCATCCCGTCGCACACCATCTTGTAAAGCGCGCGCTCGTTGCGGTTGGCGAGGACGTTCTTCATCGCGCGGAAATCGGAGGTGTAGACCTTGACCGAGCCGAGCTTGTTGCGCGCTTCGCCCTCGGTCATCCCCACGCTGGCGATCGGCGGATGGCTGAACACGGCGCTGGGCACGCAGCTGTAATCGACCGTGCGGGGATTGTTGCCGAACACCGTGTCGGCGAACGCCTGCCCCTCGCGGATCGCGATCGGCGTGAGCTGGATGCGGTTGGTCACGTCGCCGACCGCGTAGATGCTGTCGACGTTCGAGCGATTCTGCGCATCGACCTTGACGGCACCCTTCGAGTCGAGCTCGACGCCGACATCCTCCAGCCCCAGGCCGGTCGAATTGGGCACGCGGCCAGTGGCGAACAGGACAACATCGACTTCCATCGGCTCCTGCCCCGTGAGGAAGACCTTGAGGCAGCCATTCTCCAGCTTCTCGATCTTCTCGAACTCGGCATGGAAGCGGAAGTCGATGCCCTTGGTCAGCGAGATCTGGAGCAGCCGGTCGCGGACCGAATGGTCGTACCCGCGCAGGATCACGTCGGTACGGTTGACCACCGTCACATGGCTGCCGAATTCGTTGAAGATCCCGGCGAACTCATTGGCGATATAGCCGCCGCCGGCGATCAGGATGCGCTTGGGCAGCGAATCGAGGTGGAACACTTCGTTCGAGGTGATGCCGTGCTCGCTGCCCGGGAATTCGGGGACATGCGGGTGCGCGCCGGTGGCGATCAGGATATATTTGGAGGTGATCTTCCGGCCGCTCGCCAGCGTCACTTCGTGCGGGCCGGTGACCGTCGCCCGCTCGAGGATGATCTCGGCGCCGGCATTCTCCAGCCCCTGCGTGTACATGCCGTTCAACCGATCGACATCGCCCAGCACGTTGTCGCGCAACGTCGCCCAGTCGAAATCG
This sequence comes from Sphingomonas sp. LM7, assembly GCF_002002925.1. NCBI lineage: Bacteria > Pseudomonadati > Pseudomonadota > Alphaproteobacteria > Sphingomonadales > Sphingomonadaceae > Sphingomonas > Sphingomonas sp. LM7. The sequence continues at coordinate 3,634,099 of NZ_CP019511.1, read as the reverse complement.
CATTCGGGCACCTGCCAGCCGAAGCGCTTGGCATCCTTGAGGTCCTCGGCGAAATGCGCGCCGTAGACGAGCAGCTTCTTGGGCACGCAGCCGCGGATCACGCAGGTGCCGCCGACGCGATATTCCTCCGCCACCGCGACCTTGGCACCATAGGCCGACGAGACCCGCGAGGCGCGCACGCCGCCCGACCCCGCGCCGATGACGAAGAGGTCGTAATCATAGTCCGCCATGCAAATGCTCCCGCTTCGTCGCGCCGGAGCCGCAGATAGGCGCAGGCGAGGCCAATGCCAACGGAGCGGCTGCGCGCGCTGCGGGTTGTCTGTGGGTAAGGAGAGCCTTCATGCACATCATCCTCGGCGGCACCGGCCATGTCGGTTCGGCAGTCGCGAGCACGCTGCTCGCCGCGGGCGAGCCGGTCACGATCATCAGCCACGATCCCGTAAAGGGCGCGGCGTGGAAGGCGAAAGGCGCGAAGATCGCAATGGCCGATGTCCATGACGTCGATGCGCTGCGCTTCGTATTCCAGAGCGGGCGCCGCGCCTTTCTGCTCAATCCGCCCGCGGCGCCGCGCACCGACACCGATGCGGAGGAAAGAAGCACGATCGCCACGATCCTTGCCGCGCTCGATGGCTCGGGACTGGAGAAGCTGGTCGTCGAATCGACCTATGGCGCGCAGCCCGGCGAACGCTGCGGCGACCTGACCACCTTATGGGAGCTGGAGCGCGGCGTCGCCGCCCAGCCAATCCCGCATGCGATCAATCGCGGCGCCTATTATTACACCAACTGGGCCGCGAACCTGGAAGAAGCGCGCGACGAGGGCGTGTTGCGGACGATGTTCGACGCCGATTTCGCGCTGCCGATGGTCGCGCCCGAGGATCTCGGCGCGCACGCCGCCGCGCTGATGACCGACGACCGCACCGGCATCTTCTTCGTCGAAGGCCCGCGGCACTACACCCCGCAGGACGTGGCCAATGCCTTCGCCGCGGCGCTGGGCCGCACGGTGCGCGTGGAAACCACGCCGCGCGACCAATGGACGCCCGCGTTCAAGGCGATCGGCTTTTCGAGCCCCGCCGCCGAAAGCTATGCGCGGATGACTGCAGCGACCGTGGATGACCTGGCCACGCCCGACGCGCCGGTGCGCGGACGGGTGCGGCTGGAAGACTATATCGCCGGGCTGGTCGAGCAGGCGGCACAAACCGCCTGACCGCCGCGCCTCAGCGAAAGGCGCGGGCGATCAGATCGGTGGTCGACGGATCGAAATCGCTTGCGCCGCCCGCTGCCGCCTTCGCCATTTCCTTGCCGAGCTCGACGCCGAACTGGTCGAACGGATTGATCCCGAGCAGCACCGCATTCACGAAGGTGCGCTGCTCGTAGAATGCCAGCAGCGCGCCCAGGGTGCGCGGGTCGAGCGTGTCGAGCAGCAGGGTCGAGGATGGCCGGTCGCCGGGATAGGCACGCGCCAGATCGTCATGCGCCTTGCCCGCCATCAGCGCGGCGCCTTGCGCGAACATGTTGAGCAGCAGCTGGTTGTGATGCGCATCGGCCTGGCCGTCGCCCGGCTCGATCACGCCGACGAACTCGACCGGGAGCAGCCGCGTGCCCTGGTGGAGCAGCTGGAACACCGCATGCTGCGCGTCGGTGCCGACGCCGCCCCAGGTGATCGGCGCGGTCGGCCAGTCTACGGGCTCGCCCTCGGCAGTGACGCGCTTGCCGTTCGATTCCATTTCGAGTTGCTGGAGATAGCTCGGCAGCAGCCGCAGCCGCTCGTCATAGGCGAAGGTCGCCCGCGTCTCGCAGCCGCGCGCCTGGGTGTAATAGAGGTCGGCAAATGCCGCGAGCGCCGGTGCGTTCTGCGCGAGCGGCGTCAGGCGGAAATGCCGGTCCATTTCGGCCGCGCCTTCCAGCATCTCCTCGAACGCTTCCCAGCCGAGCGCCAGTGCCGCCGGGAAGCCGATCGACGACCACAGCGAATACCGCCCGCCGACGCTTTCGGCAAAGGGCAGCACGCGGGTTTCGTCGACGCCCCATTCGATTGCCTTTTCGGGCGCGGCGGTGAGCGCGATCACGCGGCCATAAGCGTCGGCGACGCCGTTTCCTTCGAGCCATCCGAGCGCGCTGTCGGCGTTGAGCAATGTCTCTGTGGTGGTGAAGGTCTTCGACGCGACGGCGATCAGCGTCGTCTGGGGATCGAAGCGGTCCAGCGCTTCGTCCAGCGCCGCGCCATCGACGTTCGAGACCACGGCAACGTCATAGCGATCCGCATCGCGGCCCAACGCGTCGATCAGCAGGTCCGGCCCCAGCGCCGATCCGCCGATGCCGATATGGAGGACATGCCGCACCGGCCCCAGTGCCTCGGCCTCGATAGCGTCGATCAGCGCGCGCATCCGTGCGTGATAGCCGCGCGCCCGCGCCACGCTCTCGGGCGAACCCTCGCCGCGTTCGGCGGTGTGTTCGACGGCGCGGCCCTCGGTGACGTTGATCGCCTGGCCCGCGAACAGCGCATCGCGCTTGGCGGCGAGCCCCATCGACTCGGCCAGCGCCGTGAACGCCTGCACTGCCTCGGCAGTCAGATGCGTCTTCGACCAGTCGAAATGAATCCCCGCGACATCGGCCGAAAGCGCCGCGACCCGGCCCGGATCGGCATCGAAGAGCTGCTGGAGCGGGGCGGACTTCAATGCACGGATCGTCGACCAGTCGGGCAATGCCATGTTCATCTCCTTGAGCGCAGGCTGCCCCTATCCTCCCGCACTCTGCGCTTCCAGCGCTATTCAGCCGCTTGACCTACCCGCCCAGCCCAAGCAGAGCACAGTCCATGGAAAAAGCGCCCTCCGCCGAGCCCGAAAAGCCCGCAGCCGATGCTCCCAAGCCCTATTCGGTGGGCACCGCGGCAGCGGAAAAGCCCAAGTCCGAATGGCGCGACCTGGGATCGTTCCTGCTCAAGCTCGCGCTGATCGTCTTCATCGTTCGCAGCTTCGTGTTCTCGCCCTTCTCGATCCCCAGCGAGTCGATGCTGCCGCGGCTGCTGATCGGCGACTATCTGTTCATCACCAAGTGGAACTACGGCTATTCGAAGCATTCGCTGCCGTGGAGCCTGCCGCTGATCCCGGGCCGCATCTTCGGCGGCACGCCCGAGCGCGGCGACGTGGTGGTGTTCAAGGCGCCGCCGGGCAACGATACCGACTGGATCAAGCGCGTCATCGGCCTGCCGGGCGATACCGTGCAAATGGTCAACGGCCAGCTGATCCTCAACGGCAAGGCCGTGCCCAAGGATCGCATCGCCCAGTTCGTGCTGCCGATCTCGCCCAATTTCCAGCGCTGCCAGCCGCAGTTCCAGAATGTCGATGCCGACGGCAATGCAGTGTGCAGCATCCCCCGCTTCCGCGAGACGCTGCCCAACGGCAAAACCTATGAAGTGCTCGACCAGGGCACGCTGCCCAAGGACAATACCGGCATCTACAATGTGCCCGCCGGCCATGTCTTCCTGATGGGCGACAATCGCGACAATTCGACCGACAGCCGCTTCAGCCACGCCGATGGGGGCATCGAGTTCGTGCCGCTGGAGAATCTGGAGGGCAAGGCCGTGGTGAGCTTCTGGTCGACCGACGGCAGCGCCAGCTGGATCCTCCCCTGGACCTGGTTCACCGCCGCGCGCTGGAACCGTCTTGGAGAAGGCTTCTGACCGCCGCGGCGCTGGGGGGATGGATCGCTGAGACCTTTGGCCGCAAGCCCGTCAACCTTGCCGCCTATCAGCGCGCGCTGACGCATGGCAGCCAGGCCGCGGCCAATTACGAGCGGCTCGAATTCCTTGGCGATCGCATCCTAGGCCTGGTCGTCGCCGAATGGCTGTTCGAACGATTCGAGGACGAGCCCGAAGGCGCGCTGTCGCGGCGTCTCAATGCGCTGGTGACCGGCCCGGTCTGCGCCGAAGTCGCGCGCGAAGTGGGCGTCGTGCCGTATCTCCGCCTCGGCAAGCAGGCCCGTGAGGACGGCGCGGCCGACAGCGACAATGTGCTGGGCGATGTGATCGAGGCGCTGATCGGCGCCGTGTATCTCGAATTCGGGCTCGAGCCGGCGCGCGCCTTCATCCGCAAGGCCTGGGGCTCGCGGATCGACCTGCAGGGCCAGGCGCCCAAGCATCCCAAGTCCGCGCTCCAGGAATGGGCAGCCGCGAACAATCGCCGCCCGCCGGAATATGAGATCGTCGACCGCTCGGGGCCGAATCACTCGCCGCGCTTCAAGGTGAAGGTGAGCATCGGCAAGCTTCCTGACGCCACCGGCGAGGGGACGAGCAAGCAGGAGGCAGAGACCGCGGCGGCGGCGGCGCTGCTGGAGAAGCTGGGCTCGAAATAGCGTTCGTGTGGCGCTCTTCGACAAGCCCAGGGCGAACGGATGTTTGACCGGGGGCACCCCTCCCCGTTCGCGCTGAGCTTGTCGAAGCGCCCCACTTGGGTCTAGCCGCGTGCCTATGACCGATTCCCCCACCCAGCATTGCGGCGTTATTGCCGTCGTCGGCGCCCCCAATGCGGGCAAGTCCACCCTCGTCAACCAGCTCGTCGGCCAGAAGGTCGCGATCGTCAGCCCCAAGGCGCAGACCACCCGCGCCCGGCTGATGGGCATCGCAATCGAGGGCGACACGCAGCTTATCCTCGTCGATACGCCGGGCATCTTCACGCCTGAGCGCCGGCTCGATCGTGCGATGGTCGCCGCGGCATGGGAAGGCACCGACGGCGCCGACCTGATCGCGCTGGTGGTCGACGGCAAGGGCGGGACCGGTTCCAAGGTCCAGCAGGTCATCGAGAGCCTGAAGGGCCGGCCCGAACGGAAGATCCTGATCCTCAACAAGGTCGATATCGCCGACAAGCCCCGCCTGCTCGGGCACGCGGCCAAGCTCAACGAGTTGCTGCCGTTCGACGAGACCTATTTCGTCAGCGCGCAGACCGGCGACGGCGTCCCCGAGCTCAAGGCTGCGCTCGCCAGGGCAATGCCGGCCAGCGACTGGCATTTCCCCGAGGACCAGGTGTCCGACGCGACCGAGCGGATGATCGCCGCCGAAGTGACGCGCGAGCAGCTCTATCTCCAGCTCCACGCCGAGCTGCCCTATGCCAGCGCGGTCGAGACCGAGAAATATTCGGAGCGACCCGACGGATCGGTCGAGATCCACCAGCAGATCCTCGTCGCGCGCGAGACCCAGCGCGCGATCGTGCTCGGCAAGGGGGGCACGCGGATCAAGGAGATCGGCGCCCGCGCCCGCGCCGAACTATCGCGGATCACCGGCGTGCCGGTGCATCTGTACCTGCACGTCAAGGTCAACCCGAAATGGGAAGAGGACCGCTCGCTCTACCGCGAGATCGGGCTCGACTGGGTGGACTAGAAATCCCTCTCCCACAGGGTGAGGACATAGATGCGCCTATCCCGCGAGTAAAAGTTCCTCGACCCACGCGGGCACCAAAACCCCCGCCGGCCCCATCCGGCTCTCGCCGAACCACAGGCTGCCTTCGGACGGATCGAGGTTGAGCTCGAGCGTCGCCGCGCCGTGGTGGCGCGCGGTCTGGACGAAACCCGCGGCGGGATAGACCGCGCCCGACGTGCCGATCGAGACGAACAGATCGGCTGCGGCAAGCGCCGCCTCGATCCGCTCCATCTGGTACGGCATTTCGCCGAAGAACACGATGTCGGGGCGCAGCGCGGGCGTACCGCAATTGGGGCATTCGGTCTCGGGCGGCAGCAAATCTTCCCAGCCGGTGCGCACCCCGCACGCCGCGCACAGCGCCGACTTGAGCTCGCCATGCATGTGGAGCAGCCGCTGCGATCCGGCGCGCTCGTGCAGATCGTCGACATTCTGGGTGACCAGCAAGAGCTCGCCCGGCCATTCCGCGTCGAGCCGCGCCAGCGCGCGGTGCGCGGCATTGGGCGCGACGCCGGCGAGCTGGGCACGCCGCGCGTCGTAGAAGCGATGGACCAGCTCGGGATCGTGCGCCAGCGCCTGCGGCGTGCAGACATCCTCGACGCGGTGCCCCTCCCACAATCCGCCCGGGCCGCGGAAGGTCGCGACGCCGCTTTCTGCGGACACGCCGGCGCCGGTGAGGATCACGATGTTGCGAATGTCGGTCATGCGTCGCTTGTACCGTCCGCCACGCCTTTGCCGCAAACCCGCTGTTGTATGGCTGCGTCCTTCCGGAGTGCCTGCCGATGGTGGTCCTCGCATTGCTGCTCGCCGGCGCCCCGCTGCAGGACCGCGCCGCATTCCCGGGCGGCGAGGACGACGGCACGCGGACGACGGCCACCGATACGCGCTGCGATACCGCCACCGAGGACATCGTCGTGTGCGGCATCGCCGATCCCGATCGCTTCCGGCTCAAGAAGATCGCACCACGCTATGTCGAGCCGCCGGTGCGCGCGACGACGCAGCTGGGGCCGGGCGAACTCTCGGTCGAGGCCGAGCAGCGCAGCCTCCCCGGCGCGGAATCGCCCGCCGCGATGGTCCGCTTTCGCATGCCGCTGGGACGCAAGAACAAGAAATAGCCCTGTCGCGCTGCCCCCCGATTGTGCCACAGCATCGGCCATGACCAGCATCGGAATCTTCGGAAGCATGGGCCGCATGGGGCAGGCGATCGCCGCGCTCGCCCCGAGCCTCGGCGCGCAACTGGCGGGCGGTTCGGATGTTGGCGACAATCCCGCCGACCTTGCCCGCAAGGCCGATGTGCTGGTCGATTTCTCGGCACCCGCTGCGCTGGAGGCACATCTCGGCGCCGCCCGCGCCGCGTGGACGCCGATCGTGATCGGCACCACCGGCATCGGCGCGCACCATCACGAACTGATCGACGCCGCCGCTACCGAGATCCCGGTGCTCCAGACCGGCAATACCTCGATGGGCATCGGCCTGCTCGCACGGCTGGTGCGCGAGGCGGCGGCGCGGCTGGGCCCCGATTGGGATATCGAGATCGTCGAGATGCACCATCGCAACAAGGCCGATGCCCCGTCGGGCACTGCGCTGATGCTCGGCAACGCTGCCGCGCACGGCATCGGCACGACGCTCGCCGAAGCCGGCGTGAGCGACCGCGCCGGGCTCACCGGCCCGCGCGCGGGCGGCACGATCGGCATGGCGAGCCTGCGCGGCGGATCGGTGGTCGGCGATCACAGCGTGGTCTTCGCCACTGCGGGCGAGCGGATCGAGCTCACCCACCGCGCCGACGACCGCGCGATCTTCGCGCGCGGCGCGGTCCAGGCGGCGCTGTGGCTCAAGACCCAGCAGCCCGGCCGATACACGATGGACCAGGTGCTCGGCATTTGAACAAGGCGGAGATCGTCGAGTTCTTCGCGCGGCTTGCGGCGGACAATCCGCACCCCGAGACCGAGCTCGAATACAGCAATCCGTTCACGTTGCTCGTCGCCGTCGTACTCTCCGCGCAGATGACCGATGCCGGGGTCAACAAGGCGACGCGGAAACTGTTCGCGCAAGCCGACACGCCGGAAAAGATGCTCGCGCTCGGCGAGGACACGCTGCGCGAACATCTGCGCACGATCAACTTCTACAACACGAAGGCGAAGAACGTCCTCGCGCTGAGCCGCGCGCTGATCGAGCAGCATGGCGGCGAGGTGCCCGACGACCGCGACGCGCTGGAAGCGCTGCCCGGCGTCGGCCGCAAGACGGCGAACGTCGTGCTCAACAGCGCATTCGGGCACGAGACCTTCGCCGTCGACACGCATATCTTTCGCGTCGGCAACCGCACCGGGCTGGCGCGCGGCAAGACGCCGCTGGAAGTCGAACTCAAGCTGGAAAAGCGCGTGCCCCAGCCCTTTCGTCTCCACGCGCACCATTGGCTGATCCTCCACGGCCGCTACACCTGCAAGGCGCGCACGCCCGAATGCTGGCGCTGCGTCGTCGCCGATCTCTGCGCCTACAAACCCAAGACCCCGGCCCCGTCTGAACGAAAGTCTGCCGCGCGCTGACGCGAAATCGGCTGGCGCGCCCCGTTTTGCTTTGCTAGGCGCGGCTTTCCAGGCACCCGTAGCTCAGCTGGATAGAGCGCTGCCCTCCGAAGGCAGAGGCCACAGGTTCGAATCCTGTCGGGTGCGCCAGCTTTTCAATGACTTAGGCGATGCCGCCAAGCGGCATGATTCCCATTCTCACCAGAATCTCACTACAGCGTCCCATCGTGAGAGCGATGGGGGCTAGGAGCGAATCCGCCGCTGTCCCTGCGATTCTCACCTCCGTCCGAACGGCGCGTGTCGCGGGCAGCATCGAAACACCGACTCGAAGGGCCGCCATGCGAACCATCGACAAGCTCATGGCGAGCAGCGTGTCGGGCCCTCTATGGGGCGAAGATCTGAGAGGGGCTCGGCATCGGGGTCGGCCAACGACTCAACTCACCAAGGCAGTTCCTCGATGAACAGGATCATCTCCTGAAAGCCGCCGGGTTCGAAACGCACGCCGTCTTCGCTTTCGCTGAGGGGAAAGCGCGCCGCCGCCTCGATGACAGCCTCGGCGTCAGACTGGCGCTCCGGATCATGGAGCGCCGTCCATTTGGCTAGCGCCACAATCCGTGCATGCAGCGCCGCGGAACCATAATCTTCTGCGAAAGCTTCTTCCGCTGCGAGGGCCTGGAGCGCCAATGCCTGCGCCGGCGCCTTATTGCGCAGATGGGCTGGCAATGACGAAAGCCGCTCGAGAGCAGTCTGGAGTTGCGCCGCGCTGACCTTCACGCCGTTGAGGCGCTCCATGGCGCTTGCGATCGGTGTGGCGTCCGCAATCTGCGGTTGAAACGGAATCATGCCCTGTCCTTCAGAATGCCAGCTCTGCTTGCCGGAGCTCGGGCTGCCGGGGCGCGATCTCCTCGATCGCGAAGCTGCGCGGCGGCAGGGCCCTGAGCAGTTCGTCTTGCGGTACGGTGAGATCGAGCCACGCCATATTCTGGCGACGCAGCAGCACGGCACCCTGCCGCTCCTGGTAGAAGAAAACGTCCGGATTGGCTTCGATAGTGACGATCGCAAAGCTGGTCAGCCGATCGCCGGTCGGCGGCTGCCAGACGCCTGCGAGGTAGAAGAAGTTGCCGTCCTCGAGCGTGACGCGGAACCGCCGGTCGCCGTTCTTGACGTGGAACTCGCTCGCCGGGACCAGGCAACGCTGGGTTCTGAACTGCTTGCCCTCCGAGCGGAGGAACTTGAAGGGCTTGGCGCCATCTTCGCCAAGCTGCATCCCCCACGCCGCCTCGATCATCTCGATCTCTTGCGCATCGTCCGGGTTTCGCCGGATGATGGCGCGACGGCTGCCAAGAGGCGCTTCCGACTCGAAGGGACTCGCTTTCATGGTGAGAACATAATGCGAACGAGCGCGCGGCGCAAATCGGAGGATGTCGATGTGCAATGACTACCGGCTCGAGGTCGATATCGCCTCGATCATGGAGGATTTCGACGACCTCAAGATCAAGATCGACTTGCCGGAGGGCACGCCGAATGTCGCGGCACGTGAGGATATCAAGATCACCGACGTGGCACCCATCGTGCGCAGCGGTGCGATCGGCGGCGAGCTCGTCAACCGGCGATGGAGCTGGCCGGCGCCGGGCGGCAAGCCGGTCTACAATTTCCGCTCCGAGGGACGGCAGTTCGATTCGAACCGCTGCCTGATACTCGCCGACGGCTTCTACGAATTCACCAAACCCGAGGACCCCAAGCAGAAGCGGCAGGACAAATGGCTGTTCACTCTCGCCGGCCATCGCTGGTTCTGCATCGCCGGCATCTGGCGCGATAGCCCGGTCGGCGAGGCCTTCACCATGCTCACGATCGAGCCTGGAGAGGATGTGGCGCCCTATCACTCTCGGCAGATCGTTCCGCTTCCGCGTGATCGCTGGGCGGCATGGCTCGACACGCAAGTTCCCGCCGATGACGTGCTGGTTGCGTTACCCAAGGGAAGCCTAGACGTGGTGCGCGTCTTTCCGCCGGCGCCCGCGCAGGCGGCGCTCCTCTGACCATGACGGTGGGTTCGTCGCTTGAGCGCTTCGTTGAGGCCCAGGAGCCGATCTACGCGACCGCTCTGGCTGAGATTCGACGCGGCGCCAAGCGGTCGCACTGGATGTGGTTCATTTTCCCGCAGCTCGCGGGGCTCGGTCGCAGCGAAACGGCGCGGTTCTTCGGCATCCGCTCGCTGGAAGAGGCGATCGCCTATCTGGATCACCCTCTGCTTGGCCGCCGCTACCTCGAATGCGTCGGGGCGCTTCAGGATCTCAATGTCAGCGATGCCGTTGCGGTCTTCGGATCCGTAGATGCGATGAAGTTGCGCTCTTCGCTGACCTTGTTCGAGGCGGCGAGACCGAGCCCATTGCTGGCCGCCGCGCTCGATCGCTGGTTCACGGGGCAGCGTGACAGCGACACCCTGAGAATGTTGGAGGGCTGAGTCCGTTGTTATCGCGCCTGTTTTTAGGCGGGTTGCGGACACGCGGCTTCGGGGTGCCGAATCAAGTAAGGCGGACCCTCGCGTTGCCCGGGTGCGAAGGCGATATGACCCACAAGCCGTCAATGGCGGTTGCAGTTAGTCAAACCTGAAGCCGAACAATCCGCCTCCCTCGCCATCGTCCGACAGGCGCGTGGACAGCACATGCGCAGGCTTATCGAAGGCCGCGGGCAACGGCAGTCGGTCGAAGATGTCCGAGTTCATGGTGACAAGATACTGCCCGCCGATCCGGTCAGCCGTGTCCTTGCCTAGCTGAAGTGCCTTTGAAACCTGACGCTCGTCGACGCCGTCGAAGAGGTGGCTGTCATGGATCAGGAAGCGCGGACCCCGCCGGGCTTCCGCGGTGAGCGACAGCAGAGCAAGGTCTAGACAGAAGATTTCGATCTGCGAGATGCCCCCGCCCCGATCTCCTTGGATCGAGATCTCGAATTCGGGTCCACCGTCATTCGCGGCAACGACGAATCCTCCAGTCCGGTCGCTGTAGAGCTGGTCGATCGCCCCGCCAATGAACAGGATCGCCTTGTCCAGCTGCGCTTGCCGCGCCTGATGGTCGTCCTGCAGACGTCGCTTCAGGTTGATGCGGTCGCCCTCTAACTCAGTCTTCTCGCCTTCGAGGATCTCGGCTGCGTTGAAGCGTTCGCGCAGCGCCGCCGCCTCGACTGCCAGGCTCGCGAGCCGTTCCTGGAGTGCCGTGAAGTCCTCCAACGCGCCGCTGCCTTCGAGAAAGCGGAGGATTTCGCTACGCTCGCCGTCAAGCGCCGCCGAGCGCGCTTCAGCCTCGGAAAGTTCCGTCTTCGTAACGTTGATCTGCTCCTCGAGGCGCTTCCGTCGGTTCGCCACCACAGACTCGTGAAATGCTCGGACCTCCTCGAAGCGCCGCACCGCGACGGTCGGCAGTTCGATCCCGATCGCCTTGTAGAGCCGATTGACATCCGTCGTCGCGGGCGGCTGCTCTTCCCTGTAGTTGGTCTCAAGGTGGTCTAGCGTCTGCTTCAGGATCACCGAGTTACGCTCGATCGCGAGCATCTCGCCGCGGATCGCGGAGGCTCGATCCGACATCTCGCGGTAGCTGTCGACGACGCGGAACGCCGCCAAATCCCCTCGCAGCTTCTCGACGTTAGCTTCCGCCAGGACGACCCTTGGACGCAGCTCCGCGACGGTGCCGATGATGTCCCCGACTACACCGCCCTCGGCCGCCTTCTTGAGCTCCACCAGCTGACGCTCGCGCTGCCGCACCTTCTCGATCTCGAATGGTATGGTCCAGTCGAGACCAAGCAGGTATGAGAGATTTACCTGGCTATCCCATGTGGCCTGCTTCTCGGCATGCTTGTCCGGGCGCATGAAGCCGCCGCGGCGGCGAACGAAGTAGGCGATCATCGACCGGAAGCTGGGCGTGTAGGATTGCTCGAATGCCGTTCCCTTGGTGGGGAATGGCAATGCGAAGAGTCGGTTGCCGAGAAACTCCTTCCACACCTCGTTCGAGACGAAATGGCGACCGGTCTTCTTGTCCAGCTTGGGTGTCAGCCCGAAAGCCGTCGTCTTCTCCTCGTCGACTAATATCTTCGACGGCTCGTCGCCTGAACGTCCGACCCTGATCTCGTCGCCGTCGAATTTGAAGGTCCCGTAGAACGCGTAGGCCTTGAGGGAGTCGTGGCAGGCGACAGCGCTTGCCGCCTTGCCCCCGAGCAGGAAGTTTATGACGTCCACAAGGCTCGATTTGCCGGCGCTGTTTCGCGTCTGCTTTTCACCTGAAGAGGGGGACTTGTCGGCTAGCAGGACGTTTAGGCCAGGCTTCAGCCGGACTGGCTTGAAACTCGGCAGATCGCTCTCGATCGAGATGATCACCGCCGGCCCTCCGTCCGCATGACGAGCCCTTGGGACAGCTCCACCGCGAAAATCGAGTTGAGGAAGGTCAGCGCCAAGATGAACCAGTCGTAGGGCAGCGGAGCACCTCGCCCGGTCGCTCGTCGGGCAGCCAGGACCCGCTCCCAGATCTCTGAGACGGCGCGCGGCTCTTCGAGCTGGGCGAGAATCTCGCCGCCGATCGCTGCGAGGGAACGGCTCTCTGATATGTGCTTCGAGGGAAGGATCATGGCCCCACCTTGTCGGTGTGATCCTCGAAGATTTCGCAAGCGTCAAACAGATATGCCAGCAGTGCCTGCGCGGCGACCTGCCTCACCGTGGACACCGAACCCATGCCGGTCGTCTGCTCGTAGAGGGCGTCCATGATCTGTCCAGGTGTGAGCGCTTCCTGCTTCAGCGCCATATACCGGCTGGAAAACGCCTGGGCGATCCTGGCGCCCAGTTCGACATCGGAATTTTGTTCGAAATATTCTTGGACGAATGGGCCGTTGCTCGACGCCATCGTGAGTAGCTGGACCCAGTGGCCTGGAAGCTGATTAAAGGTCAGCTTATCCGACGGTACCGGCTTGATCGGGCCGTTCAGGACGGTCCCCGCCGATATCGACGCCATCAACGAATCGGTCAAACGCCTGACCTCCTCGAGCTTCAGGTTCTGACTATCCTCGGCCGTCGCAGCCGGTCCGAGGAGGTTGAAAAGGTCGGTCTCTTTCAGTTCGTCGACGATCGTCCAGAGGCTTGCCGGCCCAAAGACGCCGACCGCGTGAGCACCGGCCTGCTTCAGTTCCTCGATTTTCTGGACCGCCTCGATCGGTAGCCCGCTGACAAGGTTATGAGCGAAGTGCCACTCCTTCATGATCGTCCCGAGATGACCGCCGGCGAGCTGATAGTCATCGCCAATCTTCTTCGCGATGGTCGCAGCTTTGGGAGCCGCATCCTCCAGCTTCCCGTAGCACTGGAAAACCAAGCCACCGGTGCTCCCGTAGCCGTCGCAACCTTTGTCCCCAAGCGAGCCAAAGGGCCTTACCCTGATGAAGTCGCTTCCGTAGCGGGCTTCCATGATAGTGGAGAAAAAGTCCTGGAACGCGACACCGTAGGCGTTTCGGACCCGCAGGTCGAACGTCACTCGATACTGCCATCGCTGGATTGGCTGCATTGCCATTATCGCGAGTTCGTCCCCCTGCTCCGCGTCCTCCGGAGCTCTCCGTCCGCGCTGACGGCCGTCTGCATCTCGTAACGCAGCTCAATCTCCCGGTATAGTCACGACATCCAGCCTGCACCGGTGCGTTGCTGGCAGGCCTGGCCTCCGTTCAGCCCTCTTCCTCGATTCGACGCCTTGACGAGATGCCCGCCAGAGCGGAACATAATAGGAACGAGCGAGTCGTTATTCCCTTATGCAAACCGAAGCCGCCATTGCCGAGACCGATCGCGCACGCCTGCTTGCCGAGCTGAAGGCACGCATTGCCGCGCCCGAGACGAGCGATGCGCGATTGCTGCCGTTCGGGATCGATGCACTCGATTCGAGGCTTGCCCATGGCGGGATTGACGGCGGCGGGCTGCACGAGATCGCGGCCGCCTCGCCGACGCTTGGTGACGATGCGGCGGCGACATTGTTCGTCGCGGGCATCGCGGCCCGCTTCGCCGACCGGCCGGTGGCGACGATCGGCTGGGCGCTGACCCGGTTCGATCTCTATGCGCCCGGGCTCGAACAGGCGGGCATTTCCCCGGCGAAGTTGCTCTATCTGGAGGCGCGGGACGAGGTCATGGCGCTCGCGCTTGCCGAAGACTGCCTGCGTCTGGGCAGCTTCGCCGCAGTCGTCGCCGAAGTGAAAGCAGCCGATCAGACCGCGACGCGCCGCCTCCAGCTTGCCGCTGCCGATGGCCATACCCCGATGCTGCTGCTGCGCCGCTGGGCGCGCGCCGCACGGGACCCGCTCGAGAAACCCTCCGCCGCCTGCACGCGGTGGCGGATTGGCTGCGCGCCTTCGGCGGCGCTTTCGCATGCAGGCGTCGGCCGTGGCTGCTGGTCGGTCGATCTCGTCCGCCAGCGCGGCGGCAATCCCTTCTCTCTCATCCTCGAGGCATGCGATGACACGGGTCGCCTCGCTCTACCTGCCGCAGCTCGCGATCGAGCGGCTGCGCCGGTCGCAGCGACCAGTCGCGCCGCCTGAGCGCGCCTGGTCCCCGGCACCTTTGCTGCCACCGGTCGATGATGATCCAGGCGCCTGCTCGGCCCCGCGCGGCGGGGGCTGGCGTCCCGGTGCGCGCTGGGCGCAGGACGGCGCAGCGCGAGAGACCGACGTCCAAGCGCAAATCGCGCGTCTGCCGGCGCATCAGCGCCCGCCCATGCGCGAGCTGGGCCGGCGGTCGGAGCCGGCCGATCCGCCGTTTCGCGCGATGCGCCCGGACGAGGGTGGCCCGGCCGGTGCCGCCCTTGCTCCGGTTCGAACGCCGCTTTGGGGACGTCCGACCGTGCTGATCGAGCGGGTCGGGCAGCGCGAGGTCGTGACCGCGGCCTGCCCGGTCGCACTGGCGCTGGGGCTGGTGCCCGGCATGGCCGCCGCACACGCACGGGCGTTGGTCGGCGATCTCGACGTGGAGGAGGCCGATGCCGCGGCCGACCGTGCCTGGCTCGACCGCCTCGCGCTGCATGCCGTCACGCACTGGACGCCAACTGCCAGCGTGTCGGGATCGGACGGCATCTGGCTGGACATGACCGGCGCCAGCCATCTCTTCGGTGGCGAGGTGTGCTTTTGCCGCCATGTGCTGCGCTTCCTCGCGCGCCTCGGCTTTTCGGGCGCGATCGCCATCGCCGGCACGCCCGGGGCGGCGCATGCGCTGGCGCGCTATGGCGGCGAGCCGATCACAATCCTGCCGCCTTCGGCCGAGGCTTCGACGCTGGCCAGCCTGCCGATCGCCGCGCTGCGTCTCCGGCCCGATGCGCTCGTCGCCGCGGCGCGCTTCGGGCTCGAACGTGTCGGCGACCTCTACCCGATGCCGCGCGGGCCCCTGGCGCGCCGCCTTGGCCTCACCTCCGTCGAACGGCTCGATCAGGCGCTCGGCCGCGCCGCCGAGCCGATCGTAGCGGTCGTCCCGTTCGAGGCGCCGGAAGTCTCACGCCGGCTGCTCGAGCCGATCGGAACCGCCGAGGCGATCGAGCAGGTGATCGCCGATCTGGTCGACGATCTGGTGCGCGTCCTCCAGCAGCGCGGTCTCGGCGTGCGCAGCGTCGTGCTGACCGCTGTCCGTGTCGACGGCGCCGACCAGCGGATCGCGATCGGCGCATCGCGCGCCACACGCGACGCAAAGCATCTCGTGCGCATGTTCGGCCTGAAGCTCGAGCGCATCGATCCGGGGCTCGGCATCGAGGCGATGCATCTCACCGTCCCCCACAGCGAGCCCCTTGGCGCACGGTATGGCGACATGCTTTTGCCGGAAAGCAGCGATGCGCCGGACCTTGCCCCGGCGATCGACCAGCTTGCCGGGCGTGCCGGGGAGCAGGCGGTGTTCCGTCTGACTCTCGAGCAGAGCGATGTGCCCGAGCGCGCCATACGGCGCGCGGACCCGCTCGCGGTCGTCGAGGGCTGGCCGGCCTGGAAGCGGCCGGTGCGCCTGCTCCGGCGTCCCGAGATGCTCAGCCATGTCGTCGCCTTGCTGCCCGACCATCCGCCGCGGCGTTTCACCTGGCGGGGCAAGCCCTATGCGGTCGTTGCCGGCGACGGTCCCGAGCGCATTCATGGCGAATGGTGGCGGACAGACCGCGAGCTCTGGGCGGTACGCGACTATTTCCGCGTCGAGGTCGAGGGCGGGCAGCGTTTCTGGGTGTTCCGCCGCGGCGACGGCGTCGTGCCCGAGACCGGCGACCTCAGCTGGTATCTGCACGGGTTCTTCGGCTGATGACGAGCTATGTCGAGCTGCAGGTGACCAGCCATTTCTCGTTCCTGCGGGGCGCCTCCTCGCCCGAGGAACTGTTCGCCGCGGCGCAATTGCAGGGCCACCGGGCCCTCGGCCTGTGCGACCGGGGCAGCGTCGCCGGCGTGGTGCGCGGGTGGGACGGGCAGAAGACCACCGGCGTGCGGATGATCCCCGGCGCGCGCGTCGATCTGACCGACGGGCGCGCGCTGTTGCTTTATCCGACCGACCGCCAGGCCTGGTCCCGGCTCACCCGCATGCTGTCGCGTGGCAAGGCGCGCGGCGGCAAGGGCTTCTGCATCCTCGATTGGCAGGACGTCGCGCATCATGCCGAGGGGCTGGTCGCGATACTCCTGCCGGACCTCGCCGACGCCGTCACCCGCAGCCATCTGCTCGAACTGGCGGACCTGTTCGGCACGCGCGCCTATTGCGCGCTGTCGCTGCGTCGCCGGCCCGACGATCTGGAGCGCCTGCACGCGATCGATGCGCTCGCTCGCGAGACGCGGGTGCGTGCGGTCGCGACCGGCGACATCCTCTATCACACCCCGGAGGCGCGCCCGCTGCAGGACGTGGTGACTGCGATCCGCGAGCACAGCACGGTCGACGCACTGGGGTTCCGGCGCGAGCGCTTCATGGATCGGCATCTCAAGTCGCCCACCGAGATGGAGCGCCGCTTCGCTTCCTTTCCCGATGCGATTGCAGCCAGCGCCGATATCGCCGCGGCATGCACCTTCGATCTCGGCGAGATCCGCTATCAATATCCCTACGAGCAGGTGATGGCAGGCAAGTCCGCGCAGGAGGCGCTGAGCATCCTGACGCAGGAGGCGGCAGAGGCGAAGTTTCCCGAGGGCATTCCCCGACCCTATGCCGAGCAGATCGCGCATGAGCTCAAACTGATCGGCGAGCTCGGCTATGCGCCTTATTTCCTGACCGTCCGCTCGATCGTCGACGAAAGCCGCCGTCGCGGCATCCTCTGCCAGGGACGCGGGAGTGCGGCCAACAGCTGCGTGTGCTTCCTGCTCGGCATCACCTCGATCGATCCGATCCAGCATGAATTGCTGTTCGAGCGCTTCGTCTCGGGCGAGCGCAAGGAACCGCCCGATATCGACGTCGATTTCGAGCATGAGCGCCGCGAGGAGATCATCCAGTGGATCTATGAGACCTATGGCCGCCATCGCTCGGCGCTGACCGCGGTGGTGACCCGCTATCGCACCCGCGGCGCGGTCGCCGAGGTCGGCAAGGCACTGGGGCTGCCGCGTGATTTGACCAAGATGCTGACCGGCCTGGTCTGGGGCTGGTCGATGGACGGGATCAGCGACGAGCAGATCGAAAGCCTAAACCTCAATGCCGAGGATCATCGCCTCAAGCTGACCTTGCGGCTGGCGCGGCAATTGATCGGCACGCCGCGCCACTTGTCGCAGCATCCCGGCGGCTTCGTGCTGACCCAGGATCGGCTGGACGATCTCGTGCCAATCGAGCCGGCGCGGATGGAGGACCGCCAGATCATCGAATGGGACAAGGACGATATCGACGCGCTCCGCTTCATGAAGGTCGATGTCCTGGGTCTCGGCATGCTCGGCTGTATGAACCGCGCCTTCAACCTGCTCGAGCAGCACAAGGGCGTGAAGGTCGGCATGGCCGACCTTCAGGACGACGATCCCGACGTCTATGCGATGATCCAGAAGGCCGACACGCTCGGCGTCTTCCAGATCGAGAGCCGCGCGCAGATGTCGATGCTGCCGCGGATGAAGCCCACCCGCTTCTACGATCTGGTGATCGAAGTCGCGATCGTCCGGCCCGGGCCGATCCAGGGCGACATGGTCCATCCCTATCTTCGCCGCCGCGAGGGTAAGGAGAAGCCCGAATATCCCCGGCCCGAACTGCGCGCCGTGCTCGAGAAGACCTTGGGCGTGCCGCTGTTCCAGGAGCAGGCGATGAAGGTCGCGATTGTCGGCGCGGGCTTCACGCCCGCCGAAGCCGATCAGCTGCGCCGCGCCATGGCCACCTTCAAGCTGACCGGCGGCGTCAGCCATTTCTACGACAAGCTGGTCGGTGGCATGATCGCGCGCGGCTATCCCAAGGATTTCGCCGAACGCACCTTCAAGCAGATCGAGGGGTTCGGCTCCTACGGCTTTCCCGAGAGCCACGCCGCTTCCTTCGCCAAGATCGCCTATGCTTCGTGCTGGATGAAGCACCATCATCCCGATGTCTTCTGCACGGCATTGCTCAACGCCCAGCCCATGGGCTTCTACGCGCCCGCCCAGATCGTCCGCGACGCTCAGCTGCACGGCGTCGAGGTGCGGCCGGTCTCGATCAACCACAGCCATTGGGACTGCACGCTCGAGCCGGCGAAGCTGGGCGGCCGCCACCTCGCGGTGCGGCTCGGCTTTCGCCAGGTCCGCGGGCTCGCCAATGTCCATGGCGCCGCGATCGCCGTGGCGCGTGGGCAAGCACCTTACGAGAGCGTCGAAGAGGTCTGGCGCCGCGCCGGCGTCCCCCGCGCCGCGATCGAGCGGCTGGCCGAGGCCGACGCCTTTCACTGCATCGCCGAGGACCGCCGCCAGGGCCTATGGAAGGTCAAGGGACTGGGCGAGGCGCCGCTGCCGCTGTTCGCCGCCGCCGATGCCCGCGAGGGCGGCTTCTCGCCCGAGGGACTCGAACCGCGCGTCACCTTGCAGCCGCTCACCGACGGGCGCGAGGTCGTCGAGGATTATCGCGCGCTGCAGCTCTCGCTGCGTGCGCACCCGCTGCAGTTCCTGCGCGCGCAGCTCGCCGCCGAGAAAGTGGTGCGCTGCGCGGACCTCGCATCGATCCGAGACGGGCGCCATGTCGAGGTCGCCGGGGTGATCCTTGTCCGCCAGCGTCCCGGCTCGGCGCGCGGCGTACTGTTCATTACCATCGAGGACGAGACCGGCGTCGCCAACGGCATCCTCTGGCCCGACCGCTTCGAGAAGCAGCGCCGCGCGGTGATGTCGGCCTCGATGGTCAGCTTGCGCGGGCGGCTCCAGAAGGAGGGCCAGGTCATCCATGTCATCGTCGATCGCGTGGTGCCGCGCGACGAGATGCTGCGCTCGATCGGACGGATGGATATGCCCGTCCCATTCGGTCGTGGCGATGGCGCGAGCCATCCGGGCAGCCCCGACCGCGGCGATCCCGGCTGGAAGCCGCGCGACCTGTACTCGCCGCCGTTGCCGAACGGGGTTGATCCCGAGGATTTGATCAAGGTGCGCAGCCACGATTTTCACTGATCGAAGGTGGAACTGAAAGTAGGTCATTCTCGTGATCTTGACATATCACGTAAAGTAGTATATATACGTGACTTATAGCATTTACGTGAAAGATAGCCACCATGGAATTCAGATCGCCAACGATAGCCGCCCAGCAGAATGCAAAGGCGATGACCTATCTGACGAAGGACCTGCGGGACCGGCAGGCCGGACGGCGCCAGGTCGACAGCCTGGTAGAGGAACTGGGCAACGCCGTGGATTTCTATCCCGACTGGCATCCGATCCTGACGGCCCCTCCCCGGAACGGGACCGAGCACGTCGCCAGCCTGTCGCAGCTGAAAACCTATGCGGAACTCGACCACACACAGGAGTTCGTCAGGGGCTTCGTGACCTGCCCCTATTCCGACGAGGGAGCGGACCGACTGGTCGAAGCCGTACGGCAGATACCCGGGCTCCACGCCTATCGCCTGCAGGAGCCGCTGTACGCGGACAGTGCCTACCCAGTTGTGGTCGTCGCCATGAATGTCGAGCTCGAGGCCGACGGCACGATCCGCAGCCGGGACGCTCTGGCCTGGTTCGCGCAGCAGACCGCAAGCGAAGCCAGCAGCGCACAGGTAGCCGAGACATGGTGGAATATCCGCTCCAACATCTTGGGCGGTCCGCACGGCTCACGCTCGTCGCTGTTCGTAAACCAGCACACGGGCGCTCACATGCGCAAGATCCTGGAGGCCATGAACGAGAGCGGCATGTTCGGCCCAATCAAGGAATCCTCGTTGGAGATGCTGTCCAAGAAGAAGCGCGACGCGATCAGTGAAACGCTGATCCGCACCGCGGTCGAGAATTGGGACAGGAAGACCGACGCATTCACCTTCGAGATGCGCGGGGAGACCTGCAAGGCATTCCTGCGCGACACCTGGAACGACAATCACGAAATCTCCGTGCGCATCGAAATCGGCAACTTCGACCTCAATGTGTCCGGCTTCTATTATCCCGAGGGCCACAAGATCACGCACACCGAGCCTCGCGGAAAGCGCGCGCTCGCGGAGAAGTTCCTATAGGCGCATGGGCAATCGCCGGGGCGTCGCTGACGACCCGTCGCCAAATGTGAGCGAGCGCTTACCCCTGCTTCTCCACGCGATTTATGGATTGGCGGCCGCACGCTGTAGATAGGCTTCCACAGCGGTCGCGCTGTTGCCGACCGCGTCCACCGCTTCCTGCAGCCGATCGCGGCTTACCCCGAACTTGTTCGTCCAATAGCGCACCTCATAGTCCTCGCCCATGGCGATGCGGGAAGCATCCTGCGGCGCGCGCAGAGTCGTATCGTCGCTCATATCTTATCTCCTTGCGGAATGAATCGACGAGATTCGCGAGGGTTCCCATGAACGTTGTTGGGGAGGGGAACGCCTTCCCCTGAGGGCAAGCCCAGGTCTCGCCCTACCCCTTCTGCGGGGCCGCGCCCCGCAACGCCCCGCCTTGAGAGGGAGAGGTTGGCCGTGTTGGCCGTGACGGGTGAGGACCGAGAGAGAGGCTCCCGGCGCCCGTCGCGGAGAAATCCAATGGCTACCGTCATCGATCACCTCCCCGGCGCGGGCACGCGCGCTGCATCCGGCGCCTACAAGGTCGACATCTCGCGAGGGTCTCGTATCGGCCGCGTCTCGTCCGAATGGTTTTCGCGCCCCGACGACGAGCGCTTCCTCTCGCTGACCGAGCTTCACGCCGCGGTCGAGGCGCGGGCACGGCGCGCCACCACCAGAACAGTCGAAACCCGCGAGGTCCGGGTGGAGGCGAGCCGCGACGATGCCGAGCGCCTCGCACTCCTGCTCCCGGGCCGCGACGCGCCGATTGCGCCGACCCATTGGTCGTTCGGCCAGCTTTGCGGCCTGGTCGGCGCCCCATCCGGCTATCTCCGCCAGCTCCCCGCGCCGCTCTCCGGCATCAACCTTCAGCACGGCTTGCTCACCCATCGCGGCGAGCTCATCAAGACGCTCGAGACCGAGGACGGCCGCACCGAGCTGCGCGCAGTCACCGGCCCCGATTATGGCCGGATCTGGGATCACGAACTCGTCGCGGCGGTGATGCGGATCGCGGGCAACGGCACCGGCGACACGCGCTGGAAGGTGCCGGGCATGCTCGACTGGTCGACCATGACCCACAATCCGTTCGTCGAAGTGACGAAGGACACGACCACGCTCTACGCGAGCGACCGCGACGTCTTCCTCTTCCTCGTCGACGATGCGCACCCGATCGAGGCAGGCCGGCTGCCGAACGGCGACCCCGACCTCTATTTCCGCGGCTTCTATTGCTGGAACAGCGAGGTCGGCTCGAAGACGCTCGGCATGGCGAGCTTTTATCTCCGCGCGGTCTGCATGAACCGCAACATCTGGGGCGCCGAAGGCTTCGAGGAGATCAGCATCCGCCACTCCAAGTTCGCCGCCAATCGCTTCGCGCATGAGGCGGCGCCCGCGCTCGAGAATTTCGCCAATTCCTCGCCCACGCCCTTTCTGTCGGGCATCCTGGCTGCCCGGCAGCGCGTCGTCGCCCGCAGCGAAGAGGACCGGCAGGACTTCCTGCGCAAGCGCGGCTTCTCAAAGGCCGAGACCGGCCGGATCATCGCCACCGTGCTCGACGAGGAAGGGCATCCGCCCGCGTCCATCTTCGATTTCGTCCAGGGCATCACCGCGCTGGCGCGCGACAAGCCGCACCAGGACGCGCGGGTCGAGCTGGAGGGCAAGGCCGCGAAGCTCCTCGCGATGGCGGGCTAGCCCCTCCGACCGGCTGGTCCGGGTCCGGCGTCGTCCTCTCCCATCAAAGGGAGAGGGCGGCGCCGGCGCCATGACGGGTTGAGGGTCGAGAGAGAGGCTCCCGGCCGCCCGTCATGGAGAAGACCCATGACCAAGCCGACCAAGATCGCGCTGAGTGCCTCGCGCGACATTCCCTTCAATCAGCTGGTGCTCAGCCAGTCCAATGTCCGGCGTGTGAAGGCCGGCGTCTCGATCGACGCGCTCGCCGCCGACATCGCCCGGCGCGGGCTGCTCCAGAGCCTGACCGTGCGCGCGCAGCGCGACGAGTCCGGGGCCGAGACCGGCAAGTTCGAGGTCCCGGCGGGCGGCCGCCGCTTCCGCGCCCTCCAGCAGCTCGTCAAGGCGAAGCGCCTGTCGCGCACCGCGCCCGTGCCGTGCATCGTGCGCGACGATGACGAAATCTCGGCCGAGGAGGATTCGCTCGCCGAGAACACCCACCGCGAGGCCCTGCATCCGCTCGACCAGTTCCGCGCGATGCAGCAGCTCGCGGGCCTGGGCAGTGATGTCGAAACGATCGCCGCGACCTTCATGACCACGCCCGCGGTGGTCAGGCAGCGCCTCCGCCTCGCCTCGGTCTCACCCCGGCTGCACGACATCTATGCCGAAGACGGCATGACGCTCGAGCAGCTCATGGCCTTCTCGGTGTCCGAGGATCATGCGCGCCAGGAGCAGGTCTGGGAGCTGCTCCAGTCGAGCCACAACAAGCAGCCATGGATGATCCGGCACAAGCTCACCGAGGAAGCGGTGCGTGCATCGGACAAGCGTGCCCGCTTCATCGGGCTCGACGCCTATCAGGCCGCCGGCGGCTATGTGTTGCGCGATCTGTTCGAGGCCGATGACGGCGGCTGGCTGCAGGATGTCGCGATGCTCGACGCCCTTGTCGACGCGAAGCTCAAAGCGGAAGCCGACCGCATCGCCGGCGAGGGCTGGAAGTGGATCGCGACCGCGGTCGAGTTCCCGTACGACGCCGATGCGGGCATGCGCATCCTCGAAGGCGAGCAGCCTCCGCTCACCGACGAGCAGGAATCGCGGCTCGAGGCGCTTCGCCGCGAGGCGGAGGCGCTCGAAGGCGAATGGTCGGGCAAGCCCGACATTCCCGACGAGATCGACGCACGCGTGACCGCGATCGACGAGGAGATCGCGGCGATAGTGGAGCGGCCGCTCGCCTACGACCCGGACGAAGTGGCCCGGGCCGGCGTGTTCATCAGCATCGACCGGCTGGGCGGGATCGATGTGGACCGCGGCTATGTCCGTCCGGAGGACGAGCCCGGCCTCGAGATCGTCGACGACGAAGTGCCCGACCCCGATGCCTTGCAGGAGCGCCCCGACGCCGATGAGGATTCGATGGGCTCTGGCGAAGCAATCGCTGCCCCGGATGCTGGCGACGAGGAGGAGGAGCAGGAGGACCCGGGCAAGCCACTGCCCGACCGGCTGGTGACCGAGCTCACAACCTGGCGCACGCTCGCGCTGCGCAACGCCGTCGCGCTCAGCCCTGCCGTCGCGTTCGCTGCCGTCCTTCACGCGCTCGTGCTCGACGCCTTCTACCGCTATGCCGGCGCCGAGAGCTGCGTCGAGATTTCGGTGCGCGGCGGCAGTCTCGGCAACCATGCGCCGGGCTTGGGCGACAGTCCGTCGGCGCAGGCCATCGAGCAGCGAAGCCAGGCGTGGGCAGATCGTCTGCCCGACGATCCCGACCAGCTCTGGGAGACGCTCGCCGGTTTCTCCGCAGATGAGCAGGCCGCCTTGTTCGCGCATTGCGCCGCGTCCGGCATCAATGCCGTCTGGGAGCCCGCCAACCGTTACAGCGATGGCCGGGTATCGGGACGGGCGGTGGCGGGCCGCCTCGCCCATTCGCACGTCCTTGCCCGCGCCGCCGGCCTCGATCCGGTGGCAGCAGGCTGGAGCGCGACGGTCGACAATTATCTTGGCCGGGTGACCAAGGCGCGGATCCTGTCCGCCGTCGAGGAAGCGAAGGGCGCCGAGGTCTCAGCACGTATCGCCGGGCTGAAGAAGCCCGACATGGCGCGCGAGGCCGAATCTCTGCTCGACGGCAGCGGCTGGCTCGCGGAGCCGCTGCGCACGCCGGCGCCGGTCGAACCTGACACGCCACCCGCCGCCCCGGTCGCGAACGACGATCCGGCTCCGCTCGGAACCGATCGGGCGGAAGCCGACGCCGACGCCGAATCCTTCGCCATCGCTGCCGAATAAGGCGCTGCCTCCCTGGGGCCCGTCGACGAGGCGGGCCTCTTTTTCTGTTTCGGAGACGAGCGATGTCCGCAGCCTCGGACCTGTCGCGCAGGCTCGCGCGCAATGCCGAAGCCCTGTGCCGCCGCTACCTTCCCGCCGGCCGGCCCGAGGGCCGCTACTGGATTGTCGGGGACGCGTTCGGTTCGGCCGGACGCAGCCTCTATGTGCGCCTTAAAGGTCCCGATCACGGCCGCGGTGCCGCGGGCAAATGGACCGACGCCGCGACCGGCGCGCATGGCGATCTGCTCGATTTGCTCGCGCTCCACTACGGCCACCGCCGTCTGGCTGACACCCTCGACGAGGCGCGGCGCTTCCTCGCATTGCCGAGGTCGGAAGCACCCGAGATCTTCGACGCGGAGGCTGCGCCAGCCGGTTCGCCGGCAGCTGCCCGGCGGCTGTTCGCCATATCGCGCCCGATCGGGGCCACTCTCGCGGAGCGCTATCTCGTCTCCCGGGGCATCACCGGCATGCGCGCCGCACGATGGCTGCGCTTCCATGCCGCCTGCTGGTATCGCCCCGATCGCGACGATGTCGCGCCCACGCCTACGGCCATGCCTGCGTTGATCGCTGCCGTCACCGATCTGGACGGCAGCATCATGGGCGTCCACCGCACGTGGCTCGACGGCAGCGGTTGCGGCAAGGCGCCGGTCGCGGTTCCCCGCCGCGCCATGGGCGAATTGCTCGGGCACGGCGTCCGCTTCGGCGGCGCGGCACCGGTCATGGTTGCGGGCGAAGGCATCGAGAGCGTTTTGTCGCTGCGCATGTCGATGCCGCGCATGCCGATGATCGCCGCGCTCTCGGCCGCGCATCTGGCGGCGATCCGCTTCCCCGAGCCGCTGCGCCGGCTCTATGTCGCGCGGGAGGATGACGGGGCGGGGCGCGCCGCCTTCGTCCAACTCGCGGCGCGCGGCGCATCCGCTGGCATCGAGGTCGTCCCACTCAACTCTGAGCTCGACGACTTCAATGCCGACCTCTGCGCATTCGGAGTGGCGACGCTCGCCGAACGGCTGCGACCCCAGCTTCAGCCCGAGGAGAAGGGCGCGGCGATCTAGACGACGATCCTGAGCTTATCGCGCTGAATAGAACATTGCCCGAACAAAGACGAATCTGGTAGCGGCTGCCATTCCCGACGAGAGAACACATGTCTCTGATTAGCTCCCTCCTCCTGATCCTGGTGGCAGGACCCGCGCCCCAACCCGCCAGCGACGGCGCGCCACTGCGGAATTGTCGCGTTGTCGATGGCGATACGCTGCGGTGCGGACACGAACGCATCCGTCTGCTTGGGATCGACGCGCCCGAGATGCCGGGCCACTGCCAGAAGGGCCGCCGCTGCGCGCCGGGCGATCCGTTTGCGAGTCGGGCCAGTCTCGCCAGGGCAATGGCAGGGCGGCTGACGATCGAGCGTATCGGGTCTGATCGCTATGGAAGGACGTTGGGGCTGGTCCGTGGACCCGTCGGCGATCTGTCGTGCTGGCAGCTTCGCACCCGACAGGCGCGATATCGCGCCGACTGGGACGACGGCAGCACCTTGGCACGAAGGTGCCGCGAGGCTCGGTAGCGGAGTCGCGGGTTCGGTCCGAGGCGTAGCCGCGGCTGAAAGCAGGTCGGGCCCGGTTCCTGGGATCGCGTCATCCGGGCATGTCTCCGGCCGGTGTCCCAGCTCCCGGAGTCCGCGCCTGGCCTTCCAGAGGGCGACGGATCGGCATGCCGCACGGGCGCGCAACGGCTGCACCCGGCTATTTTCCGCCGCGGGCCCAGGCCCGCTTTGCATCGCGAGCCAAAATAGCCGGGCTTCGCCGTCCTTCGCTGCGCTTCGGCCTCGTCGGCTGCGCCGCCGAACGCTTCGCTGGTGCCCGCCCGCGGCGGCATGCCGCCTCGTGTCGCCGTGAAGGCCGCGAGGGCGCGGCCGAGAGCGGAGACGCAACATGACCTTGGATCACACCGACGACGGCACGGCCGGGCAATCGCCGCTGGCCGACATGCTCCAGGAGCTTGAACTCTACGGACGCAGGCCCTTCGACGACGATCTCGACCCGCGGCCCTTGCCCGAAGGACGCCTGGTCGAGGCCGCGGCCGCCGACAGCTTCGATGCGATGGTGGCGTGCCTCGCCGACACCAGGCTCGAGCCCGACATGGAAGACCTGCTCTGGGGCTTCACCAATGTATTCCACCGCGCCGGCGAACGGGTCGAACGCGAGCTCGACGCCAACGAACAGGCCCAACGTCGCCTCCAGCGCGAGCAGGACGGCTCCGAGGTCAAGTCAGTCGAGCTCGAGACGCTCATCGCCGAAGGGCGCACCATGATCGAGCGCCGTGACGCGATGGAAGCCTTTCGCGACGCCTTCGCCGAGCAGTTCCGGCACTATTACCGCAAGGCCTGGCTGCCGCGCTCGGGCTCGATGCTCAATCGCCGCGCGATGACCGCCGCGGTGATCGAGAGCCGCGAATTCGTGAACGGCCGTCGCTGGACCGACAGCCAGTTGCTGCTGCCCCCCGGCGAGCGGATCTACGTAAGCGGCGGTGCCGATTACAACGATCACCGCGAAATCTGGCGGGTCCTCGACGAAGTCCATTCCCGCAATCCGCGGATGGTGCTGCTGCACGGCGCCTCGCGCATCGGCGCCGAGCGGATCGCCGCGCTCTGGGCGGCGCAGCGCAATGTCCCCCAGGTCCCTTTCGCTCCCGACTTCACGAGGCACAGCCGCGCAGCCGCACCGTTCAAGCGCAACGACAAGGTGCTCGCGACCATGCCGCGGGGCATCATCATTTTCCCGGGCGGGGGCATCCAGGACAATCTGTTCGACAAGGCCCGTGCGGCGGGGATCGCTGTTATCGATCGGAGACGGCGATGATCGCCTCTTCCGACCCGCCGGTGACCGGCCGGGACCGCTTATGGTCCCGCGCCGCCGGACCGCAACGCGGCATGCTGCCGCGTCCTCCACTGCATTCCGGCCTTCCGGTGCGGTCCGCCTCTGTGCGCGGGCCCGGCACGGTCCTGCCGCCCGCTCCCGGCCGGCACGACACGGAGATCGATCATGACGTCCGAATTGATCCGCCTGCGCCGCGCGCTCGACTGTATGCCCGAAGCGGACCGCCGTGTGTTTGAGCTCGCCCGGTTCGACGACCTCGATTACCGGGACATCGCAAGTCGGCTCGGGCTGACGGTCCAGCAGGTCGAGGCGCACCTGGCGCGCGCGATCCGGCATTTGGCCGATTATGATTCGGCGCGTTGAGCATGACCGCGCGCCCCGCTAGGCTTTGACCATGCGTGTCGATCTCGACCATCTTCCGGAAGCCCAACAGAGCGAATTGGCGCGCGTGCGCCAGACGCTGATGGACGAGTTCACCAACGCGATCTCAACCTCGACGCAGCCGTGGAAGAAAAACGGCAAGATCCTCAAGATCATCCTGTTCGGCAGCTATGCGCGCGACGATTGGGTCGACGAGCCTGAGAATGGATACCAGTCCGATTTCGACCTGCTGGTGGTCGTCAGCCACGAGGACCTGACCGACGTTGCCGGCTATTGGTATATCGCCGAGGACAAGATCCAGCGCGATCCGGCTGTGCTGCCTTTCCCCGGCGGAGACCCCATTCCGTTCGACGGCTTCATCGGCGGCGGCAATGGCGGCTATCCCAAGTGGCGCGGCTACGGCGTGGTGACCGCTCGCAAGGACGGCTTCAGCGCGACCTGGTCGACGCAGTGGATCGGCAAGGCCACCGACTTCAATGCGGCCCCCGGCGATATCGGCTACAGCACGCCGAATGTGTTCTATCACAATGCGCAGCTCGCCTTCGAGATCAACGAGCGCACGCGCTTCCAGCTCGGCGTCGACAATCTCTTCGACCGCAAGGCGCCGTACATCCAGAGCTTCACCGATGCGAACACCGACACCATGACCTACGACCTGCTCGGGCGCCGGTTCTATGTCGGTTTCCGTACCGGCTTCTGAGGCGAACGGGACAATGCCAGGCAAGATCCGCTGGCCGCTCGTCGCACGGCGCACGCACAAATGGCTGGCGCTGCTCGTGGGGGTCCAGGTCGTGCTGTGGACGCTCACCGGCTTCTACATGGTGGTCGTCCATATCGACACGATCCATGGCGACCACCTCGTTCGCGCCCCTGCGGCGCAGCCCTTCGATCTGACCCAAATCGTCCCGCCGGCGCGGATCTTGGCGGCGGCGCCGGAGAGTTCGGAGCTGCGGCTCCAGCGCTATTTCGACCGGCCCGTCTGGCGCGCGCAGACGCCTGCGGGGCTAACATTGTTCGACGCGCGGACGGGCGCGCGGCTCGCGCCGCCGACCGAGCGGGACATCCGCCTGCTCGCCCGGCGGATCTATACCGGAACCGGAGACATCGTGTCGGTGCGTCTGCTGACGCAGGCGCCGCAGGAGATGCAGTCGCGCAAGCCGCCTTTTTGGCAGGTCGAGTTCGAAGGCTGGAACCGCCCGACGCTCTATCTGTCGCCGGCAACCGGCGAGCTGATCTCGCGGCGCCACAATCTCTGGCGCATTTTCGACTTCGCTTGGATGCTCCACATCATGGACTATGACGCGCGCACCGACGTCAACAATCCGCTCCTTCGGGTCGCAACCTGGAGCGCCTTCGCCATGGCGCTGAGCGGCGCCTGGCTGCTGGTCTGGGCCTTTCCCCGGCGCAAGAAGAAAAAGAAGGCAGCGGCATGAAGCGCATCCGCCTCTCGCCGCTGCTTTTCCGCCGCATCCACAAATGGGTCGGGCTGATCCTCGGACTGCAATTCCTTCTCTGGGCCTTGAGCGGCTCTGTAATGGCGCTGCTCGACATGGACGCGGTTGGCGGCCACGACATGCCCGCCGCGCATGCGCATGCCCTGCCGGCTGAGACAGCGTTGGTCGATCCGTCGCGGCTTGCCGGCGTCGGCTCGGTCACGGGCCTCACGCTGCGCGATCTCGCCGGCCGCCCCGTCTATGAGTTGCGGACGGCCAGAGGCGTCCAGCTCGTCGATGCGGCCGACGGACGCCGCATCGCGATCGATGCCGAGACCGCCAAGGCGACCGCTGCAATGGCCAGTGACGCGCCGGTCCGGGACGTGGTGCGGCTCGACAAACCCAATCTCGAGGCGCGCGAGCATGCCGGGCCGATGTGGCGCGTGAACTTTGCCGACGAGGCCAACAGCAGCGCCTATGTCTCCGCCGAGACCGGTCGCTTCCTCGTCATGCGCGGCGATACCTGGCGGACTTGGGACTTCTTCTGGATGATCCACAACATGGATTATGTGACGCGGACCAGCTTCAATCATCCGCTAATCATCTTCGTCGCCTTCGGCGTGCTGTGGCTCTCGGGAACCGGCTTCTATCTCCTGTTCAAGAGCTTTCGCGCCGCCGATTTCCGCTGGCTGCGCAGGCGCCGGCGCATGCCGGGCGCCTCGCTCTAGCAGTCAGGCATTCGGCACCGCGAAGCTGGCCGAGAGCTCGAAGCGGCTCGCCGGATGGGTGAGCCAGGCATGCGAGACGAGCCGGCCGCGGCTCCAGGTCTGCCGGGTCATCACGAGGACGGGCTCGCCGTCTGCCAGTCCCAGCAGGCCACGGGTCCGATCGTCGGGTATCGCTGCGCGGACGCGATGCTCGACGCGCTCGATCGGTGCGATCCGCGTGAGATATTCGTTGGGCGTGGTGCGGGTGAAATCCATGTCCCCATAGTCCGGCGCTGCCGAGGCCAGCACGATGCGCTCTTCGAGCTGGATCGGGAATTCGTCCTCATGATGGACGATGATCGAATGGAAGAGGCGCGTGCCGGCCGCCACGCGCATCAGCGCCGCGGTATCGGCGCCCGCCTTCACTGCTTCGTTCTGGACGACCCTTGCCCGATAGGCGTGACCGCGCGCGCGGACCTCGTCGGCGATGTTGCGGATCTCGATCATGTGACCGATCGGCTTCGGCTCGGCGACGAACGACCCGCTCCCGGCGCGCCGCACCAGCACGCCGGCGCTCTGCAGCTCGCGAAGCGCGCGGTTCGCCGTCATCCGCGACACGCCGAACCGCGAGACCAGTTCCGCTTCCGAGGGCACCCGCTCGCCGGGCCGCAGCGCTCCTGCCTTTATCGCATCACGGATGAACAGCTTGATCGCCGCATACAGCGGGGCATCGCCCACGCGGTTTGCCAAGCGATGGCCCCCAGCGTCTGTGCTGGCGGTCTCCCCGGCCTTGCTCGCCTTCGATTCCGTGCGTTTGGCCGCAGTCGCTGTCATCAGCTGTCTATACAGGCTCTGCTTCGTCCACGCCACGCTTTCGCGAGGCAAACAGGAGCGAAATGCCGTTCACGGCGGCTTGCTCGGGTACGCCGAACCCGACGCGCCAAAGACCGCCACGATTGCCATGGCGCGCCGTCGCGTCGGGCGGATCGCGCAACGCCGTCGCGCTGCGCGACCGCATCATTGCCTGGAGATCGCCGTGATCTCACCGGAGCCACCCTCGAGCTTGAGATCGAAAGCGACCTTGTCGCCGACCTTCACGCTGTCGGTCAGGCCTGGTGCGGCCTTGAACCCCATCGTCATCGCCGGCCAGTTCGCCTCGGGAATCGGCCCGTGGTCGAGCGTGATCGTGCCCGCGGCCTTGTCGATCGCCGTGACCGTGCCGGTCCCCTTGGCCGTCATTGCGCCTGGTACCACCATGTTGCTCATGTCGCCCGACATGTTCCCCATGGCGGCGGCCTCCGACGGCGCCGCGCTGTTCGCCGGGGCAATGGTGTTGGACTCGGGCTGGCCGCAGGCGGCCAGCAGGCCGGCGAGGACGAGCGCGCTCGCCACGTAGAGAGGGTTCATCATGGTCTCCTTCATGGTTGATCGGGTTGGGGTTGGGGTTCGCGCCGCGCGCGCCGCCGTCGCATCAGCAGGTACGCGGCGGGGATCACGAACATCGACAGCAAAGGTGCCGTCAGCATGCCGCCGATCATCGGTGCGGCGATCCGGCGCATCACTTCCGAGCCGGCACCCGAGCCAATCAGGATTGGGAGCAGCCCCGCGACGATCACCGCCACCGTCATCGCCTTGGGCCGGACCCGCAGCAGCGCGCCTTCGCGCACAGCTTGCCCGACCTGGGCGGCATCGGGATCGGCGCCGCGTTCCTCGAGCGCATGCTTCAAATAGATCAGCATCACCACGCCGAACTCGGCCGTCACGCCGGCGAGCGCGATGAACCCCACGACCGTCGCGACCGACTGATGGTATCCGAGCAGATAGAGGATCCAGAAGCCGCCGGTGAGCGCGAACGGCAGCGTCCCCATGATCAGCGCCGCCTCGGAGATCCGCCGGAAGATCAGGTACAGCAGCAGGAAGATGATCGCGAGCGTCGCCGGGACCACCAGCATCAGCCGGTCCATGGCGCGTGCAAGATATTCGAACTGCCCCGAATAGGCGATCGACACGCCGGGTGAGAGCCTGACCTGCCGCGCCACCGCCGCACGCAAGTCGGACACGACCGAGGCGAGATCGCGCTCGCGCACATCGACATAGACCCAGCTCGACGGCCGCGCGTTCTCGGTCTTGAGCATTGGTGGACCGTCGGTCACGGCGATGCGCGCCACGGTGCCGAGCGTGATCTGCTGGCCCGAAGGGGTGAGCACGGGGAGCGCACGCAGCTTTTCCGGGCTGTCGCGCAGCTCGCGCGGGTAGCGCACGTTGATCGGGTAGCGCGCCAGCCCCTCGACGGTCTGGCCGACATTCTCGCCGCCGATCGCGCCCGAGACGATCGCCTGCACGTCGGCGATGTTGAGGCCGTAGCGGGCCGCCGCCGCGCGGTCGATGTCGACGTCGATGTAGCGCCCGCCGGTGAGCCGCTCGGCCAGCGCCGAGCTGACGCCCGGGACGGTCTTGGCCACCCCTTCCACGGCGCGCGCGATGCGGTCGAGCTCGGCGAGATCGCTGCCCGAGACCTTCACCCCGATCGGGCTCTTGATGCCGGTCGCGAGCATGTCGATGCGGTTGCGGATCGGCGGCACCCAGATGTTGGCAAGACCGGGAACCTTCACCGCGCGGTCGAGCGCGTCGACGAGGCGGTCGGGGGTCATGCCCGGCCGCCATTGGTCGCGGGGCTTGAAGCGGATCGTCGTCTCGAACATCTCGAGCGGCGCCGGATCGGTCGCGGTCTCGGCGCGCCCGGCCTTGCCGAACACGCTCTGCACCTCGGGCACCGACTTGATCATCCGGTCGGTCTGCTGGAGCAGCTCGGAGGCCTTGGCCGCCGACAGGCCCGGCAGCGCCGAAGGCATGTAGAGCAGGTCGCCTTCGTTCATCGCCGGCAGGAACTCGCCGCCGAGACGCGACGCGGGCCAGGCGGTGGTCGCGAAGACGAGTGCCGCGATGACGAGCGTTGCCTTGGGTCGTTTGAGCACCCAGTCGATCGCCGGCCGATAGACCGCGGTGAGCGCGCGGTTGATCGGATTGGCCCGCTCGGACGGGATACGCCCGCGGATCAGCCAGCCCATCAGCACCGGGACCAGAGTCACCGACAGGATCGCGGCAGCCGCCATCGTATAGGTCTTGGTGAAAGCGAGTGGCGCGAACAGCCGGCCTTCCTGTGCCTGCAGGGTGAACACCGGCACGAACGACAAGGTGATGATCAGCAGGCTGAAGAACAGCGCCGGGCCGACCTCGACCGCAGCCTGGGTGATCACCCGCCAGCGCTCCGCGCCGTCGAGCCGAGCGCCCGGATGCGCATGCTCCCAGCGCTCGATAGCCTTGTGCGCGTTCTCGATCATCACGATCGCCGCATCGACCATCGCGCCGACTGCGATCGCGATGCCGCCCAGCGACATGATGTTGGCGTTGACCCCCTGGAACCGCATCACGACGAAGGCGGCGAGCACCCCGAGCGGCAAGGTCACAATCGCTACCAGCGCCGAGCGGAGGTGCCAGAGGAACAGCGCGCAGACGATCGCGACGACGACGAACTCCTCGGCGAGCTTGTGGGTGAGGTTCTCGATCGCCGCATCGATCAGCTGCGAGCGATCATAGGTGGGTACGATCGCGACGCCCGACGGCAGGCTCTTCTTGAGCTCCTCAAGCTTGCTCCGCACCGCCTCGATCGTCTGCCGCGCATCCGCGCCCGAGCGCAGGATGACCACGCCGCCTGCGACCTCGCCGTCGCCGTCGAGCTCGGCGATGCCGCGCCGCATCTCCGGCCCAACCTGGATGGTGGCGATGTCGCCCAGCGTCACCGGCACGCCGCCCGCCGCCGTCCGCAGCGGAATCGCGCGGAAATCATCGAGCGATTTGAGGTAACCCGAGGCGCGGACCATATATTCGGCCTCGGCCAGTTCGACGACCGCGCCGCCGGCTTCCTGGTTCGCTTGCCGGATCGCCTCGACCGCCTGGGCATGGGTGACGCCGTAGCCGGCGAGCTTCACCGGATCGAGCACCACCTGATACTGTTTGACCATCCCGCCGATGCTCGCGACCTCGGCGACGCCGGGCAGGCTCTTCAATTCGTAGCGCAGGAACCAGTCCTGTAAGGACCGGAGCTGCGACAGGTCATGGCCGCCGGTGCGGTCGACCAGCGCATATTCATAGACCCAGCCGACGCCCGTGGCATCGGGGCCGATCGCGCTGCGCGCCGTCTCGGGCAGGCGCCCCTGCACCTGGTTGAGATATTCGAGCACGCGGCTGCGCGCCCAATAGAGGTCGGTGCCGTCCTCGAAGATCACATAGACGAAGCTGTCGCCGAAGAAGCTGTAGCCACGCACGGTCTTCGCGCCGGGCACCGACAGCATCGTCGTCGCCAGCGGATAGGTCACCTGGTTCTCGACGATCTGCGGTGCCTGCCCGGGATAGCTGGTGCGGATGATCACCTGCGTGTCGGAGAGATCGGGGAGCGCATCGACCGGCGTTGCGCGCACCGCCCAGAAACCGGCGGCGACCAGCGCGAGCGTCCCCAGCACGACGAACAGCTTGTTCGCCACCGACCAATGGATCAACCGCGCGATCATCGGACGCCTTCCCGCGTCATCCGTAGAAGCGTCGGCCCCTCCGGGGGCTGATCGAAGCCGAATCGCACCCGGTCGCCCGCTTTGAATCCGCGCGCGAGCGCCGGGCTGCCGAGCCGGAAGGTCATCGTCATCGCCGGCCATTTGAGCGCCGGCACCGCACCATGATCGAGCGTCACGCCCTTCGCGTCGATCCTCTCGATCCGCCCGACTGCTTCGTAGAGTGCCGGCGATGCGACCGTTGCAGTCGTCGCGCCCGCGATTGGCCGCGCCTCCACGCCCGACAGGCTCGCCTCGGAATCGAGCAGGAACTGGCCCGAGGCCACCACCTTCTCGCCCTCGGCAAGTCCGGCAAGGATCTCTGTCTGTCCACCGGCGTCGCTTCCCGTTTGCACCTCGGCAGGCTGATAGCGGCCTTGGGACAATGCCAGCATCACCAGATTGCGCTTGCCCGTCCGGATCACCGCTTCGGACGGCACGAGGAGCGCGGACCGGCTGGCGCCGCCGAAATCCACGCTTGCGAACATGCCGGGCCGTAGGCGACCGCCGCGATTGGCAAGCTCGATCCGCACGGTGAGCGTGCGGCTCTCCGCCTGGACGTCGGGCAGGATCATGGCGACGCGGCCGGCGAAGCGTTCGCCGGGCCAGGCGGCGAGCATCGCCGTCGCAGCCTGGCCGGGCCGGAGCCGTCCCGCCATGGCCTCGGGCACCGCGGCGTTAAGCCAGACCGTGCCGAGCCCATTCACTTCGGCGAGCGTCTGCCCGGCGGTGACGGTCATGCCCTGCCGCACGCCCAGCGTCTTGATCATGCCGCCGGTGGGCGTGGAAACGGTGATCACATTGTGCGGCCGCCCGCTGCGCTCGACGGCAGCGATCGTGCCCGCGGGCATGCCGAGCAGCGCCAGCCGCTGGCGCGCCGCGCGTGTCAACGCCGCATCCCTGGTGCGGCGGACCGCGAGATACTCGGCCTGCGCCCCGGCCCATTCGGGGACGAGCAGGTCGGCGAGCGGTGCGCCGGCGCCTACAACGTCGCCCGGCGCCCGGGCATAGACGCGCTGGACGAAGCCCGCAGCGCGGGCCTGGACGATCGCCACGTCGCGCTGGTTGAAGTCGATCGTGCCGGTGGCGCTGAGCCCGCTCGACAGCAAACCGCGCTGCGCGGTCGCGACGCGGACCCCGAGATTCTGCACGCGCGCCGGATCGATCTTCACGCCGGCCTCGCCCGCGGCCCCGTCTGCGTATTTGGGGATGAGCTGCATGTCCATGAACGGCGATTTGCCGGGTTTGTCGAAATGCTGGCTCGGAACCATCGGGTCGTACCAGTAGAGTATCTTGCGGCCATTTTCGGCCGCCTGCTGCGGTGCTTGATCCCGATCGAGCCGGGCGATGCCATAGCCGATACCGCCCGCTGCGAGCGCGATCGCCGCCGCCGCGAGCCCCAGCCGGGCGCGGTGCGAAAGGTCGAACGTCATTGGTCACCCCCATAGGTCAGCACCAGCCGGGCCGCGTCGCGCGCCACGACGGCTTCGCGGTCGAGCGCCTGAAGCGCGGCATCGGTGAACATCGCCTGCGCCGCGATCACTTCGGTCAGCATTGCGCGGCCTGACGAATAGCTCGCGATCTCGAGGTCGACGCGCCGGCGGGCGAGCGGCAGCAAGGTGTCGCGCGCGCGGATCCACTGGTCGTGGTGCATCACATGATCGGCGAGGCTCCCATCCAGGTCCGCGAGCAAGGCGCGGCGGACATCCTCGCGTTGCGCTAGCGCCGCGCCTTCGGCGGCCACCGACGCGGCGATCATCGGACCCTGCCGGCGCCTGGTGAACAACGGCAGGCTGACCGTGGCCCCGACCGAGACCATGTCGCCATAGCCGTTCCCGCGCTTCTGATAGGCGAGGTCGAAGCCCCAGTCCGGCCGTTTGTCGGCGCGCGCTACCGTCACGTCGGCTTCGGCCGCCCGCACCCGCGCGATCGCGGCGGCGAGGTCGGGATGCCGCTCGATCGCCGCACGAAGCTGGTCCGGGTCGATCGCGAATTCCGGAACCGCCCCCTCGATCGTCGGCCTGGGATCGCCGGTCCAGCGCGCGAGGGTTGCGCGAGCTTGGGCGACCTCGGCGGCGACTTCGCTGCGTCGGTCTTCGAGCACGGCGATCGCCTGGCGGATATCGAGCGTCTGGGCGGGCCGGGCGGTCCCCGAGGCGACGCCCGAGGTCGCCGGCGTGACATATTCGGCGAGGTCGGCGAGCGATTTGTCGATCGCCGCGAGCCGGCGTTCGGCATAGGCAAGGTCGATCCAGGCAATCGCGGTCGTCACACGGGCCTTGCGCACTTCTGCGATCCGGTCGGCCTCGGCGACACCGATGTCCGCCTCCGCGCGCCCCGAGCGCGCCCGGCGCTTGGCGAGATTGGGCACCTCCTGACTGATGCCGACACGCGCCATCGTCATGTCGTCGCCGCCGAAGCTGAAGGCGGGCGGCCCGGAGATCGGGAAGTTGTCGAGCCCGACGCCGAGTTTGGGATCGGGCAGTTGTCCGGCCGACACGGCCGTCGAGCGGCGCGCCTCGACCTCCAGCGACCTTGCGCGCAGCGATGGCGCCTCAGCGGTCGCGCGGCGAAGCGCTTCGCCGAAGGTCAGCGGATCGGCAAGGGCCGCCGTGGGAAGCACCGCGAGCAGCGGCGCCAGGATGAACAATCGCATTGATTCGCTCCCGATGGGATGACGACGGGTCGGCGGATTTGCGGTCGGATCGGCACATGGGCGGCCCACGCGGCAATCCGGTGCCAGCCGGCCCGGGCTGGCCGGCCTAGGCTGCAGACGGGTGCTGGCCGCCGCCGCTATGCTGTGGCGAACCTGCTGCGAGCGCCGGCAATGGCAACGCGAAGGCAGCGCCGGGCGCGGCGGCGGGAATATGGATCTTCATGGCTGAATCCTTGACTGAATCATCGAGATGGCCGCGCAGGGACACGCACGCCTTGCGTGCGCACCGGTCGCGGCCGCGACAGATCAGCCGAGGATGGTCGGCGGGTGTTGTT
The DNA here is from genome assembly GCF_002002925.1 of Sphingomonas sp. LM7. NCBI lineage: Bacteria > Pseudomonadati > Pseudomonadota > Alphaproteobacteria > Sphingomonadales > Sphingomonadaceae > Sphingomonas > Sphingomonas sp. LM7. Next base: position 3,596,619 of record NZ_CP019511.1, on the reverse strand, counting down.
CGGGTGGAAGCTCGTTGCCGGTCAGGGTCGGCGTGACCGTCCAATAGACGAGAGCCGGCGCCTGCTGCACAGCTGCCCCTGCGCCGCTCTGGGGGACCGCGAGGAGCGGGACGATGCAGCCCATGGCGGCGATGCAGTCCAGCGTCATGCCCTTGCACGGTGCCTGGGCCGGCTGCGGCTGCTGCTTCTCCATCATTGCCATGCAGTCGGCGTCCATCCCGGACGCCGCGACCGGCACGGGTGCCATCCGCGGTCCGGCGGCATAGGCACCCTCCAGCCCGAACAGCCCGATCAGGGCCCCGAGGAGAATTAGGAGGTGGAACGCGCGCAGCATGGTGGTGACAGCCTAGTGGATTGGGTCGCTTGCAGCAATCGTTACGCTAGTGACGGGCAAAAACGCGTCGGCCGGCAGGGCCGAAGGCGATTACCTCGAACGCCTGCGCGCGCTGGCCGGGAACTTCCATTCCCGGCGAGCCGAGCGGCATGCCGGCGACCGCAAGACCCGACACTCCTTTGGGGCGCTGCGCCAGCGCGCGCTTCATGTCGGCTATAGGGACATGTCCTTCGAACGCCATGCCGTCGATGATCGCGGTGTGGCAGGAGGCGAGATCGCCGGGCATGCCGAACCTCTTGTGGAGCGCCGCGCGCTTGGTGTCGTCGATCATCCGGACCTGCCGTCCGAACTGGGCGCGCACCTGCTGCGCCCATTTCTCGCAGCAGCCGCAGCCGGGATCGCGATAAACTGCGATCTGCTGGGCCGTCAGCGCGGTTGCGGGGAGACCGAGCGCCAGAGCAGCCAGGACAATCTTGATCCGTCTCATATCCATCCTTCGGTTTCGCCGCTTCGCCACACGCCGGCGGAGTTGCGCTCTAATCTTCACGCACGCTTGCGAAGTTTGCGCCGGACCGCGTCACATGCGCGCGAGGATCGCCCTCATCTGGTCGATCTCCTGCGCCTGCGATCGGATGATCCCGTCACACAGTGCCTTGATCTCCGGGTCGCGGATCGAGGCCTCGCGGCACATCAGGATCGCCCCCGAATGGTGCGGGATCATCGAGCGCAGAAAGGCGGTGTCGCCGATCGTCGTCTGCGTCCGGATCAACGCGAACGAGCCAAGAAACACCACGACCGCGCCGACCAGCAGCGCATTGTTGGCCGCGCGCGACGGGAACATGTGGCGCATCGCCAGGATCATCAGCACCACCATCGGCGCGACCATCATCAGCGTCATGTAGAGCATGTTGAGGTTGTTGTAGAAGCTGGACAGGCCGTCGATCATCACGAACATCACCAGATACATGATGATGCCGCTGACCACGGTCTGCAGCGCGAGGCTGGCATAGGCGTTCTTCATCATAGCGCGTCTCTCCCGGGCCGTGCTGCCGGACCAACGCCCGGCGCTTCAAATTTCCCCCTGCGTGCCGTGATCCGTCGCCCTCTCCCTGCCTGCGCCGTATCGGGGCGGCGTCAGAACCAGATGCGCACGCCCGCGACCAAGCTCGTCGTGGTAGGATCCTCGCCGTCGGCGCGCGCGAAATCGGCCGTGCGGCCGGTCTTCGCCTCCCAGGAGACGCCGACATAGGGCGCGAACCGGCGCGAGATGTCGTAGCGCAGCCTGAGTCCCAGTTCGGCATCGGTCAGGCCGGCGCCGATCCGGTTCTCGGGCACGTCCTGCGCCGCGAGGTTGAGCTCGACGCGCGGCTGCAGGATCAGCCGCTGCGTGATGCGCTGGTCGTAATAGCCCTCGAGGCGGCCGAGCAGATCGCCCTTGGTCGAGAGGAACAGCGCGCCTTCGACCTCGAACATGTAGGGCGCGAGCCCCTCGAAGCCGACCGTCGCATAGGTGCGGTCGGGTCCTCGCCCGAAATCCTGGCGGACACCGGCCTGCAGGTTGAAATAGGGACCAACCGCGTGGCTGTAGAGCGCCTGCACCTCAGCGCTTTCGAGCGGCTCGCCGAACGAACCTTCGCCCTCCGACTTGAGCCAAAGGCGGTTGATGTCGCCGCCGACAAAGGCCTCGCCGTCCCAGTGATAGCCGTCACGGCCCTGCCGGGCGCGATATTCGGCCAGGTTGAACATGACCTGATAGAAGGTCTGGCCACCCTGCTCGCGCATCATGCGCTCCCGCGCGCGCGCCATCTCGTCCTTTGGGAACTGCCGGTCGGCAAAATGGTCCATCGGCGGCGGCGGTGCGGGCGCGTCGCCGGCGGGCAGCGCCGTTCCGGTCATTGCCATGCCGCCATGCTCGGCCTGCGGAGCCGCGCCATGCTGGCTGTGGTCCTGCATGTCCATGCCGGGCATCGGCTCGGCCGGCTTGGCCTGATCCGACGCTGGCGGCATCTGGCTCATGTCGTGCGCCGAATGATCCATGCCCTCCATGCTGCCGCTTTGCGGCGTCACCGGCCGCGGCGCAGGCTTGGGCGCGGGCCTGGCGTCAGGCTTCGCCGCCCGCTTCTTGGGCGCGGGCTTTTTCGCGGGCTTCTTCGCCGGAGCGGGCATCTGCATCCCAGGCATGTTCATGCCCTGGTGCTGCGAATGGTCCTGCGCGAGCGCCGGCTGGGCAGAAGCGAGCGCCGTCGACGCCGCGAGCGCGATGAGGAGCCGGTTCATGCCGCATCTCCCTTCGGCCGCACGCTCACGACGCGCATCATGCCCGCTTCCATGTGGTACAGCAGGTGGCAGTGGAACGCCCAGTCGCCGACCGCGTCGGCGGTGAAGTCCCACGTCACCTTGCCGCCGGGCTGGACGAGCACTGTGTGCTTGCGCGGACCATGGTCGCCATGACCGGTCACCAGCTCGAAGAAATGGCCGTGGATATGGATCGGATGGCTCATCATCGTGTCGTTGATGAGGTTCACCCGCACCCGTTCGCCCTCGATAAAGGGGATCGGCTCGTGATGGTCCGACATCTTCTCGCCGTCGAACGACCACATGAAGCGTTCCATGTTGCCGGTGAGGTGGATGTCGATGCTGCGCGACGGCGCGCGCACGTCGGGGTTGCGGTCGAGCGCCATCAGGTCCTTGTAGACCAGCACCTTGTGCCCGGCATCCTCGAGGCCCTGGCCGGGCTCGCCGGTGCGGTCCATCGGCATCGGCGAGATCGTCTGCACGCCGGGGCCCTTCCTGACCTGCGGGGCATTGGAAAAGTCGCGCATCCTCATCGAGCCCATGTCCATCGCGCCATGGTCCATGCCCGGCATCGATCCGTGATCCATGCCCGGCATCGCGCCATGGTCCATCCCGGGCATTGCGCCATGATCCATTCCCGGCATCGCGCCATGATCCATGCCACCCATTGCGGCAGCACCGCCCGTGGCGAGCGTCGCCGACGCATTCTGCTCGGCGCTGGGGTCGACGCCGCGGGCCGGGCCCGACATGTCCATGCCCTCCATCCCGGGCATGCTCGACATGTCCATGCCCATGTCCTTCATCGTCGCGAGCGGGCGCTTGCGCAGCGGCGGCACTTCGCCGGCCATGCCCGGCCGGGGCGCCAGCGTCGCGCGCGCCATTCCCGAGCGGTCGACTGCCTCGGCGGCGATCGTATAGGCCTTGTCCTCGGCCGGCGTGACGATCGCGTCATAGGTCTCGGCGACGCCGATCTGGAATTCCTCCACTTCGACCGGATGGACGTTCTGGCCGTCGGCCTGGACAATCGAGAGCCGGAGCCCGGGGACGCGCACGTTGAAATTGGTCATCGCCGAGGCGTTGATCACGCGCAGCCGCACGCGCTCGCCGGGCTTGAACAGGCCCGTCCAGTTGTCGCGCGGGCCATGCCCGTTGACGACATAGGTGTAGGCGGCGCCGGTGGCGTCGGACACGTCGGTCGGGTCCATCCGCATGGCGCCCCAGTCAATCCGGTCCTTGAGCTTCTGGTCCTTGCCCGAAAGCAGGCCGGCAAGCGTCTGGCGCTGGAAGTTGAAATGTCCCGGATCGACCTTCATCCGGCGGAAGATCTCCTGCGGCGAGAGTTCGCTGTGGTCGGCGAGCACGAGCACATGCTCGCGGTCGTACTGGACCGGATCGGGCCCGGCGGGATCGATCACGATCGGACCGTAATGGCCAAGCTGCTCCTGGAGCCCCGAATGGCTGTGATACCAATAGGTGCCGTTCTGCCGGAGCGGGAATTCGTAGAGGAAACTCGAACGCGGCTTGATGCCGGGAAAGGACACGCCCGGAACGCCGTCGAACTGCGGTGGCACGAGCAGGCCGTGCCAATGGATCGAACTGTCCTCGTCCAGATCGTTGACGACGTTGAGCCGCACCGTCTGGCCTTCGCGCAGGCGCAGCAGCGGCGCGGGTACGGTGCCGTTGATGCCGATGGCCTTGGACTTGCGGCCGTCCAGGGCCAACGTCATCCGCGCGATCTTGAGCGTGATGTCGTTGCCCGAGAGCGTCGGCAACGGCCGGACGATGCCGGGCGAGACGGTCTGGGCCCAGGCCGGCAGCCAGCTGACGGCGGCGAACCCGCCCGCGGTTAGGGTCGCACCGCGCAGCAACTGTCGGCGGTTGATCTTTTTTGTCATTGTTATCCCCGTGACGGGCCTGAGCCTTTGATTGCAGGTACGCATGGGCGCGGCGATGCCCTCACCGCGGAACCGTTTTTCTGCCGCAGCTCAGATAGGGTTTGCCATTATGTCAGGGTCAAGAGGCGTCAGGATTGCCGCAATTGCTCGCTGAGCCTCGCCCGGGCCCGTCGCACGCGCGTCTCGACCGCCTTCTCGGTGATGCCGAGGATCGCCGCGGTTTCCGACTGGCTCAGATCCTGGACCGTGCGCAACACGAGCGGCTCGCGCAGCTGCGCGGGAAGCGCGGCGATCGCGCGCCCGACGCGCTGCACTTCGGCGCGATCCGCGGCTTCGGCATCCGGCAGCGCCCGGTCCTCGGGAACCTGCGCACTGCTCGCGTCGAGCGGCAGTGCAAAGGCGAACAGGCGGCGCACCGCGCGGCGCCGTCGCCAGTCCCGGCATTTGTTGAGCGCGATGGTCGCCAGCCAGCGCCGCATCGGGCGCAGCCCGTCATAGCGGCCGAGCGCGCGATGCGCCGCGACGAACGTCTCCTGGACAAGATCGAGCGCTTCTTCGGGATCGCCGATATTGCCCGCGACGATACGGTAGATCGCGTCGCGGTGCCGACGCATGATCTCGGCAAAAGCGGTGTCCCGCCCGCTTTGGCTCAGGGTCGCGAGTTCGCCGTCGCTCAGTGCGGACAGGTCGAGGCTCACCGCGCGTCGGCGGTCAGCGCCTTCACCACTGCCCGGTCGAATTTGGCCGCCTGGTCGGGGCGCAGAATCTGCCGCATCGCGAAGATGTGCCCGAGCGTCGCCTTTTGAAGCTCGCCCATGGCGACATGCGACGCATCGACCGCCGCCGTGACCTTCGGCCCGTTGCCGTGCTCGGCCTGGATCGCATCGGCAAGCCGCGCATTGGCGGCGCGCAGTTCGAACTCGAGCGCTCGGCGGCGTACCGCGAATTGCTGCTCGATCGCCTCGATACGCGCCTCCTGGCCCGCGTCGAGCTTGAGCTGATGGTGCAGGACTTCATGCAATTCGGTCGATTGCGTCCGCGCCGGGATCAGCATGCGGCCGGCAAGGACGCCCGCGATACCCGCGAGGAAGGCGATGACGGCGAGGCCGACCGTCCAGCGCCAGGGTCTCATCAACCGGATGCCAGCAGTGTCGACGGAGCCAGGGGGCTCGACGGGCCGAACGGCGACAGGGTGTTCGGCGCAGCCACCGCCGTGACCGGGCTGCCGGCGGCCACGCCAAGGCCAAGGGCTGCCACCACCGCGATCGCGCCAATCCGCAGCCGGTTGGTCGCCTGCGCGGCGAACGCCGCTTCCTCGCGCACCCGCGCGAACACTCTGTCCTCGATCTCCGCGAGGCCGGGAGGCACCGGCGCGGCCGAAAGCCTGCCCAGCACCTCATCCAGTTCCATGTTCATGTCATCGCTCCGCTCGCCCCTCTTCTGCCTATACGCAGATGGACCGGCAATCCCTCGCGCATAGCTTCTCTCTGGCATCTCCTCGTCCGGGCGCTAGTTGATGAGGGTTGCGCGTCGCCAATGCGTATTGTCCATAAGACCGGCATCTCGCCGGCGTCCTGGAGTGAACCTCGAATGCGCTTTGCCCCTGTTTTCGCCCTTGCGGCGCTCGTCGCGCCGCTTCCGGCCCTTGCCCATCCCAAGCTCGTCTCGGCGACGCCGGCGCCCAATTCGGCGACTGCGCCGACCGCGCGCGTACAGCTCGTCTTCTCCGAGCGGCTGGTCGCGCAGTTCTCCGGCGCTGATGTCGTGATGACCGAGATGCCGGGCATGAAGATGCACGGACCGATGAAGATGCCCGTCAAGGCGAGCGTTGCCGGGGACGGCAAGACGCTGGTGCTGACGCTGGCGAAGCCGCTTCCCAAGGGCAGCTACCGCGTCGACTGGCATGTCGTGTCGGCCGATACCCACCGCGTGCAGGGCAATTACAGCTTCAAAGTCCAGTAAGGATGGACGTAATCGCGGTCGCCCTCCGGTTCGGACTCTATCTCGACCTGATGGTGCTGTTCGGCGTCGCCGCGTTCGGCCTTTACGGCCTGCGCGGCGACGAACGCCGGTCGGGCGCCGCGATTGCCTTCCGTCCGCTGCTTGGCGGCACGGCATTGCTTGGCCTGCTGCTGTCGGCGGCGGGACTGGCCGCGCTGGCCGCCGCGATGGCCGGCGTGCCGCTGATCGCGGTCGATTCCGCCTCGATCACCATGATTGTCAGCGGGACCGCGGTCGGAACCGCCTGGATCATGCGCATGGCAGCTTGTGCCTTTGTGCTCGCTTCGGTCCTGCTTGCCAGCACCCGTCCGATCGCCATGTTGTCGGGCGCCGGGCTCGGCGGCGCGGTCGCGCTTGCCAGCCTCGCATGGGGCGGTCACGCTGCAATGCGCGAGGGTGCTGCCGGTGCCGCCCATCTCGGCTCGGACATTCTTCATCTGCTTGCCGCCGGAATCTGGGTCGGTGCGCTGGTCGCGCTCCTCCTGCTCGTCTTCCGGCGAAGCGACCGAATGACCTCCGACGATCTCAGGCTCTCGCATCGCGCGCTGGATGGATTCGCGACCGTCGGAACGATCGTCGTTGCGACGCTGATCGTCACCGGCACCGTCAACCTGTTGCTGGTGGTCGGTTTCGATCAGCTCGGCGGCCTGCCAGGATCGCTCTATGGCCAGCTCCTGCTTCTCAAGCTCGCGGCGTTCGCCGTGATGCTCGGTCTCGCCGCATCGCACCGCTTCCGGCTCGTACCGGCCTTCGAGCGGGCGCTCGCGGCCGAGGACCACCGGGCCGCGCTTGCCGTGCTGCGGACAAGCCTGGTCGTCGAAACCCTCTGCGCGGCGCTGATCCTCGCGCTGGTGGCGTGGCTCGGCACGCTCGAGCCGATGCCGGCCTGAGGCAGGGCGGTACGATCGGACGGCGAGCGGGCGAGGGCACCGCGCTCGCGCCGCGTAGTTAATGAGAGATGCCGCAGGAGAACTGCGCTATGCCAACCCATTCACGCCGCCAGGATCGGTCCCCGCATCCATACGCCGGTTACGGAAGGGAATTGGATGGGCCCTCGCCTCATCCGGATTTTCCTGCTTGACCCTGACATGATGTCAAACCCTATCTGATACTGCGTTGGAGGAATCGACGCATGAATCACGACCACGCACACCATGGCCACGGCAAGAGCTGCTGCTCGAGTCAAGGCGATCCGGCGCCCGACGCTGCGGCACAGGTCAAGGATCCGGTCTGCGGCATGACCGTCGATCCGGCGAAGACGCAGCATCATGCCTGGCATGACGGCGAAGCGTTCCATTTCTGCAGCGCCGGTTGCCGGACGAAGTTCCTGGCGGACCCCGAACACTATCTGGGCGATGCACCGCGTGCCCTACCCGAGGCGACGCCGGGTGCGATGTGGACCTGTCCGATGCATCCGCAAATTCGCCAGGAAGGCCCCGGCACCTGTCCGATCTGCGGCATGGCGCTCGAGCCCGAGGAGCCGACGCTCGACGATCGGCCCAACCCCGAACTGGTCGACTTCACCCGCCGGCTGTGGGTGTCGGCGATCCTCACCGTGCCGCTGCTCGCCGTGTCGATGGGCGCGGAGATGCTCGGGCTCCAGCTGGTGCGCCCCGCCGCCTCGCCCTGGGTGCAGCTCGCGCTCACGGCGCCGATCGTGCTGTGGGGCGGCCTGCCCTTTTTCGAGCGCGGCTGGGCGTCGCTCAAGTCGCGCCACTACAATATGTTCACGCTGATCGCGATCGGGGTCGGCGCGGCGTTCCTCTACAGTCTGGTTGCGACGCTCGCGCCGCAGCTGTTCCCGCCGAGCTTCCGCCAGCACGGCATGATGATCCCGGTCTACTACGAAGCCGCAGGCGTGGTGGTCACGCTCGTGCTGCTCGGTCAGGTCCTCGAGCTCAGGGCGCGGGCCGCCACGGGTCGTGCGATCCGCGCGCTGATGGACCTCGCGCCGAAGCTTGCGCGCCGGATCGGTGCGGACGGCAGCGAAGCCGAAGTGACGCTTGCCGACGTGGTCGCCGGCGATCGACTGCGCGTTCGGCCGGGCGAGGCGGTACCGGTCGACGGGATCGTGCTCGAGGGCCGCTCGTCGGTCGATGAGTCGATGCTGACCGGCGAGCCCGCGCCCGTGCTCAAGGAAGCAGGCGCGCAGCTGACCGGCGGCACCGTCAACGGCACCGGCAGCCTGGTGATGGAAGCGCGCGCAGTCGGATCGGACACCGTGCTCGCGCGCATCGTGAGGATGGTCGCCGAAGCGCAGCGCAGCCGCGCGCCGATTCAGGCCGTCGCCGACCGCATCTCGGGCTGGTTCGTGCCGCTCGTCGTGTTGATCGCGGTCGCGGCCTTCGTCGTGTGGATCCTGGTCGGTCCCGAGCCCGCCTTCGGGCATGCGCTGCTCAACGCCATTGCGGTGCTGATCATCGCCTGTCCCTGTGCGCTCGGCCTCGCCACGCCGATGTCGATCATGGTCGGTACCGGACGCGGCGCGCATGCCGGTGTGCTGATCAAGAATGCCGAGGCGCTCCAGGCGCTGGAAAAGGTCGACACTTTGGTGATCGACAAGACCGGGACGCTCACCGAGGGCCGGCCCAAACTGGTGGCGATCGAGCCGGTTGCCGGTCTGACAGAAGACGAGCTGCTCGCCGCAGCGGCTGCCGTCGAAAGCCGCTCGGAGCACCCGCTCGCCCATGCGATCGTCCAGGCCGCCGAGGAGCGCGGGCTCAAGCTCGATGACGTCGACGGTTTCGACTCGCAGACCGGGCTTGGGATCAGCGGCCGTGTCGGCGGACGAACGATCGTCGTGGGCAACGCGGCGCAGATGCGTCGGGTCGGCGCAGATCCGGCGCCGCTCGAAGCCGCCGCCGAACGGCATCGCGGCGCGGGAGCAGGCGTGATGCTGGTCGCGATCGACGGCAAGGTGGCGGGGCTGCTCGCCGTCGCCGACCCGATCAAGGAGTCCGCCCGCGACGCGATCGCGGCGCTCCACGCCGAGGGGCTGCGCATCGTCATGCTGACCGGCGACAGCCGCGGCACGGCCGAGGCGATCGCCCGCACGATCGGCGGCATCGACGAGGTCCATGCCGATCTTCGCCCCGAGGACAAGGCGCGGATCGTCGGCGAGCTCAAGGCCAAGGGCGCGCGGGTCGCGATGGCGGGCGACGGCATCAACGATGCCCCCGCGCTTGCCGCCGCCGATGTCGGCGTGGCGATGGGAACGGGTACCGACGTCGCGATCGAGAGCGCGGGCATGACGCTGACCAAGGGCGATCTCAACGCGATGGTGCGTGCGCGCCGGCTGGCGAAGGCGACGATGGCGAACATCCGCCAGAATCTGTTCTTCTCGTTCCTGTTCAACGGCATCGGCGTTCCCGTCGCGGCGGGGGTGCTCTATCCGGTCGCGGGCATCCTCATGTCGCCGATGTTCGCCGGCGCGGCGATGGCGCTGTCGAGCTTCACGGTGGTATTGAATGCGCTACGATTGAACGCGGTGAAGTTATGAATATCGGCCAGGCGTCGAAGGCGAGCGGCGTCTCCCAACGCATGATCCGCCATTACGAGAAGCTTGGCCTGATTCCCCCGCCGCCGCGCCGCGACAGCGGCTATCGCGACTATTCAGACGCGGATGTTGGCCGGCTGCGCTTCATTGCACATGCGCGCGATCTCGGATTTCCGATCGAGGAGATCCGCTCGTTGCTCAGCCTTTGGCAGGAAAGGAGCCGTTCGAGCGCTGACGTGAAGGCGCTCGCCACTGCGCGCGCTGAGGAACTCGGCCGCAAAGCGAGGGCACTTGAAGAGATGCGGGCAAGTTTGCTGGATCTCGCGAGACGATGTCACGGCGACGATCGGCCGGATTGTCCGATCATCGAGACGCTGGCGCGCTAGGTGCCAACCTGGTTAGCAGCCACGCGGGTCCGTCCGCAAAGGACGCAGGCGCGGCCCGAGAGCACGCCCAACACCTGCGCCCAGCCCCGTACCCCATCCACGGCCCTTCCCAGGCGTACGCGATGGCCTGCGTTGCGGCAGGTTGTCATGCTCATCTGGCATCGCGGGCCTCGTCGGCGGCATCCCTCAGGATCTCGATCCCACCCTTGATCGCAATCGCGGCCACGGCCGCGCCAACAACGAGATCGGGCCAGTTCTGGCCGGTCCAGAGCACGACCACCCCGGCGACCACGATCCCACCGTTGGAAACGAAGTCGTTGAAGCTGAACGTCGTCGCCGCCCGCAGGTTCACGTCCGGCTCTTCCAGCCGCTTCAGCAGCCAAAGGCAGATCCCGTTCACAACTGCGCCGATCACCGCCATTGCGATCATGTCGGAACCTAGCGGCTCGCTACCGATCAGGTAGCGTCGCCCCGCGTCGAGCAGGACACCTGCCGCGAAGATCAGCAGAAGCGTGCCGGAGACACGCGCCGCAGCGCGCTTCCAGGCGCCCGCACGGGTAAGCGCCACGAGGCTGATGACATAGACCAGCGCATCGGACGCATTATCGAGACCGTTGGCTATCAATGCGCTCGAATCTGCCAGCGCTCCCGTGATTCCAAACCCCGCCGCGAGCGCAACGTTCAGCACCAGAACGATCCACAAGGTGCGGCGCTTGGCCGCCGTGTCGAACGAAAAGGACTTCTCGCTCAAGCCTTCACCTCGCGCTTTCGCTGCGGATCAGCATCTCGCGACCGAAGAACCAAGGGGACATAGTCGGCAGCACGAACGGCGTCGACAGCATCACAGAGATCATCCGCGGTCCGCCGTGTCGGTCGCCCCGGAGTCATCGACCTGACTCTCGCGTTCAGGCTTCAGGGCGTCGCGCAGCGCGCGACCCCAATGCTTGCGCCAGGGACGTAGCGGAGAGGGAACGGCGAGCCCGAGCTGTCCTGCTCGTCCGCGGATTGCATCCTGCCTACGCTCCATCTGGCGCGCGATACTTGCTGGCGGCTCGCGGCGCTCGATCAGCTGCCGAAGAAGTGCATCATCGGCCTCTGACCAAAGACGCCGGTCATTTGGCCGGCTACGCCTGTGGTCCGCGCCTTCCGTCGGCGGCGTGCTCCCTGGGCCCCGCCTGGTCATCTCCGCGGCTTTCTGAAGCCATTGCGGGGTGCCCGCCGGACGGGGGCCGGAGTGCGCGACTTCTTGCCCTCGACATGACTCCGAAGGTCATCATCTGCTTCGCACATCCGGGAATGCGCCGCGTTTCTGGCCGCGCGGCTCATCAGCAGCGCAAACGCCCCCCGAAATTCCACCCAGTGCCGCAATCGGGTGCCCGTCGGAAGGCGCGAAAGCTCCCAGGATTCGATGTGCTGGAAGACGTGCCGGTATCCCATTTGCCATTCCAGCGCGGTATCGCGCTCCAGGCGCGTGATCACCGCGGGAGAGTGCCGAACCCTCCGGCTGCGGAGGATGGCGGTAAATTCGTAATCCACCTCGGCGCCGAGCGTCGCCTCGCCGGAAAGCCGGATGAAAGGATGCCAGCCACAGTAGCCTGGAAAGTCGCTCAAAACGCGCCAGACCTGAGCCGGCGGCGCGGCGATCGCTGTCTCGTTCTCGATGATTCTCATGCCCCGCGATCCTTGTACGCGAGCAGGCGCAGCGCATTGAACACGACCACGAGAGTGGAGCCTTCGTGGGCCGCGACCGCTGGACCGATGCCAAGGCCGAGAATCGTGGCGGGCACCAGGACCGCCACGACCCCGAGACTGACGAAGACGTTCTGACGAATGATCCTGCGCGTGCTGCGGCTGAGCCCGACCGCGAACGGCAGATGCGCCAGATCGTCGGCCATCAGCGCAACGTCGGCGGTCTCGAGCGCAACGTCGGATCCGGCAGCGCCCATCGCAATTCCGACGGTGGCGTTCGCCATTGCGGGGGCGTCGTTGACACCGTCCCCGACCATCGCAACTTTGCCCTCGCCGCGGAGCCTCTTGATCGCATCGACCTTGTCTTCGGGCATCAGGTCGCCGATCGCCTCGTCAATCCCGACCTCGCTCGCGATCGCCTCGGCAACTTTCTGATTGTCGCCGGAGATCATGATCATCCGCGTGATGCCGAGCTCGCGAAGGCGGGCGAGCGTCGCCTTCGCCGCCTCGCGCGGCGTGTCCATGAGCCCGATCGCGCCAAGATCCTTGTCGCCGCGGCGGACGACCATGGTCGTTCGGCCTCCCTCGCGAAGCTTCGCGATCGCGTCCGCCATTTCGGGGGACAAGGGGGCGACACCGTCGCTGCCGAACATCTCTGCCTTGCCGATCGTGATCTGGTCGCCGTCGATGCGCGCGGTCACACCGCGCCCGGTAAGGCTGCCGAGATCGGTCGCGGTCGGAATCGGACGTTCGCCGAGGCGCTCCGCGCCGTCGCGCGCAATGGCGCGCGCGAGCGGATGGTTGCTGAGCTTTTCGACCGCGACGGCGATGGCGACAAGCTCTTCCTCCTCGACGCCTTCCGCCGGAATCACGTCGGTGATCTGCGGCCGGCCTTCGGTCAGCGTCCCGGTCTTGTCGAAGGCGATGGCGTTCAACGAGCCGAGATTCTCCAGCGGTCCGCCTCCCTTGACCAGCACGCCGCCGCGCGCGGCGCGCGCAACGCCCGAGAGGACGGCGCTCGGCGTGGCGATGGCGAGCGCGCAGGGGCTCGCGGCGACGAGCACCGCCATCGCGCGGTAGAAGCTGTCGCGGAACGGCTCGTCCACGATGACCCATGCGAACAGCAACGCGACGGTCAGCGCGAGCACCGAGGGCACGAAGATTCGCTCGAAGCGGTCGGTGAAGCGCTGGGTGGGCGATCGTTGCGTCTCGGCCTCGCTCACCATCTTGACCACTTTTGCCAGCGCGCTGTCGGTGGACTTCCTGGTGACCTCGATCTCGATCAGTCCGCTGCCGTTGATCGTGCCCGCAAAAACCCGATTGGCGGCCTCGACCGTATCCGGCGCGGCACTGGCTGCCGGGTGATCCATCACCGGCCTTTTGTCGACCGGCATGCTCTCGCCCGTGACCGGCGCCTGGTTGACGCTGCTCGTGCCCTTGATGAGGAATCCGTCGGCAGCGATCCGCTCGTCGGGCTTGACGATGACGGTGTCGCCGATCTGCAGCTCCTCGACCGGAATCTCCGATTGCTCGTCTCCGCGACGGACCAGGGCGGTATCCGGCGCGAGTTCGGCAAGCGCCTCGATTGCGCGCTTGGCACGTCCCATCGCATAATGTTCGAGGGCATGGCCCAGGCTGAACAGGAAAAGGAGCAGCGCGCCTTCCGCCCAGGCCCCCAGCGCGGCCGCGCCCGCCGCGGCGACGAGCATCAGCGTGTCGATCTCGAACCGTTTGAGTCTCAGATTGTCGATGGCCTCGCGCATCGTGAAATAGCCGCCGAATCCGTACGCGCCGACAAAAAGTGCGATCGGCAGCCATGCCGGCGCAGGTACCAGTTTCTCAATCGCAAATCCGATGCCGAGCAGGGCGCCGCACAGCAGCGCGAAGATCAGCTCGCTGTTCGCGCCGAAAATGCCGCCATGAGCGTGCCCATGTCCGCCTTCCGCGTCGCCATGTTCGTGATCCCCGTCATGATCGTGCGCCTCGCCCGGCGTGTGCGCGTCGCCGGTCGCGGGTTCCGCCGTGCCTCGATCGAGGCCGGCGGCGCGCGGCTTGGGGCCGCGCTTCGGGCGCTCATGGATGCCTATCTGGCCGAGGAAGCTGCGCAGGGCTTCCTCCGACAAAGCGGACCGGTCGAACTCGATCCGAACCGTACCTGCGGCGCTGGCTTCGGCTTCCTGCACGCCTTTCACGCGGAGCAATTGCTCCGCGACGCTGCGGGCGCGGCGCTGGTGGCCGATCCCGTCGACATTCAATGCAAGATGTCCGTAGCTTTCGGTCAACCTGGCACCGGCACCGATGACGATATCGTTGATCCGGGCGAGCGACAGCGTGTCGGGATCGTAATGCACGCAAAGCTGTGCAGGCGCGTTCGGTTCGGTGCCCTTGACGACATGGACCTGCTCTATGCCCGGCCTGCCGGCGAGTTCGCCCTTCAGCCGATCGACACAGGCATCGGCTGCGTCGGGGATCTCGGGGAGGATGACGGGGATGTCCAGGCAGAGCTTGGCGCTCATGATCTCGATCCTTCCGGCTGGGAATTGCATTGGCGAGGCGACCGTCTCATCCCAGCATCTCTTCGATGAGCAGCAGGGTGAGGAAGCCGATGAAGAACATCGCGCTGATCAAAGGGCTGTCCGGCCTGGCATGTGCCTCGACCAGCAGTTCTTCGGTGACGAGATAGAGCAGCGCCATCAGGCCGAAGCTGAGGAAGCCGGCGATGACCACCGGCGGAAACTGGGCGACTGGTACCGCCAGCAGCGCACCGGCGGGCAGCAGCAATGCCACCGCGGTGGTGGTCGCCACGACGCGCAGTCGCGAGCGGCTCGTTGCACTGAGCTCGGTCGCCAGCGACAGCCCCAGGAACAGCACTTCGAGCGTGAGCGCGATGGTAAGCAGCAAGCCCGCTCTCGCGCCCGCAACGAAGGCGAGCCCCAGAACCAGCCCATCGATGAGGATATCGAGCCCGATCGCGCCGAGCAGTGCGATCTTGCCTTCAAACCTTTTCTCGATCTCCTTGAGTGCGAGCATCGTCGCCACGCCGAGGCCGCCGCCGATGAGCGTGGCCGCAGGCGACGCCTGATGCATGACCTGTGGGAGGATCTCGGTCGCCGCGGCGGCGAACACAACGCCCGCCGCGAGATGCTGCATTGCGCTGATCATCGCTTCGCTCGGTCGCCGCAATACTGCGGCAAGCGAGCCGAGAAACACTGCGGCGACCGGCACCAGCGTATAGCCGAACGCTAGCATTCGCGCTCTCCCGCCGACGGCCCCGCCATTCGAGTCACGCCGGATCTGCTCGCATGAACGCGCCGCCGAGCACTTCGACGGCTTCCAGTGTGATCAGGCCGAGACCGGGTATGTCGTCGAGGGTCTGCGCAAAGCGGCGCAGCGCGCCTTCCTCGTCGATGATCTCGATGACGACCGAGCGATCACTTTCGAGCACGTGCCGACGATGCTGATGCGCGGAGCGGCCAAAGCCGATCAGCGCCTCGAGGATCGTCGCCCCCGCCAGCCGCGCGTCGCGCGCGCGGCTGGCGACCACTTCGAGGACCTTGCGATCCCCGAAATAGGCGGCCTCATCGGTGTAGATGCGAAGCAGCCTTGTGTTCTGCATGATCAATCTCCCGTTTCTCTGGCAACTTGCAGGTCGCCTTGCGCCGCGACGCGGCGTTCACGCCGGGCCGACCAGCGTTCGCCGAGGCCGAGCACGACCTTGGAGATTGCAGGCAGGACGAGCAGCGTGAGGATCGTCGCAGCGATCAGGCCGCCGATCACGACGGTAGCCAGCGGTTTCTGCACTTCGGCGCCGGTGCCATGTGCGAGCGCCATCGGCACGAAGCCGATGGCGGGGACGAACCCGGTCATCACGACCGCGCGCATCTTCTCTTTGGTGCCCTCGATGATCGCGTTGCTCAACTCCATCCCGGCGTCGAGCCGCTCGCGGATTGCCGTCATCACGACGAGACCGTTGAGCACCGCGACACCAGCGAGGCAGATGAACCCGACGGCCGCCGACACCGAAAAAGCGATCCCGGTGAGGGCGAGCGTGAACACGCCGCCGGCAAGGCCCAGAGGTACGGCGAGAAAGACCGCGGTCGCCCGCGCAAAACCGCCCAATGCCATGTAGAGCAGCCCGAAGATCACCGCGAAGCACAAGGGCACGACGATCGCGAGCCGCTGCGACGCCGCCTGCAGGTTCTGGAACTGCCCGCCCCATTCGAGATAGGAGCCGGCGGGCAGTGCCACCTTGTCGACCGCCGCCTGCGCCTCGGTCACGAAGGATCCGACGTCGCGACCGCGCACATTGGCCTGGATCACGACGCGGCGCTTGCCATTCTCGCGGCTGATCTGGTTCAGCCCTTCGCTGAACCGGAACTGTGCCACCTGGGACAGCGGTACCGATTCCCGCGTGCCGTTTGCTTCGTTCGGCAGCAGCACCGGCAGGCTGGCGAGCGCGTCAAGGCTCTCGCGGGTCGTATCCGGCACCCGGACGGTGATCTCGAAGCGCCTGTCGCCCTCGAACACCAGGCCTGCCTCGCGGCCGCCCATCGCGGCGGCGACCGTGTCGGCGACCTCCTCGACGGTGAGCCCGAACCGGGCGATGGCCGCGCGGTCGAAGTTGACCTCCAGCGTCGGGGAGCCGCTGGTCTGCTCGGCTTTCACGTCCGCCGCACCCGGTACCCCCTGGATCGCTGCGACGATACGGTTCGCCGCGGCCCCCATCTTGTCGAGATCGTCGCCGTAAAGCTTGATCGCGACGTCCCCGCGCACACCGGCGATCAGTTCGTTGAAGCGCAGCTGGATCGGCTGGCTGACTTCATAGACCTGTCCCAACCGTGCGCCCGTCACCTTCTCGATACGCTTGAGAACGTCCTCCTTCGTCTCGACTCCGGCCGGCCATTCTTCCTGCGGCTTGAGAATGACGAATCCGTCCGAGATGTTCGGCGGCATCGGGTCAGTCGCAACTTCGGCGGTACCGGTTTTGGAGAACATCAGTTCGACTTCGGGCAGGCTGGTGACGGCCTGCTCGACGCCGCGCTGCATCATCAGCGACTGCTCGAGCGCCACGGAGGGTACACGGGTCGACGCGACCGCCAGATTTTTCTCGTCAAGCTGGGGGATGAATTCCTGCCCCAAAAGGCCGAACACAAAGGCCGAGGCCGCAAAGAAGGCGAAGCCCGCGCCGATGAACGGCCAGGGCGTTGCCACGGCGCGTTCGAGGAGCGGCGTATAGCGCGCCTTCGACTTGGCGATCAGCCAGACCTCCTTCTCCGCGACCTTGCCGCGGATCAGCAGCGCGATCAGTGCCGGGACGAGAGTGAGCGAGAGAATGAACGCGGCGACCAGCGCCAGCATGATCGTGATCGCCATCGGCGAGAACGTCTTGCCTTCGACACCGGTGAACATGAGCAAGGGCGCAAAGGCGAGCAGGATGATCGCCTGTCCGAACACGGTCGGCTTGATCATCTCCTGGCTCGCCCGCATCGTGACCTCGAGGCGTTCCCGGAGCGTCAGCAGACGACTTTCATGCTCCTGGCGGTGCGCCAACCTCGCAAGGCAGTTTTCGATAATGATCACTGCACCATCGACGATCAGCCCGAAATCGAGCGCGCCAAGGCTCATCAGGTTTCCAGGAACGCCGAACGCGTTCATCCCCATCGCCATCATCAGGAACGAGAACGGGATCACGAGCACAGCGATCAGCGCGGCGCGCCAGTTGCCGAGCAGCAGGAACAGCGCTGCCGCGACCAGCAATGCGCCTTCGGCAAGGTTGCGCTGGACCGTGCTGACGGTCGCGTTGACCAGCTTCGAACGGTCGAGCACCGGGGTAACCATGATTCCTGGCGGCAGCGACTTCGCAGTCGTGTCGAGGCGGTCGCGGACCGCCCCGGCGACGGTGCGACTGTTCTCCCCGATGAGCATCAGTGCGGTACCAATGACCGCCTCGTGACCGTTCATGCTCGCAGCGCCGGTGCGAAGCTCGCCGCCGACACGCACAGTGGCGACATCCTTCACCGCGACCGGAACGCCGCCGCGAGTCGCGACGATCGCGTCCGTGATTTCATCGAGGTCCCGGATACGGGCGTCTGCACGCACGAGGAACGCCTCGCCGCCACGGTTGAAGTAGTTGGCGCCGACCGCGAGGTTAGCTGACTCGAGTGCCTTGGCCAGTTCGGAAAAGGAGATGCCGAACTTCGAGAGCTTCACCGGATCGGGTTCCACGACATATTGCTTGGCATAGCCGCCGATCGAATCGATGCCGGCGACGCCCTGAACGGTGCGGAGCTGCGGGCGGATGATCCAGTCCTGCACCGTGCGCAGATAGGCAGCGCGCGAGATCTCGTCGGTCAGCCGGTCGCCCTCAGGCGTGAGGAAGCTGCCGTCGCGCTGCCAGCCGGGCTGACCATCCTTGATCGGCGCGCCCTTGCCGCCGGGATTGGTGAAATCGACCGAGTACATCAGCACTTCGCCAAGTCCGGTGGTGACCGGCCCGATCTGTGGCTGGACGTCGTCCGGAAGCGTGTCCCGGGCCTGGGTCAGCCGCTCGCTGACCTGCTGCCGTGCGAAATAGAGGTCCGTCCGGTCGGTGAAGATCGCGGTGACCTGGCTGAAGCCGTTGCGCGACAGCGATCTGGTTGTCTCGAGTCCGGGAATACCGGCGAGTGCAGTTTCGATGGGGAAGGTGACGCGTTTCTCGATCTCGCTTGGCGAAAGACCGCGTTCGACGGTGTTGATCTGGACCTGGCGATTCGTGATGTCGGGCACCGCGTCGATCGGCAACTTGGTGAGCTGCCACAAGCCGACACCGGCTATGGCGAGGAACAGGAAGAGCACCGCCCAGCGTGCGCGGACGGATAGCCCGATTAGACTTGCGATCATGGGTTGGTTCCCGATGGCGCGTCGACCATGTCGGCGGAGCCGACATAGGACACGATGATATTTGCTACGGCTCCGGCATCGGCGATCGGCAGGCGGACGGAATAGCGCCCGGACCGCGAGCCGCGCACCGGGATGCTGCCCCAGTGCGTGTCGGCGACGACTTCGGGGCGGCCATCGGCGAAATGCGCCACAACGTGCAGGTGCCCCGGGATCGGGCCCACCGACAAAGCCGGGCGCCGCACCATTCCGGACACGAGCACAGTGTCACCTTCATCGCTGGCCGTCACCGTCCAGATCTTGAGCTGCTTGCCGGACGCCGACTGAAGCGGGACCGCGAGGCGCGGGCCATTGGCGCATGCCGAAATCGTCATGACCAGCAGACCCGCGGCGGCGATCGCCGCCGCTTTGATCCCGCTCATTCCTCTTCCCCCGCGCCCTTGCCAAGTTCGGCCTTGAGCAGGAACGCCTGCCGCGTGGCGACCGTCTGGCCATTGGACAGACCGGTCAGGACCTCGACACGACCGGCACTGCGCCGACCGAGAGTGACGGAGACCGCACGGAAGCCCTGCGGAGTCCTCACAAAGACGACGTCGCGCCCCTCGAGCGACTGGACCGCCTCCTCCGGCACGACAATCGCCGTCGTGGTTTCGCCGCGGCTCGGCTTAAGCCGGACACGGACTGCGAGGCCGGGCTGCAGCTCGCCCCCGGCCACGTCGAGCACTGCCGTTGCTGCGCGTGTCTCGCCGCTCAGGGTCGGGGTGACGGCCCGCACTCGCGCGTTGACGGTTCTGCCGTTGGCCATTTCGACCACCGCGGTATCGCCCGCGGCAATGCGGCCTGCGTCCATCGAGCCGACCGGCGCCTCGATCTGGATCAGCCGGGGATCGGCAACACGGAACAGCTCGGTCTCGGGTTGCACGAAAGCACCGAGGGTCACGGCAGTCGATGTCACGCGCCCCGAGATCGGACTCGCCACGATGACGCCTCTGCCGTCGCTCGTGACATTGGCGGCACCTGCCGCAGCCTGGGCGCGCCGCGCCTCCGCGTTCGCCGCCGCGGCTTCGGCCTGCGCCTGTTCGAGATCGACGCGTGCCGACACGCGTTGCCTGTAGAGATACTGCTCGCGCGCCAGGCCCTTCTGGGCGAGTACAGCCTTGGCATTGGCCGAGGTGCGCTCGGCTGCGATCTGTGCAGCCTCGCGGCTTTCGACGATCGCCAGCGCCTCGCCGGCGCGGACCGGATCGCCGAGCCTCTTGAAGACGCGCGTGACGGCACCCCCGGCGCGCGCGGTAACCATGGCCTCGCCGCTTGGAGACGCAGTGACGGTCGCCTGCGAGACGATCTCGGCACCGAGACCGCCCGCGCTCACCGCTTCGGTCTGGATGCCGGCCGCCTTGATGGCCTCGCCGGTCATGGTGAGGCTGTCCGGGGCGGCTTCGGGCGCTTCCTCTGCGGCGGCAGGTTCCTGCGCGGTTGGCGCCGGCGTCGTATAACGCGCGACGGTGAAGCCGCCGATGGCGGCGAGCAGAACGGCTCCGCTCACGCCGCCGAGAAGGCGTTTGTCGTTGAAGGTCATCGAATGTCTCCGGCAAAGTCGGGCGCAGGCGCGGTCAGGCGCGCCAGTCGGGCCTCGGCGTCGTGAAACTGGAAAAGCGCGTCGATCGCCTGCGATCGCGTCTCGGCGAGCGTGCGTTCGGCCTCGAGCAGAATGATCTGGTCAAACTTGCCCTGGCCGTAGCCGATCCGCGCTATCCGCGCGGCCTCGGCTGCAGCCTCCAGTGCCGGCCCCGAAGCACGTACCGTGGCGGCCGCATTGTCGCGTTCGGCGCGCGCGCTGGCGATCGCCTGCTCGGCATCGAGACGGGCAAGCCTGAGGCGAGCATCGAACTGGCTGCGTTCGGCGCGCGCCTGGGCAATCGAAGCGCGGCCGTTGTTGAAGAAGGGCAGCGGGACCGATACGCCCAGCACCGCCGCGACGTCGTTCGTCGCCTCCAGCCGCCGCGTGCCGGCGGTGACCGTCAGGTCAGGCACGCGCTGACTCTGCGCCAGCCGGACGTTTGCGGTGGCGATCGACAGATCGGCCGCCGCGGCCGCATAAGCCAACGTGCCCTCGGCGCGAGGAGGAACTTCCGGCCCGGGCTTGCCCGCCTGGTCGAACCAGCGCTGATCGAGCGGTCCGACGACCGGGCTTCCCGTCAGCCGGCCGAGATTGGCGCGGGCGACTTCAGCTGCGCGTTGATCGCGCTCAACGTCGGTCTTCGCATTGATCTGCTGAACCGCGGCGCGCTGTTCATCGATCGGGGAAGTAGCGCCGACCATGACGCGGTCGTTCGCAACACGCAGAGCTTCGTCGGTAATGCGCAGCTGTTCCTGCGCCACCGTCAATCGCCGCTCGGCAGCGACGGCTTCGTTATAAGCCTGGGTGACCCGTAGCCTCACATCGGCGAGCGCGATCTCGGCTTCGAGACGTGCGCGGGTCGTCCGCGCGTTGGCGACGCCGATGCGTGCGCCTCGCTTCCCCCCGAGCTCGATCGGCATCGAGAAGCCGATGGTCGTCTCGGCACTGTCGAGCCCACGATAGGGTCCGGTGCCCGCGACATTCTCGGCTTCGATAGAAACCGAGGGATTGGGACGAAGGCCGGCAACGGTTCGGCCGGCCTCCGCTCCCTGGATGCCGAAGCCGGCAGCCTCGGTCGAAGGGGACGCTGCGCCGGCTTGCGACAGCGCTTCATCAAGCGTGGTTACGTCGACAGACTCGACGGGTGGCGACGTTTGCGCCTGCGCGATACCTGCGCAGGACGCCGCGGCGAGAAGCGCCGCGATGAAACGAGACATATTGGGGATTCTCCCTGACATTCGCGAGAGCTCCGCGCGTCATGGACGCACGGAGAGACGGCGATGTCA
Organism: Sphingomonas sp. LM7; assembly: GCF_002002925.1. Classification (NCBI taxonomy): domain Bacteria; kingdom Pseudomonadati; phylum Pseudomonadota; class Alphaproteobacteria; order Sphingomonadales; family Sphingomonadaceae; genus Sphingomonas; species Sphingomonas sp. LM7. Next base: position 3,574,737 of record NZ_CP019511.1, on the reverse strand, counting down.
GGCGATCGGCGGCCTCAGGTCGCGGTGAGACGCGAACGCCGCCGGAGGCACGCCCGGCCCGATGCCGCTTTGAAGCGAGGTGCGCACGAAAGCGACGTCGATCCAGTCGGAGACCGGGATACCCAATTCGTGCGAGTGGCTCACATTGTGATGGTGCGGCGCGGCCTTGTCGCTGTCGCCGCGGACTTCATCGGCGTCACCGGGGGCATGGCCATACGCGTCGGCGGCAACCGCAACGCAACCGGTTGCTTCGGAGGCATAAGCGGCCGATGCCTGGAAGCCCGACCACAGAGTCAGGACCAGCATCAGACTTGCGATCAAGGCGATCAGCTTGCGCATCCGGCCGGCCCCTATCTCAAAACGCTACCATTTGGTAGACCTATTCGACGCAAGATTGATCCTGCGGCGAAAAAATATTAGTCGGATCAAGTTAAAAGAAGCGGACCAGCTTCACGTTATTTCATCACAAAGGTGTCGGACCCAGTAATTTTACGTAACTGATCGCGTTTTGCTGAAGGTTTGAGCTCACTACTTGCCTGCCGCAAGATTTGTATCCCACCGGTCAAAGCCAACGCCGCCATAATCGCGGCTACCGCAAGATCAGGCCATTGGGTGCCCGTGCCGAAGACGCCGGCCGCCGCGGCCAGCACCGCAAGGTTGCCGATCGCGTCGTTGCGCGAGCAAATCCACACCGAACGCATGTTCGCATCACCCGACCTGTAGCGATAGAGCATCGCGGCAACTGCACCGTTCGCAATCAGGGCCAGGAGGCCCACGATACCCATCGTCTCGGCGCGTGGCACGCCGTCCCCGAAGGCGGCGGCAATCGTAGTAACGACCACAAAGGCACCGAACGCAAGGATCGTAGCACCCTTGACCAATGCGGCGCGCGATCTCCAGCGGAGCGCCATTCCCGCGACGCCAAGACTGATCGCATAATTCGCCGTGTCCCCAAGGAAGTCGAGCGCGTCGGCCTGCAGAGCCCGCGAGCCCGACGCGATGCCGGCGACGATTTCCGCCACGAACATGGCGGCGTTGATTGCGAGCGCAATCCAAAGGACGGTGCGCCAGGCTTTATCTGTTTTCGCGTCCTTGGTTTCGGGGACGCAGCTGCTGCAAACCATGCCGTTCACCTCGCCGGGGATAACACGACGACTTTTATGCACTCTGAAGCCGCTTCAGGGTCAAGCGCTCAATGATCTTCTCAGGATGCGAAGCTGGCGGCGGGACGACCGAACCAACTTTACGCGCCTCGATGTACCCGGAAGAAACTAACGGGATCGCGCGTCTGCGAACTCAGTAGCGAGGTCGCTCGACAGCCGTGGCATGGCCGGCGCGCAAGTTTAGCCCCGCAGGGCCGGCCGAATCGCTCCCGTCGCCAGGGAGGCTCGGCTATGTCCGCTTTCTGATCAAGGCTAGCAAGGTGAAGGCGATGCCGGCCCCCGCGGTAATCGCCATTATGCCGAGAATTCCGTCCAGCTGTTTGATTGCGAGAGGCGTCAGCATATGCAGGCACACTGCCGCCAACGACAGAGGCGCAAGGGCCGCTACGGTGCCAAGGACGATCAGGCCGGCCGAGTCTTTTCGCCGTTGGTTTTTCGCCTCCCGGCTATCGGCACGCCTTGGTCGAACGCTCCTCATGACGATTGCATACACCTATGATCATGATCCGGTATCACGATTGCCCGACCTTACCGGTGACAGTGGAGCTGAGCTTGCACAAACGCAACGGCTGCACCCGCAATGGATGAGTCGTGGCGCAGTTGAAACCAGGCGCGACGCAGGCGCCCGCCGTTGCGGATCATTTTCACTCGTGGCTTCGATGTCCTCGCTATATTCAGCCTGCAACAACTTCAGGGTTAAGGCCAGCAAATGCAGATCGGCGAACTCGCACGATCGACCGCGACGAAGGTCGAGACAATTCGCTTCTATGAGAAGATCGGTTTGCTGCCGGTCCCGGCGCGGACCGAGAGCAATTATCGCGACTATGGACCCGCGCATCTGGCCCGCCTTTCCTTTGTCCGGCGGGCACGCGACCTCGGCTTCACGCTCGATCAGGTCCGTGCCCTTCTTGCCCTCTCCGACGAGCGGGACAGCTCGTGCGGCGCGGTGGACGCGGTTGCGCGCAAGCATCTCGCGGAGATCGACCGGAAGATTGCGGACCTGCGCGCGCTGCGGCGCGAGCTCGACGATCTGATCGGCCAATGCTCGCAAGGGTCCATCTCGACATGCCGGATCATCGAGGCGCTCGGGCCGGTCGAGGCCGCTTGACCCTCTAGTAACTACAGGTCCTAGAATGATCCGCGACTCGCTGCGGAGGTGACAAATGAGCGACTGCGGATGTGAGACGGACACCGCGCGGGCGAGTACCGATCCCGCCTACCGGCGCGCGCTATGGATCGTGATCATTCTCAACCTCGGTTTCGGTGTGGTCGAGCTGGTCGGCGGATTCATCGCGAACTCGCAGGCGCTGAAGGCCGACTCGCTCGATTTCATCGGTGATGGGTCGATCACGCTTTTCGGCCTCATCGCGCTCGGCTGGACTGCCGTCGTTCGCAGCCGCATCGCGCTCGTCCAGGGATTATTCCTCGCGTCCCTCGGTTTTGGCGTGATCGGATATGCCGCGTGGCGCGCAGTCGTCGCGCTGCCGCCCGAAGCCGAGCTGATGGGCGGCATCGGCATTGCCGCGCTGGCGGTCAACGTCGCCGCGGCGCTGGTCCTCGCACGGTTCCGGGATCAGGGCGACGCGGCCTCCCGCGCGATCTGGCTGTTCTCGCGCAACGACGCCCTCGCCAATATCGCAGTCATCGTCGCCGCCCTCCTCGTCGGCTGGACGAGGCAGGCCTGGCCCGATCTTGTCGTCGCCGGCGTCATCGCGCTGCTGTTCCTGCATTCGGCCTGGGACATCATCCGTGACGCGCGCCGCGAGCTTGCGGAACACAGGAGGACGCCCGCTTGAACGAACGCGCCTACACGCCGCCCCTCGGAACCGGCGACACCGCCGACTATGATCGGGCGATCCGTCGCTGGACCCGCGAGATGCGCTGGCGCCGCGCCATGATCGGCCTGCTCGCACCGCGACCCGGCGAAACCATCGTCGACGTCGGCTGCGGCACCGGGAGCTTCGCGGTAATGCTCAAGACCGCCCGTCCCGAGGTGAAACTCATCGGCATCGACCCCGATGCGGAAGCGCTGGCGATCGCGCGGGCCAAGGCTGATGCCGCCGGTCTCGACATCGGCTGGGAACGCGGCTTCGCACGCGACATCGACGTCCGCTCCGCCGACGCGTTGGTCTCGAGCCTGATGTTCCATCAGATGCCGCTGCCCGAGAAAGAGGCAGGGCTTGCCGCAATGTTTGCCTCTCTCAGACCGGGCGGGCGGCTTGTGATTGCCGACTATGGCCGGCAGGCAGGCCTCATGCGCCTGCTGTTCCGGCTGACCATCCAGCGGCTCGATGGCGTGACAGACACCCAGCCCAATGCGGACGGCGTTTTGCCCGCGCTCGTCGAAAAGGCCGGATTCGCCAATGTCAGAGAGTCCGGGCACATTCACACCGTGACCGGTACGATATCGCTGATCGCAGCGGATCGGCCCGGCTAACAGGGAGATGGCGTCTTGGACCTCTTGGCGGAGCAGCGGCAGATAAGGAAGCAGGCGGTCCTGGCCCTTCTGCTCTGTGCAGCGGTCTCCGCGGCGAGCGTCTTCTTTCTGCCCGAATGGGTTGCTTTCCCAAGTGAAACCGACGCGCGGCTCGCTCTCGCGATCCAGACCAGCCTCGTCCACTTTGGCGCTGTTCTGCTCGCGGTCCGCCTCGTCGCGAGCGGACGCTACCGCTCGGAGGCAGACATTGACGGAGCCGCCACGGGGCCTCCGAGTCCGGCGCTCGCGATGAAGGTCGCATTCCTCCAGAACACGCTCGAGCAAGCCTTCCTGGGCGTCGGCGCGCATCTGCTGCTCGCCTCGGTTGCCGGTGGCCGCTGGCTGGGCCTTCTCGTCGCCTCCGCCTTGCTGTTTGCGATCGGCCGGCTCAGTTTCTATCGCCGCTATCCCGAAGGCGCCGGCGCGCGCGCTTTCGGCATGGCCACGACCACGCTCGCCTCGCTTGCCTGCTATCTTGCCGCTGCCATCTTCCTTTTGCGCCGGCTATTCGGCGGGTGACGCCGACGCGCCCGCCGGGGAGGTCCGGCGGCTGTTGAGCCAGAAGCCGCCGGCCAGGACGACAATCGCCGCAATCTGTGCCAGCACGCTCTGGATTGTCGGGAACAGCCCCAAAATCTCGACCCGCGGAACGCTGGCGAGCGGCCGCACGCCGAGAATGCCGGCTTCCTGCAACCCCGCGATGCCCTTGCCGGCAAGAACGACCGCCAGGATCGCGATCAGGATCGAGCTCCACGAGAAGAATTGGGTGATCGGCAGTCGCGCGCTGTAGCGCAGCATCGCCGAGGCGATGAGTGCGAGCAGCGCCGCTGCTGCGCCGGCGCCGGCGAGCATCGCTGCGCCGTTCCCCTCCGCCCACAGCGCGGCATAGAACAGAATCGTCTCGAATACTTCGCGATAGACGACGACAAAGGAGAGCAGGAACAGGAGCCATCCCGATCGCCGCGACAGCGCGGCGGTGACCTTTGCCTTGACGTACCGCTGCCAGGCTTCCGCGTTGCTCTTGCCGTGCATCCAGATGCCGACAGTGAGCAGGATGACGGCCGCAAACAGCGAGCCGAACCCCTCGGTGAGCTCGCGCGACGCACCGCTCACGCTGATGAAATAAGTGGCGACGAACCAGGTCGCGATCCCGGCTGCGAGCGCCGCGATCCAGCCCCCATGAACGAATCCGAGCACCTCGGGGCGCTCGGTCTTTTTGAGAAAGGCGATCATCGCGACGACGATCAGCAGCGCCTCGAGGCCCTCCCTCAGCAGCACGCCGAACGCGCCGAGAAAGCTCGATGCACTGCTTGCCCGCTCAGGCGCCAGCGCCGCTTCGGCCTCGGTGAACAGGCTTGCCAGCGACCGGTTGGCGGCCTTGACCTCGTCAGCCGGGCGGCCTTCACCAATCGCGGCGCGAAGCTCGCCCATGGCGCGCTCGATCCGTGCCATCAGCGGCGCATCGCGGGCGGCCAGCACCGGCTCGACCGGCTCGAATCCGTCGAGATAGGCGGAAAGCGCGAGGTTGGCCGCCGCCTTGCGGTCGCCGGCGCGATAGGCGGCGAGGCTTTGTTCGAGCCGCTCGCGGGTCAACGCAAGCGAGCTCCCAGCTCGCGCCGTGACGGCGTCGGGATTGCGCCGCAGATAAGCAGTGAGCGCCGTCGCCTTGTCACTGCCGATGTCGGCGGCCAATGCGGCAGGGGTGACGCCGACCAGCGCTGCGAGATTGGGGAATTTGGCCCGGATCGCCGCATCCTTGTGCCACAGCCGTTCGCCCTCGCGGGCCGCGGCCTCTGGATAGGCGAGCTGGCCCGCATGAAGGGCCAATGCCCAGCGGTCAGATTCGGGAAGTGCTGCAAAGCTCTGCATCGCCGTCCCGTCCAGGCCCTGGCTGATCACCTGATACAGGCCGAACAGGCTGCGTTGGTCTGCGCGGGACTTGTCGGTGAAGGCGATCGGGGGCGGATCGAGCCTGGCCGCATTCGGACCGTGGCCGTCCCCTGTCGCGCCATGACAGGCGGCACAGTTCTGCGCGTAGAGCGTCGCCGCGCGCGCGAGGTCCGGCGGTGCCGTCGGCGCGAGCGGCACCGGGTAAGCGGCGAGCAGCGCCGATGCGAGCGTCCGGGACTGTTCGGCCACAGCCTCCGGCAACGCTTTCGCGGCGATCGCGCTGCGCAGCGCTTTCGTGCGACGCAGCAGGTCTGCCTTGGCGGCCGTTGACGCGAGGGCCTGGACCCGCGCCTCGACCTGGCCGGCGAACTCCGTCATCTCGGCATATTCGGCGTCGCTGACGATCTTGCCGCCCGACACCGCCCCTGGATAATCGACCGCAATATAGTCGAGCAGGCGCCAGGTCGTCTGCACTTCGGCATCGTTTGCCCAGGATTTTGCCGGCAGAGCCAGCAAGAGCATGGCAAGCCAAAGCGCGAACCAACCCACAATCGACGGTCGAAGAGGTGCGCAGAGGGAGGCAGCGGATTGGCGAACGTGCATCGACGACTCACTTGTTGAGAATGATTCGCGGTTTGCACCCTCTACCCGCTAGAGGGTCAAGCGTGTTTTGTTGAAGCGGGCTGCAACCCCGAAGCTCCTGATCGAAGACGACGTGGCCGTCCGAGGCTCACTCGGCGGGCGAAGTCGCTTCCTGGTCGACCCGCCGGCCCGGCGTTTCGGGACGGATCGCAATCAGGGAGTGATCCGTGTCGCCGGTAATTGGCCGGTTCGCGGCCTTGCGCTCGGAATAGCGGTCCACCAGTTGCGCGCTATGCGGGCGCAGGAGAACCGTGAAGCGAACCAGCTCCTCCATCACGTCGACGATGCGGTCATAATAGCTGGACGGCTTCATGCGCCCTGCCTCGTCGAATTCCTTGTACGCCATCGCCACCGACGACTGGTTCGGGATCGTGAACATCCGCATCCAGCGGCCAAGCAGTCGCAGCGTGTTGACTGCGTTGAACGACTGCGAACCGCCGGAAACCTGCATCACCGCGAGCGTGCGCCCCTGTGTCGGGCGCATACCCTTCATCTCGAGCGGAAGATGATCGATCTGCGCCTTCATGATGCCGGTGATCTGGCCATGCCGCTCGGGACTACACCACACCTGACCTTCCGACCACAAGGCGTGCTCGCGCAGTTCATGGACGGCGGGATGATCGTCGCCCGCAACCTGGTCCGGAAGCGGCAGGTCGCTCGGATCGAAGATCCGGGTCTCGGCGCCGAAGAGCTGGAGCAGCCGCGCCGCCTCCTCGACGGCGAGCCGCGAGAAGGAGCGCTGCCGGAGCGATCCGTACAGCAAAAGGATTCGGGGGCGCGGCCGATCGTCGCCGAGACCGAGGGCCGGGCGCGGGATCACGAACGCGGGATCTAGTGCGGGGAGATGCCCTGGATCGACGAGATTGCGGATACGGCTCATGCGGCTCTCGGTGCGAAAAGGATGATGCTGGCGCCGAGGAGGCAGATCGCCGCCCCGCCCAGATCCCAACGGTCGGGGCGTAGCCCCTCGACGGCCCAAAGCCAGCCCAGCGAAGCGCAGATATAGACGCCCCCATAGGCGGCATAGGCTCGGCCGGCCGCATCGCTGTCCACCAATGTCAGCAGCCAGGCGAACAGAGCAAGCGACATCAAGCCGGGCACCAGCCAGAGCGGGGAGTGCCCGAGCCGAAGCCACGCCCAGAATGCGAAGCAGCCGGCGATCTCGGCGAGCGCTGCGCCGATATAGACCAGCGCCGTCATGCCGCTTCATACCATGGACGAGTGCGCTTCACGATCGCGACCACCGACAACATCACCGGCACCTCGACGAGCACGCCGACGACGGTGGCAAGCGCGGCACCGGACTTCAGCCCGAACAGCGAGATCGCGGCCGCCACGGCAAGCTCGAAGAAGTTGGACGCGCCGATCAGTGCCGAGGGCGCCGCGACGCACCACGCCACGCCGAATTTCCGGCTCAACCAATAGGCCAGCCCGGCATTGAAATAGACCTGGATGAGGATCGGCACGGCGATCAGCGCAATCACCAGCGGGTGCGCGATGATCGCCCCGCCCTGGAACCCGAACAGCAACACCAGGGTCGTCAGAAGCGCGATCAGCGAGACAGGCCCAAGCCGGCCGAGCGCCCGATCGAGTCCGGGCTGTCCCGCCGCCGACAGGACGGCGCGGCGGATGATCTGGGCGACGATAACGGGCACCACGATGTACAGTGCGACAGAGATCAGGAGCGTGTCCCAGGGCACGGTGATCGACGCGACGCCGAGCAGCAGCGCGACCAGAGGCGCAAAGGCGAACACCATGATGATGTCGTTCAAAGCGACCTGGCTCAGCGTATAGGTCGGATCGCCGTCGCACAGGTTGGACCAGACGAACACCATGGCGGTGCACGGCGCGGCGGCGAGCAGGATCAGGCCGGCGATATACGCGCTGATCTCGGTTTCCG